>DASSHA010000043.1:0-49884 GCA_035693145.1 Candidatus Limnocylindrales bacterium
AATTCGGTGGCATCGAACAGCCCGGCACCCATGCCGAGCCATCGGGCAGGATCGAATGGCCCGGGGCGTGCGGCGCTCCCGCCCGAACCTCGCCGGTTAGCCCACGCCGGCTGACAGTCGGTGCGCGAGCCGCTGCGGAAGCTCAGAACGGTGGCCGAGGTAGGTAGATCCGCGGCGAAGCGTGGCCGGAGCTCCCGATCCTGTCCGGCAGGGTCGAACAATCGGGGCGATCGCGATGGCAAAGCGCCTCGAGAGGTGGCCGCGGGCCGCACGCTAGCGGTCCTCCAGCCGAACGTACGCGAGCAGTCCGTGGAGGCCGCCCTCGCGGCCGAAGCCCGACTCCTTGTAGCCGCCGAACGGTGAGGTGGGATCGAAGCGGTTGAACGTGTTCGCCCAGACGACGCCCGCCCGCAGCCGACGCGTCATCTCGAGGATCCGGCTCCCCTTCTCGGTCCACACGCCGGCGCTCAACCCGTACATCGTGTTGTTCGCCTTCTCGACCGCCTCGTCGGGCGTCCGGAAGGTGAGCACAGAGAGCACGGGGCCGAAAATCTCCTCGCGGGCGATCCGGTGCGACTGGGCCACGTTCGTGAAGAGCGTCGGGCGGAAGAAGTACCCGCGCTCGGGGAGGTCGCAGGCCGGCTGGTACATGTCCGCGCCCTCGTCGACCCCGGACGCCACGAGCTCCGTGATCTTCTCGAGCTGAGCGCGCGAGTTGATCGCGCCGACGTCCGTGTTCTTGTCCAGCGGATCCCCGACCCGCAAGGTCGAGAGCCGGTCCTTGAGCTTGTCGACGACGACGTCCGCGACCGACTCCTGGACGAGCAGTCGCGAGCCCGCGCAGCAGACCTCGCCCTGGTTGAAGAAGATGCCGTTGACGATCCCTTCGACCGCCTGGTCGATCGCGGCGTCCTCGAAGACGACGTTCGCGGCCTTGCCACCCAGCTCGAGCGTGAGCGCCTTGTCCGTGCCGGCGACCGCCTTCTGGATGAGCTTGCCGATCTCGGTCGAACCGGTGAACGCGACCTTCGCGACGCCGGGATGGCGCGCGATCACGCTCCCGATCTCGCCCGGCCCCGGGACGATGTTCACCGCGCCCGGCGGCAGGTCGGCCTGCCGGCAGACGTCGGCGAAGAGGAGCGCGGTCAGCGGCGTCGTCGAGGCCGGCTTGAGGACGACGGTGTTGCCCGCGGCGAGCGCCGGCGCGATCTTCCAGGCGAGCATGAGCAGCGGGAAGTTCCACGGGATGATCTGGCCCGCGACGCCGAGCGGCCGCGCGACCCGCCCGGGGAACGCGTACTCGAGCTTGTCCGCCCACCCCGCGTAGTACCAGAAGTGTGCCGCCGCGAGCGGGACGTCGACGTCGCGGCTCTCCCTGATCGGCTTGCCCGAGTCCATCGACTCGAGGACCGCGAACTCCCGGCTGCGCTCCTGGAGGATCCGCGCGACCCGGAACAGGTACTTCGCGCGTTCGCGGCCCGGAAGGCGGCCCCAGGTTCGTGATTCCGCACGGCGCGCCGCCCGAACCGCCCGATCGACATCCGCTTCGGTCGCCCGGGCCACCTCCGCGAGCGGCTGCTCGGTCGCCGGATCGACGGTCGTGAACCACTCCCCGCCGGATGCCTCGACCTCGCGGCCGTTGACGAACAGCCCGTAGCGGTCCTTGAGGCGGACGATGTCGCGGCTCTCGGGCGCCGGCGCGTACTCCCACGGGATCGCCTGCCCGTCGCCGAGCCCCCACCCGGCGGCCGAACCGTCCGGCGTTCGAACGGGAACGCGTTCCTCGATCGTCACCGATGGATTATTGCACCCGCTCCCTGCACCACCCTCCTCCCTTCGCGGCGCACAATGGACGGAACACGTTCCGCCCGAGGAGTTGCCGATCGACGCCGCGTCCGGCTCGCCTCGTCAGCCCGGCCTGATCAGCAACAGCCGCCCGACCAGCCCGACCGATCGGGACGGCAGGAGCGGCCACCGGTCCGAGCCAGGCGTCCTCGCGCGCCTCGAGCGCCACACGCTCACGGGCCGAGCGGCACGGCGCCTCTATGTCTACGGCGAGCTGCGCGGCACGATCGGGCCGGACTGGCCGACCGTTCAGCCCGGAGCGCTCCAGGAGCGGCTCGACCGGCTCACCGGTACCTGGATCGCCTTCTCCCCGGCCCGCAACACCCGCCCGCACTCGTCGGATCGCCGATTGGATGCGACCGCGTGCCCGCTGTGTCCCGGCGGCCCCGAGGTCCCGTTCAGCTACGACGCGGCGGTCTTCGACAACCGCTATCCGGCCCTGCTCGAGCCGGCTCCGCCGGTCGCGGCGAGCCCGACCGTTCGTCCTTCCTCCGGGCGGTGCGAGGTCGTCCTCTACACCGAGCAGCACGAGGGCTCGCTGGCGACGCTCTCGCCGGAGGCACTGGCACGCGTCGTCGCGGTCTGGCGCGATCGGTCGAACGAGCTGTGGGCCGACGAGCGTCACCGATTCGTCCTCGTGTTCGAGAACCGCGGGGAGGCCGTCGGTGCGACGCTGTCGCACCCGCACGGCCAGATCTACGCCTTCGACCACCTGCCGCCGCTCATTCGCGCGCGGGTCGAGGCACTCGACGCCGGCCGTCGCGAAACCCACGGGTGCGTCCCCTGCGCCGTGACCGAGGCCGACGCGAGCAGCGATCGGCTGCTGGAGGTCGACGGCCCGTGGGTCGTGGCGGTCCCGTTCGCAAGCCGCTGGCCGTACGAGGTCCACGTCCGTGCGCGGCGCCACGACCTCCGCCGGTTCGGCGACATGACGGCCGGCGACGCCGCCGCGCTCGCACGAGCGCTTCGACGGGTCGTCCTCCGCTACGACCGGCTGTTCGGGTTCGAGCTGCCGTACATGATGACCGTCCTCGAGGCGCCGGACGGTGCCGACGACTGGCACCTGGGGATCGAGTTCCTGCCGCCGCACCGGAACGAGCGGCTGACGAAGGTCCGCGCCTCGGTCGAGACGGCGACGGGCCTGTTCATCACCGACCAGCTGCCCGAGACGAGCGCGGCGCGGCTGCGCCGGATCGACATCCCGGACGTGGCGGAGGCGCCGGCCCTCGAGGCGGTCGAGGTCGACCCGGCGTGATCCCACCGATCGCAGTCGCACTCGCCGCCCGAGCGTTGAGCTTGCCGACGACGGCTGCATGGTCATCTCGTGCGGAAGCACGCCCACAAGGCGGCCGAAGGGCGACGGACGGGCCGGGATCCCGCTCGGGGGACGCTCGTGGGACCTCGAAAGCGGGCGGAAGGACGCGCTTGTCGCGACGGCTGTGCGTGGGATGACCATGCACGCGTCACGAGGTGGCACAACGGTGCCGAGCGCACCTGCCGGGCGCATCCGCCCCGAGCCGCCGCCGACCCGCGACGAGCTGCTCGGCGAGCTCGGACGACGGATCGGACGGTTCGACCGGGCGACTGCGCGCGTCCTACGCGCGCCCGGGCGGGTGAACCTCATCGGCGAGCACACCGACTACAACGAGGGCCTCGTGCTCCCCTTCGCGATCGACCTCGAGATCCGGATCGCGTCCGCCCCGACCGACGACCGAACCGTCGAGATCACGCGCCTCGACACGGGCGAGACGGCTGCCTTCGCCCTCGACGCGATCGGCGAGCGGCGCAATCACTGGATCGACTACGTCGCCGGCACGGCCTGGTCGCTCCAGGAGGCGGGCATCCCCCTGCGCGGCGCCAGAGCCGTCATCGCGTCCACGCTTCCGCCCTCCTCCGGGCTGTCCTCCTCGGCGGCGCTGGAGCTCGCGTCGGCCTGGACGCTCGCCCGCGATCCCGAGGCGGTCGACGGGCTCCGCATGGCGCAGCTCTGCCAGCGCGCCGAGAACGAGTACGTGGGCGTCCAGTGCGGGCTCATGGACCAGTTCGCCTCGGCGATGGGCCGTCCGGGCGCCGCGGTCCTGCTCGACTGCCGGTCGCTCGAATGGCGGGCCGTACCGCTCCCGCTCGAACGGGCGAGCCTCGTGGTCGTGCACAGCGGTTCGAGCCGGACGCTCGACGGCTCGGCGTACAACGCGCGCCGGGCGCAGTGCGAAGAGGCCGCGCGGGTGATCGCCCGCCGTCACCCGCAGGTTCGTGCCCTTCGCGACGTCACCCTCGCGATGCTCGAGGAGGCATCGGGCGAGCTGGGCGCCGAGACCGCCCGTCGCTGTCGGCACGTCATCACGGAGAACGCGCGCGTCCTCGCGACCGTCGAGGCGCTCGATCGCGGCGACCTCGATGCCGTCGGTCGGCTGCTCGTCGAATCGCACGCCTCGCTGCGCGACGACTTCGAAGTGAGCAGCGCCGATCTCGACGCCCTCGTCGAGATCGCGACGAGCGTCCCCGGCGTCTTCGGGGCGCGGATGACGGGTGCCGGGTTCGGCGGCTGTATCGTCGCCCTCGTTCGTCCGGATGCCGCAGATGCCCTCGGTGCGGCGGTCCGCCGCGACTATCCCGCCCGAAGCGGGCTCGAGCCGCGCGTCTGGGCGGTCAGCCCGGTCGCCGGCGCCGGCTGGCTCGCGTAGGCCGGCCGAACGAATCGCATGGAGCGCCTCGCCGACCGGCCCGAGATGCTCGACGGGCCGCTCGACGACCGTCCGGCGCTCATCGGCAACCTGCGCGACCTGCGGCGGATGAACCGGCTCGTCGGCGGGACGAGCCTCTCCCGCCGGGCGCTCGACGCGCTCGTGCGCGGCCGTGCGGTGCCCGCGGAGACCGCGATCTCGCTCGTCGACGTCGGGACCGGCGCCGCCGACATCCCGGCCGCGCTCATCGCCGACGCGCGCCGTCGTGGCCGCCGCCTGACGGTCGTCGCGACCGACAGCCGTGCCGAGGTCCTGGACGCGGCGGTCGCGCTCGATCCCACGCTCGCGACGATCGACGGCCTGACGTTCCGCGTGTCCGACGGTCGCTCGCTGCCGTTCGACGACGCAACGTTCGACGTCGCCCACGCATCGCTCGTCATCCATCACCTCGAACCCGACGCCGCCGTCGCGTTCCTCGCCGAGCTTCGTCGTGTCGCCCGCGTCGGCGTCGTCGTCAACGACCTCCTCCGATCCCGTCTGACGTGGGTCGGCGCGATCCTGCTCTCGCGGGCGGTGACGCGCAACCGGCTGAGCCGCAACGACGCGCCGCTCTCCGCGCGCCGCGCCTACACGGAACGCGAGATGGAAGGACTGCTGGCGGCGGCCGGCCTCGAACCGATCGCGCGCTTCCGCGGCTTCGCGCGCCACCGGATCGCGATCGCCGCCAAACCCCGCGATCGATCCGCGTGATCGAAGAGTGCGAGGTCGCGGTCGTCGGCGGTGGGCCGGCGGGCGCGGCCGTGGCCGCGCTCCTCGCACAGCGGGGCCGCTCCGTGACGGTGCTCGAGGCCCGGCCGGCGTATCGATGGCATGCCTGCGGCGTGTTCAGCGGCCCGGCCATCCGCCCGCTCCTGCGGTCGCTCGGCATCGGTGACGCCGAGCTCCGCGCCGTCGCCCGGGTGGTTCCGGCGATGCGGCTCGAGACGCCAGGTGGCTCGGTGGTCCGGCTGACGTACGGCGCGGATCGCGGGGGCTCGAGCGCGCTCGGGTTCGACCGCCGGGCGCTCGACGAGCTGCTCCTCGAGCGTGCCGCACAACGCGGCGCGTGCGTCTCGCGCGGTGCCGTCGTCGAGCGGGTCGACCTCGACGCGTCGACGCCGTCCCTGACGGTTCGCGCGGCCGACGGAACGCACCTCACAGTCCGCCCCCGCGTCGTGGTTGGCGCCGACGGGATCCGCTCGACCGTCGCTCGGGCCGCAGGCGTCGCACGGCGCCCCCGGATCGAGCGGATCGGCGTGACGTTCCATGTCGTCGAGGCGCCATTCGAACGCTCGGACGATGGCCCGGACCCGGAAGTCGACGCCCGGATGGTCGTCCTCGGCGACGCATACGTGGGGCTCGCCCCGGTCCCCGGACGCCGCGTCAACGTGGGGATCGTCCTTCGCGGACGGAACGCTGCCCACCTCCGTGCGCATGGGGTCGCCGCGACGGCCAAGGACGTCCTTGCCGGCGTGACCGACGGCCCGGGCTCCGCGGTTCGCCTGGCCGATTCGGGGCCGCTCGATCGTCCGGCGGGCGCCGCGCCGCTGGGACACCGGGTGACGCGACGGGCTGGTCGCGGCTGGGTCCTGATCGGCGACGCGGCCGGCTTCCTCGACCCGTTCACCGGTGAAGGTCTCCATCGGGCGCTCGTCTCGGCCACGCTCGCCGCGCGGGCGATCGGCCGCGAGCTCGACGGCGTCCCACGGGCGCTCGAGGACTACGATCGCGCGATGCGCGGCCGGTTCGTCGCGAAGGACGTCGTCAGCCTGATCGTCCAGGCGTTCGTTGCGCGTCCGGCGCTCCTCGAGTACGCCGCTCGGCGGCTGGCGGCACGCCAGGATGTCCGTCGCACGCTGGAGCTCGCGCTCGCCGATCTCGCGCCGGCGACGCGGGCGCTCGACCCGCGCTTCCTCGCCGCGCTGCTCGCGCCATGACCGTCTCGGACGGCGGCTGAACCGTGCGCTCCTCGATCGGGATCGACGTCGCGGCCGCGCCCGACGTCGTGTTCGTGCTGGCACGCGACGTGACGACGTGGGAGCGTCTGCTGCCGCACTACGTCCGCTCGCGGATCGACCGGCGCGAGCCCGACGGACGCCTCGTCTGCTCGTTCGTCGCCGTCCGAGCGTGGCTTCCGCTCGTGGGACTCGGGATCCCGGTTGCGTGGCGCAGCCGCACGTGGTCCGACGAGGACGCGCGAACGCTCCGCTTCGTCCACCTCGCCGGAGCGACGAAGGGCATGGACGTGACCTGGCGGATCGAGGCCTGCGGACCCGGCTGTCGGGTGACGATCGTCCACGACTTCGAGCGTGCGCTCCCGCTCCTCGGCGCCGAGCGGTTCCCGCGGCTCGTCGATCGACTGTTCACCCGACCCATCGCGGGCCGAACGCTGGCGACGTTCAAGGCCATCGCCGAGGCAGTCGCGGACGGCGCGCGGTCCGGTCTGCCCGCCGCGACGAATCCACCGACATGAGCGAGCGACGACGTGTCTGGATGACAGGGCTCGGGCCGTTGACCGCGGTCGGGACCGGCCATCGCGCCTTCTGGGACGGCGTCCACCGCGGACGCTCGCCGGTCGGCAGGATCGACCGCTTCGACCCGTCGACGTTTCGATCCCGGGTCGCAGCGCAGATCGACGCGTTCGATCCGCTCGATCACGTCGACCCCCAGGAGGCGCGCCGGCTCGACCGCTTCAGCCAGTTCTCCATCGCGGCGGGACGGCTGGCGATCGAGGATGCCGGCCTGGTGCCGGGCGGCCCGCGCACGGCGGCTCGCGAGCGGATCGGCATCTACGTCGGCTCGGCGCTCGGCGGGATCGCGTTCGCGGAGATCCAGCACGAGCGGTATCTCGAGCGCGGCATCAAGGCGGTGGCACCGACGCTCGCGCTCGCGGTCTTCGGCGGAGCGGCCCCGGCGAACCTCGGGATCGCCCTGGACGTCCGCGGCCCCATCCTTTCGACGGCGAACAGCTGTGCCTCGGGCGCGGTCGCGATCGGCGAGGCCGTGGCGGCAATTCGGGCGGGCGAGATCGACGCCGCGATCGCGGGTGGCGTCGAGGTGCCGCTCAGCCCGCTCGCCTTCGGGGCGTTCGACATCATCCGGGCGCTCTCCTCGGGCTCGAACGACGATCCGGGCGCCGCCTGCCGGCCGTTCGACGCCGGGCGGGACGGCTTCGTCATGGGCGAGGGCGGCGCGCTCGTCGTGCTCGAGGCCGAGGACGCCGCACGCGCGCGCGGCGCGCGTCCGTACGCCGAGGTGCTGGGCTACGGGGCGACGTCGGACGCCTACCACATGGTCCAGCCGCGGCCGGACGGCGTCGAGGCCGGCCGTGCGGCCGCGCTCGCCCTGGCCGAAGGCGGCGTCGACGCGTCGGAGGTGGACTACGTGAACGCGCACGCGAGCTCGACGCCGATCGGCGACGCCGCGGAGGCGCGGGCGATCGCGCTCGCGCTCGGGAAGCGGGCGGCGACGGTTCCCGTGAGCGGGACGAAGGCGCTCTACGGCCATCCGCTCGGCGCGTCGGGGGCGATCGAGGCCGTGCTCGCTGCCCTCGTCATCCGCGACGGCTGGGCGCCGCCGTCGGTCAATCTCGCGACACCGGACGAAGCGTCCGGGGCGATCCTTCCGGGGCTCATCCGCGACCCGGCCGGGCGTCCGGGCGACTACCGCCGTGTGCTGTCGACGTCCTTCGGGTTCGGCGGGCTCAACGCCGCCCTCGTGTTCGGCGCCGTGGAGGATGCCTGACCGAACGTCACGGTCACCTGCTGAGCGTCGAGCCGAGCAGGATGCCGTTCGCCCAGTACGCCCCGGTCGGCCCCGACGGCAGCAGGTCGAACGTTCGGCCGCCGTCGTAGGCGACACGCTCGGCCGAGGCGACGACCGAACCGTCGACCGCGTCACCACGGACGAGCGACCCGACAGGCCGTCCGTTCGGCAGAGGGTGGCCCGGCGAGGCGAGCACCGTTCGGCCGTCCTCGAGCGTGAGTCGGACGACGACGTGCGTCGGCGGGACCGGCGTGGATCCGATTCGGGTCACGGTCGCCGCGAGACGGTTGTCATCGGGCCCGGCCGTCCATACCGCATCGCCCGGGCGAAGCTGTTCGACGGCGACCTCGCCGGCCGGGGTCGCGATGCGCGTTCCGCGAGCCAGGCAGATGGGACACGGTGGCGGACGGCCTGGCTCCTGGTGGGCGACGGTGATCGTGCCGTCGGGCGCGATCGTCCCCGCGACGTGGACGAAGTCGCCCAGCGCGACGCTCGAACCGGGGCTCGCGCTGGCGGCGGCGCCGGGGCCGCCACGATCGAACACAGCATCGAACGCCTGCCCGCCGGGCGAGGGCGTGAGCTGGATCCCGCGGAGCATCTTCCACGTCCGGTACGCTGCGACGAGCATTTCGCCGGAAGGGGTCGTGGACGGCGAGAACTCGAGGCGACCCGCGATGACGTTCCAGGTCGTCGGGTCGGCCTGCATCTCGGCGAGATGCTCGCTGGCGAGCGCCGCCTCGTCCGCGCGTGCGACCGGGTAGACGTCCGGGTCGCAGTAGGCGAGGTTGCCGAACCGCAGCAGGAGTGCCGCCTTGAGCGCGGCGTCGGCGATCCCGGCCGACGCTGCCGGCGTCGTGCTGATGGGAGTCGGCGAAGGCCCGGCGCTGGACGCGTCCGCGCCGATCGTCGCGACCGGGCCCCGCGATGCGCCCGCGCTGCCGATGCAGGCCGTGAGGACGACCGACAGCATCGCCAGGAGGGCGGTGAGGCGCGTCCGAGCGCGAGTGGTCGGCGTGCGGGGTACTCCGGTCATGCCGCCCCGACGGTGGCCGCCGGGCGACGGTTCCGGATCAGTCGACCGTGAAATGGTCCGGGTTCTGGTACCGACCCGTCCGCTCCTTGTCGATCTGCATGAGGACGTCGTTCAGGAGCGACGACGCACCGAACCGGAAGCGCGTCGGCGTCATCCAGCGCGGACCGAGCGTCTCGTACAGGACGACGAGGTAGGAGATGGCCTCCTTCGCCGTCCGGATGCCGCCGGCCGGCTTCATCCCGACGGCCCGTCCGGTCGCCCGCTCGAAGTCGCGGATCGCCTCGAGCATGACGAGCGTCACCGGCAGCGTCGCGGCTGGCGATACCTTGCCGGTCGAGGTCTTGATGAAGTCTGCGCCGGCCGCCATCGCGAGGATCGACGCCCGCCGGACGTTGTCGAACGTTCCGAGCTCGCCGGTCTCGAGGATGACCTTGAGATGCGCGTCGCCGGCCGCGTCCTTGACCTCGACGATCTCCTCGAAGACGGTCCGCAGGTCGCCCGCAAGAAAGGCGCCCCGGTCGATGACCATGTCGACCTCGTCGGCGCCCGCGGCGACCGCGAGGCGCGTCTCCTCGAGCTTCACGGAGCGGAACGTCTGACCGGACGGAAAGCCGGTCGCGACCGAGGCGACCTTGACGGTGGACCCGCGCAACGCGTCCTTCGCCTCGGCGATGAGGGCCGGGTAGATGCAGATCGCGGCGACCGACGGGATCGTCGCGTCACCGGGCTTCGGGCGGATGCCCTTCGCGCACATCGCCCGGACCTTGCCAGGCGTGTCACGGCCCTCGAGCGTCGTGAGATCCATCATCCGGATCGCGAGGTCGAGCGCCCACAGCTTGGACTCGCGCTTGATCGAGCGCCGCTTGAGCGCGTCCACCCGCTGTTCCACGCCGACCTGGTCGACCGCCGTCAGGCGGCCGAGGAGCCCACCGAGCTGGCCCACACCGCCCGCTCGCGGGTCCCAGTCGCGGAGCAATGCGTGGGCACGCTCGGAGGCGAGCGTGTCGCGCGGCGTCGAGGGAGCGGTCATCGCCGGCAGGGTACACCGCAGGTTCGGGCTCTCCCGTGCGAGCCGCCTGCAATCCCCGTGGGGCGTGCGCCGACGCGGGTGCGTGGCGTGCGACGCGATCCTTTCAGCCATGACGAAGCCTCCCGATCGAACCGACGACCCGGTCCACGACGCCGACGACTTCGGCGGCGCCTCCTCGCCCGAACCGTCGCTCGTCGCACGGATCGACCGCGGCACGGTCGCCGATCGGCACGACACCCTCGCCGGCGGGACGGCGGCTGACCCGCTGACGACACCGGTTCCCGACCGCCAGGAAACCGGCGTCGAGGCGCCGCTCGTCGAGGGATCGGAGAGCGCTCCGCGGAGCGGCCGCGCGGACGCCGCCGGTGCCGACTACGGCTCGGACCCGCACCGCGACCGGATCGGCGCCGCGGCATCGGGCGGCGCGCCTGCGGGCAGCGTCGACGGCGCGCTCGAACCCCCGCCCGGCGAGGACGTGCCGGGCTCGACGACCGAGGAGTTCGGCGGGGAGCACGCCTAGGACCCGCTCACTCTCGCTGCTGCTCGTCGTGCAGGCGGCCGTTCGCCCTGCCAAGCGCTCGCCGTGCTCGCGGCTCGCGGTCGGCGGTGCGCGGGCGTGTTCTTCTCAAACGCACGCCACCTGGGCACTAGAAACAGAACGGTGGCCGGACCGACCCTCGCGTAGCCCAACGTTCTACGAAAACGGCTAACCAACCCGGGATTCGGGCGATCGGCGGCCGGTCGACTGTTTCCAGTGATCGCGTGGCGTGCATTAGAGAGATTCCGGCGCCAGGTGCCGGCGCCGACGGCGGGACGAGGACGTGCCCGGCCTCGACGAGGCCTGGTCGCGAGTCGCGCTGTGCTTTGTGCCGCTCAGCGGCCGCTACAGCGAACGACGGACGAAAACCGGCCTGTGCTGCGTCGAATGTGCCAGTCGGCGGCACGAATCCGCATATCCGGGCCGGCCGGACGTCATACGTGCCGCTCGGTGGGACACCCGGCCACCTTGCGGCCGCCGGGCGGCCAGAGTTGCCGGCGGCTACTTGCCGGCGCGGGCCCTCGGCAGCGGCGGGAGGCGGCGCTTCCCATCGACCAGGAAGTGACGGAACCAGTCACGGACCTGGACGAGGTTCTCCACACGCCGGAACGGCGAGCCGGAGCGGGTCAGCTCGTGCGTCTCGTCGGGCACGCGCATGAGTCGGACCGGTCGGCGGAGCGAGCGGAGGACCGCGAACAGCATCTCGGCCTGCGTCACGGTGCAGCGGAGGTCGTTCTCGGCGTGCTGGATGAGGAGCGGCGTGACGATGTTCGGCGCATACGTGAGCGGGCTCTGCTCGCGGTAGATGTCCGGGTCCTCCCACGGTTCGGCCCCGAACTCGAGCGTCCCGAATTCGGCGCCCGCGAGATCGCCGGTGAGGACGAGCGACTGGAGATCGCAGACCGATCGCTCGGTCAGTGCGGCTCGGAACCGCCGGTCGTGGCCGATGATCCAGTTCGTCAGGTAGCCGCCGTACGAGCCGCCGGTCACACCGAGCCGGTCCGGGTCGGCGCGACCGCTCGCGACGAGCGCATCGACGCCGGCGAGCACGTCACGCGACGGCCCGGTTCCCCAGTCACGGAAGTTCGCGGCAGAAAAGTTCTGTCCGTAGCCTTCCGACCCACGCGGGTTGGCGTACCAGACCCCGATGCCCGCGCCGGCGAGGACCTGGAACTCCCAGAAGGGAGCGAGGCCGTACATCGTCTGTGGGCCGCCATGGATCTCCGTGACGAGCGGCCGCGCGCCGTCGCCGGACGCGCCGTCGCCGGACGCGCCGTCGCCCGCCGGCAGGAACCAGCCCTGGACGTCCCGGCCGTCGACGCGGTGCCAGTGCTCCTCCGGCTCGACGAGCGCGACTTCGTCGCGAAGCTCATCGTTGAGCCCCGTAAGTCTCCGCCCCTCGAGCCGAGCCGGGTGCCCGCGCCTCGTGTCGGCGACGTGGACGTCGGGGAGGCACGTGGGCGTGCTCCGGATCCAGGCAACCCGGGTCGAACCGGCGAGATCTACGGCATCGAAGGCGCTGACGTATTCGGCGCCGTCGGTCAGCCTCGCAAGGTCGCCGCTCGCGACGTCGAGCCGCCACAGCGCGTAGCTGCCGCGAGCCGGCGCGGCGACGACGAGCGCGTCACCGTCCTCGACGACTACGACGCGGGCGTCCTCGCCGGGCACGACGTCGCTGTTCATCGCAGCGCCGAGCATCAGGTCGTGACGGCCCGAAAGGTTGTGTCCCCCGCCCTCGTCAGCCTCGGAGCCGTCGGCCGCGAAGAGCCAGACGTCGTTCCGGCTGCCGGCCCCGGCCGGGAAGCGATGGCCGAGGACGGCAAGCGTCTGGCCGTCGGGCAGCCAGACCGGGGAGTCGAAGTAGCCGCGCCCGCCGGTCGCCCTCGTGATGCGACCCGACGCCACGTCGACGACCCAGACGTCGGACCGCCAGCGCAGATCCCGGTCGCGGTGACGATCCGCGGCGAACGCAAGGCGTGTCCCGTCAGGCGACCAGGCCGGATGGGCCTCCGGCACCGAACCGTCGGTCAGGGAGCGGGCCTCGCCCGTCTGCGCATCGACCAGCCAGAGTCGCGGCTTGCGGTGATAGACGAAGCCTGCGCCGTTGAACAGGTACTGGAGCCGGTCGACGTAGTGGAAGTCGGCCTCGGGCGGTTCGGTCGGCTTGCGTTTCGCGGCCTTGCCGCGGGCCTTCGCGTCCGCCTCGCGGGTCGCCGCGACCGACGCGCTGAGGACGACGAGATTCCGGCCGTCGGGCGACCATTCGAACCCTTCGACGCCCTGCGGAAGATCGGTCAGCCGGCGCGCCTCCCCGCCGTCCAGCGCCAGCAGGTGGACCTGCCCGACGTCCTCGCGCTCCTTCGGGTCCTTCGGCGCCGCCGGCTCCTCCTCGACAGTGAGCCGTCGGTCGGACAGGAAGGCGAGGGTTCCGCCATCGGGCGAGAAACGCGGGTGCGTGTCGTTCTTCGCCCCCAGCGTGAGCGCGCGCGCCTCGGTCGAGCCGCCTGCGGGCACCGTCCAGATCGCGTGGCGGTAGCCGTCGAACGCCGGCGCCGCGGTCTGGATGGTGAACACGACCCGGCCCCCGTCTGGCGACAGGCGGGGGTCGCTCGGCACGCGAAAGCGGTAGACGTCCTCGGGCTGGGGTGGGCGAGGCATCGGCGCGGAGTCTAGCGGCTACCATCGCGCCGATGAGCGACCAGCTGTCGCTCGAGCTCGAGCCTGTCGCGCCCGCGGCGCCGAATTGGCTCCGCCCGATGCTTCCCCGGCCCGCCCCGTCGGCCTTCGACTCGCACGATCACCTGTTCGAGCCGTTCTGGGGTGGGACGCGCGCGCTCGCGTTCCTCGAGCCGGCGGTGACGGAGACGAGTGGTGGCGCGTTCCTGACGTCGGAGGGCGGACCGTCCGTCCGGCTGCTGGGCGTCGATGGCGTCGATCTCGCGCCTCGCCTTCCCGAGCTCGGTGGCCTCGCGCTCCGGCTCGAGGCGGGCTCGGCCGTCCTCGACGGCGAGCTCGTCGTGGTCGACCGAGCCGGCCGCGGCGATCCCGAAGCGCTCGAGCGGCGGCTGACCGGCGGGCTCGGTCGACCGGTCGCCTATCTCGCCTTCGACGTGCTGTACGTCGACGGCCGACCGCTCCTCTCGTGGCCGCTCGAGCGTCGCCGGCGTGAGCTCGCGCGCGTCCTCCGTGCCGGCCCGGAGGTCGTCGTCGTGCCGGCGACCGTCGGTGAGGGCCGCGCGCTGTTCGACGCCGTGACCGCTCAGGGGCTGGCCGGCGTCCTCGCCCGCGTCCGCACGAGCCCGTACCTGCCCGGGATCCGAAGCCGGCTGTGGCGCTTCGTCGCCGCGACCGAGCCGGGCGCCGAGCAGACGCCGGTCGACGCGCTGGGCGAGGAGGTTCCGGCGGCCCCGAACGCGCCGGTCCTCGCCGTCATCGAGCGGCTGCCGCTGCCCACCGACGAGTAACGGGGCCGGCGTCCGGCGACGGTGCCCTGGCGCTGTCCGGCGGCCTTGCAGCGCTCGGCCGGAGCGCCGCGCGGTCCTGGGGCCGGATTGGCCGCGTTGCCTGTCGGGCGAGTTTTCAGCGCCGAATTGGCCGCGTTGCCTGTCGGGCCAGGCTTCAGTCCCGAATTGGCCGCGTTGCCTGCCGGGCCAGGCTTCAGTCCCGAATTGGCCGCGTTGCCTGCCGGGCCATGAATCGGACGCTCCGGCAGTCACGAGCGCCCTCCCAGGCAACGAGCCGACACCGCGGTGGGGCGATTCCGGTCCGTCCGTTGTCTCCCAGGTCACGATCGGACGCGCGGCCGCCGGATACATGGCCTGCGATGCAACGGCCGCTGGATTCGTGGCCGGTCGCGCAACCCGGCCGCCGAGACAGCGCCCTAGCGCGAGGTCCGTAGGGCGGTGACGAACGTCCCCAGGGTGGGCCGCTGTCCGTACATCAGCACGCCAGCGCTGTAGACGCGCGCGGCGACGAAGAGTGCCACGACGATCGAGGCGACGAGCAGGAGGACGGAGGCGACCACTTCCCACGGCTCGACCCGGCCGACGAGGATTCGGCCGAGCATCACGAACGGGCTGACGAACGGGACGAACGACAGCGTCCGAACCCAGTCGGCGCCGCTCTGGGTGAGCGCGATCAGCCCGGCGATGCAGCCGCCCATCGACAGGACGCTCAGCGGCATCGCGAGCGTCTGGACGTCCTCCTGGCGGTTCACGAGCGACGCCGCAGCGGCGTAGAGCAACGCGTAGAGGAGGAAGCCGAGCACGAAGAACGCCCCGTACGCCGCGAGCAGCGGGAGCGTCACGCCTGAGAACGGATCGACCGAGGTCCCGCCGAGCGCGAGCCGGATCCCGCCCTGCAGGACGGCGACGACGATCGCCGGCAGGAGGATCGCGACGTACTGAAGGACGCCGGCGGCACCGACGCCGAGGACCTTGCCGGTCAGCAGCTGGACCGGCGTGGCGGCGCCGATCATCAGCTCCATCACGCGACTGCTCTTCTCGATCGCGATCGACGACGCCACCCACATGCAGTACGTGATGAGGGCGATGAACAGGAGCAGGACGAAGAACAGCCCGAGCAGGAGGCGACTGCCGAGCTGCCGCGCGCCAGCTGCCTCGCCGACGCCGTTGGGGCCGCCGCCGGGCAGCGCCACGGTGTCGATGACGGGCATCTGGAACGGGGCGACGCCCGCGTTCGGCGGGATCGTCCGGCTCCAGTCGAGGACGGCGATCGAGAGCGCCGCGACCGAGACGAGGGTCGCCTGGTTCGCCGAGTCATTCGCGCCCCGATAGGTGAAGGTCAGCCGGCCGGACGCCTCGCGGTTGACGAGCAGCACGCCGCTCAGACGGCCGGCCTCCGCATCGGCCAGGGCCGCGTCGGCGTCGTCGATCGGCGACACCTCGAGGACCCTGTCGCCCGAGCCGCCGCCGTTGATCGTGGCGTCGACGATGGCGACCGCCTCTCGCGTCAGCGCGGGATCCGTCGAGAAGACGCCGATCGACGCGACGGGCCCGCTGCTCGAACGCCCGCCGAGGGGGATGCTCACGATCGCGACGACGATTGCCACGAGGACGAGCGTCGAGACGGCGAAGGGACGACTGCGAACGCGCTCGAGGAACTCGCGCCGCGCCACCAGCCACGCGTTCGGTAGAAGCGAGTTCTCGTTCACGCGAGGCCCCCGGCGCCACGCGGCGCGGGCTCGGCCGGCGGCCCGCCGACGGCCTCGGGGACCGGTGCCGCGGGGCGGCCTACGTGGCGGACGAACAGCTCCTCGAGCGTCGCCTCGGCGAGCTCGAAGCGCGACACGGCGACGCCAGCTGCGAGCGCGGCCGCGAGCACGTCACGTGGGTCGCCGGTCGCCGGGATGGTGACGTCCGTGCCACCGACGCCTCGGCGCGCGACGATGGCACCCGGCTGCGCAGTCAGCCAGTCGACGCCCTCCGACCCGTCCGTGCCGATCCGGACTCGGGTGGCGCCTGCCGCCCGACGGACCTCGGCCACCGGCCCGCCAACGACGACGCGTCCGCGGTCGACGATCGCGATCGCGTCGCAGAGCGCCTCGGCGGTCTCCATCTGGTGGGTCGAGAAGACGATCGTCCGGCCCTCGTCGCGCAGCTCGATGAACGCCGCCCGGAGAAGCCCGACGTTGACCGGATCGAGCCCGGTGAACGGCTCGTCCATGAGCAGGACCGCGGGATCGTGCAGGACGGCGGCCACGAACTGGACCTTCTGCTGGTTGCCCTTCGACAGCTCGTCCGCGTGGCGACCGGCGAGCTCCGACATCCGGAACCGCTCGAGCCACTCCCCGGCGCGGCGGCGGGCGTCGGCTGGCTGGAGCCCATGGAGCGAGGCGAAGTACGTGAGCTGGTCCAGGACGCGCATCCGCGGGTAGAGGCCGCGCTCCTCGGGCAGATAGCCCCACGTTCGCCGGGGCAGCTCGTGGGTCTCGCGGCCCTGCCACGTCACGTGCCCGTCGTCGGGTCGCAGAATTCCGAGGACGACCCGCATCGCGGTCGTCTTGCCGGCGCCGTTCGCGCCGAGGAACCCGAACACCTGCCCGGGCGCCGCCGACCAGCTGATCCCGTCGAGCGCGAGGACGGCCCCGAACCGCTTCGTCAGGCCGTCGACGACGAGTGACATTTCGCGGGCAGGATAGCGGCGCCGATTCCCACTGCCAGCAGGACGATCGGCGTCGGGCGACGAGCCCGGCCATAGAATGGCTTCGTGATCGTGGATTCCGCCCGGGAGACGCCGGCCAGCATCGACGCGGACCGGACGGCCGGGACCGTGTCGATCACCTGGGCCGACGGTCACGTCACGACCTACGACGCCGAGACGTTGCGCTGGCTCTGCCCGTGCGCGTTCTGTCGTGGCGAGGCCGGCATGCCCGGCTGGCTCGACTCGCGTCCCACGCTCGCACCGAACCAGACGAAGCTCGTCGACGCCCGGCTCGTCGGCCAATACGCACTCCAGCCGATCTGGGCGGACGGCCACGCGACCGGCTACTACGCCTTCCGGATGCTGCGTGACCGGTGCGGCTGCGCCGAGGACACCGCCCGCCGCGAATTGGCGACGGCTCCGGGATCTCCCGCCGCTCATCAACCGTTCCCGCACCGTCACGAGGAGAGCGAACGATGATCGTCGTCACGACGCCGTACCTTCCGGGTCACCGCGTCAGCGACACGAAGGGCATGGTCTTCGGGCTCGTCGTCCGCAGCCGCGGCCTCGGCGGCAACATCATGGCCGGGCTGCGATCGCTCGGCGGGGGCGAGATCCACGAGTACACCGAGATGCTCGAGGACACCCGTCGCCAGGCGCTGGACCGGCTCGTCCAGAACGCGTCGCTCATGGGCGCGAACGCCGTGCTCTCGATGCGCTTCGACAGCTCGGAGCTCGCGGGGACGATGTCCGAGATCGTCGCCTACGGGACCGCGGTCGTCGTCGAACCAGACGCCTCGGCCGGAACGCCCACCGCCGAATAGACCCGCACATGCTGCGGGCGTTCGTCCTCGTCGCGTCGCTCCTGTTGTTCCTCGGCGGGGTCGTCGCGATCCTCGGTTCGAATGGCGAGCCCACCGCCGTGACCGCCGGCTGGTGGGCCGCGATCGTGTTCGGGGCGATCGCCGTGCTGCTCGTCCTCGAGCGCCAGCGGTATCGATCGAACGCCGCCGAGCGGGCGGGCCTCGCCCCGGGGCCTGGCGGCGGCGAGGAGCCGGATCGGCCGCTCGAGGCTCGCTTCCGGCCGACAGAGGAGCGGTTCGTGGATCCGACGAGCGGGCGACGGATGCGGGTCTGGGTCGATCCCGCGACCGGCGAGCGACGCTACCGGACCGAGGCGTGACCGATCCGTCCGCGCTGCCGTCCGACGCCGCGGGCGAACCGTTCGAGCTCGAGCTCAAGTACCGCCTCGTCGACGAAGCGGCCGGCGAGCCACTGCTCGCGGCGGACCGGCTCGGACCGTTCGTCGCTGAAGGCCCGATCGTGACGGTCGAAACCGTCGATCGTTTCCTCGACACCGCCGACCAAACGCTGGGCGGCATCGACCATTCGCTTCGGCTGCGCACGGTGGGCGGCCGGACGGGGCTCGTCGCGACGTTGAAGGGCTCGATGACGCAGGGACCCGGCGGTGCGCATCGCCGACTCGAGCTCGAGGCGCCGGTCGAGGGAGACGACCCGTCGGCGTGGCCCGAATCGCGCGTTCGGACGCGCGTCCTCGAACTCACCGGTGGCCGGCCCGTGACCGAGATCGCGCGTCTCCGCCAGCGGCGCCGGCAGCGGTCGCTGCGAGCCGGTCGCACGACGGCCGAGCTGTCGATCGATGCCGTCGAGGTCGTCGACGGCGGGCGGGTGGTGGAGCGGTTCTTCGAGCTCGAGGTCGAGCTCCGCGAGGGCGACTCCGCACTGCTCGCCGAGCTCGCGGCAGCGCTCTCCGTCCAACCCGGGCTCGCCCCCGGCGAATCGAAGCTGGGCGCTGCGCTCCGCGCTCTCTCCCGCCGGGATGCAGGCCTGAGCCCGAGCTAGCGACGCGCCTCGAACGCGCGGCGATACTCGTCGCGAAGCGTCTCGATCGTGCGGCGGATGTCCTCGAGCGCCGGAGACCCCGGCTCGAGCTCGGCGATCCGGCGCTCCGCGTCACGCCACTCGGCGAGGATCGCGCTCGGCTCGCGACTGGGCTGGACCTCGGCGATCGGCGTCGTGGGCCGGCCCGGGACGGCCGCCTCGAGCAGGTCCCTCGTCGTGTTCGCCAGATCCGTCTGCTCGCGGGCCGAGCCGAGGAGCGCCGCCGCGATCGCCTCGACGCTCCGGCTCAGCTCGACGAAGGCCGCCGTGCCGGGGGTAGCCTGACGCTTGGCCGTCTCGAGCTCGGCCAGCCGGGTCAGTTGCTCGAGCACACGATCGGACGTCTCGCGAAGCTCAGGTTCGGAGGCCACAGTCTCCCCTCGGTGACGGCGCGCGACGCGCGACGTGGATCGTAGCGGGTCCGGCCAAATCGGACGAGTGGCGCCGGTCAGCCCGTCAACGCCTCGCCCTCGACGCAGGTCGCGACGACGCCGAGACGCTCGACGCGGGCAAGCACGTCGCGGTCGACGATCGTCCACCCGGCGACGTCGAGCCCCGCCGACCGCGCCCGGGCCACCCGGTCGGCGTCGATCGCGTCCCAGCGGACGGACACGGCTGCGCAGCCGTATTCCACTGCGGTCGCGAGCGTCGCCTCGTCCAGCTCTTCGCTGTTGAGCCAGCGTGCGACCTCCGGGAGCAGCGCTCGAAGCGAAGCGAGCACGCCGGGCTCGAACGACGAGACGATCGCCCGACCGCCGCCCGCGATCCAACCGCGGAGCGGTTCGGCGGCAGCCGCCACGACATCGGTCTTGACCTCGACGTCGAGGAAGGCCTCGGGCGGCGCGAGCGCGAGGACGTCGGCGAACGTCGGGACACCGAGCGCGCGGAGCTCCTCGACGGACAGCGCGTCCGTCCGCTCGGCCCGCTGGTGTGTTCGAGCGAGCGTCTCGTCGTGGATGACGACGGGAGTTCCGTCACGGGCCGCCTGGAGGTCGAATTCGAGGCCGTCGCAGCCCGGCAGCGCGAGCGCGGCACGCATCGCCGCGAGCGAATTCTCGAGCGCGTGACGGTGATCGCCACGATGCGCGAGGCGGAGCGGATGCTCGCTTCGCGAACCGTCGTCGTCGTCGCGCGGGGCGCCGTTCGGGGTCACGCGCGGAGGATCGCACACCCCGGTACGCTGTCGAGAGCCCCCGGCCCTGGAGGATCTGCGTGCGACTTCGGCTCATTCCGCGCGAGGAGCGCTTCTACGACCTGTTCGTGGACGACGCCGCGAACGTCCTCGGCGGCGCCCGCCTGCTCGAGGCGATGCTCCGCTCGTACGATGACCTGGAGCGCCGAACGACCGAGCTGCGCGACGCGGAGCATCGCGGCGACGAGATCAGCCACGACATCGGTCATCGGCTCGAGGCGACCTTCGTCACGCCGTTCGACCGCGAGGACATCTACGGGCTGATCAGCGGTCTCGACGATGTCCTCGACCTGATCGAGGAGACCGGCGACACGTTCGTCCTCTACCGAATCCCCGCGCCGACGCCGGCCGCCATCGAGCTCGCCACGCTCATCGTCCGCCAGTGCGAGCAGCTCCACGAGGCGCTCACCCACCTGCGCGGCTTCCACGGACTCGACACGTACTGGATCGAGGTCCACCGTCTCGAGAACGAGGGAGACCGCGTCTCGCGGGCGGCGATCGCGGGCCTGTTCGACGAGACGCGCGATCCGATCGACGTCATCAAGTGGCGGAAGATGTACGGCCTCCTCGAGGCGACGATCGACAAGTGTGAGGACGTCGCGAACGTCATCGAGCGGATCACGATCAAGCAGGCCTGACAGGGCGCGGTCGACGTTTCGTTCCGCGTCCCGCGAGTAGACGACGAGAGGCGGCAGCGACCCGCGGGCGGTGACGTTCGTCCGCTCGTCACGGAGATGTGACGCTGGGTGCCGTCCGCCTGCGGGCCGGTGGCGGTCTCGCTGCACCACGATCGGATCGTGGACCTGCCCGACGCCATATCCTCGCGGAATGCCCGTCGCGCCGTCACGCGTCCCACCCCGACGCGACTGATCGCCCTCGTCGTCGCGGTGGTCCGGGCGTTCCTCGCCGACGACGGCCTGACATGGGCGGCCGGGATGGCCTTCTACCTCGTGCTGTCGATCCCGCCGCTGCTCATCGGCGTGGCGGCCCTGACACAGCTCGCGACGGGGCGGCACGACCTGGTGGCCGGTCTGCTGGACCACGTGACCCGGGTGATCCCCGGAGTCGGCGATACCGTCGAGCGGCTCGCCGCGGGTCGTGGCGAGGACGTCGCCGTCACCGGAGTCCTCGCGCTGGGCTGGATCCTCGTCAGCGGGAGCCGCGTGTTCGGCGTGCTCGCGTCGTCGCTCAGCGCGATGTGGGGAATCCCGAAGAAGGGGACGCTCATCCGGCGCGAGCTCCTGCGGGTCGCGCTGCTGCTGGGTGGCCTGGTGGTCCTCGTCCTGGGGGCGCTCGTCGCATCGATCGTCGGGGACGTCCGCCAGGACGGCTCGCCGGCCGGATTCGTCGTGTGGCTCACGGGCACGCAGATCGTGCCGCTCGTCCTCGTCGCCGCCGCACTCACGGGCCTCTACCGGCTGATCCCACGCGGACGCGCCGCCTGGGGCGCCGCACTCGCCGGCGCGATCGTTGGCACCGTCCTGCTCCGCGTCGTCGAGCTTGCGTTCGTCGAGCTGTTCAGCGCCTCGACCGGCTGGCAGACCGTGTACGGCCCGCTCGCCGGGGTCGCCCTGCTCATGACGTGGGCGTTCGCGGCGTCTGCGTCGGTCGTCGCCGGCGCCGAGGTCGCGATCGCGCTCCAGCATTCCGACCGGCTCGACGGCGACGGGCGCGGTGCGCCGGGCGAGGAGAACCACAGCCCGCAGGACTGAGCGCCGTCCGCGACCGCCCCCCAGCTCTCAGTCCTGGGCGCCGATGCTCCCCGTCAGCTCGGTCTCGATCTCTTCGACCGATCGAATCGACCGCGCGCCCGTCGCCCGGTCGGTCACCTCGACCCCGCCGGCCGCGAGCGAGCGCGGGCTGACCGTGAGGATCGTCGGCATGCCGAGCAGCTCGGCGTCGGTCAGCTTCACGCCCGGGGACTCGTCCCGATCGTCGTACAGGATCTCGTGCGCCGGTCCGGCGGCCCGGGCCGCGTCATGCAGCTGTTCGGCGACCTCGACGACCATCGGATCGCGCGACCCACCGAGCGTCACCAGGTGCGCCTGGTACGGCGCCACCTCGCGCGGCCAGCAGATCCCCTTGTCGTCGTGGTGCTCCTCGACGACGCACGCGAGCGCGCGACCGAGGCCGATGCCGTACGAGCCCATGACGATCGGGTGACGCTCGCCGTCCTCGCCGAGGTACGTCGCACCGAGCGCGCTCGTGTAGTCGGTCCCGAGCTTGAAGATGTTGCCGACCTCGATGCCGTTTCGGAGGATGACCGGCGAGCCGTCGTTCGGGCAAGGGTCGCCTTCGCGCGCGTTCGTGATGTCGGCCACGACGTCCGGCTCGAAGTCGCGGCCGACGTTGACGTTCCGGAGGTGCCAGCCCGGCCGGTTCGCGCCGGCGACGAGGTTCGGCGAGCGGGTGACGAGGTCGTCGACGACGACCACCGCACCGCGCGCGCCGATGGGCGAGCCGTAGCCCGGCTCCATGCCGCGCGCGCGGATCTCCTCGAGCTGGGCCGGCCGAAGGCCGCCGGTCGCCGAGATCGCGTTCACGAGCTTCGTCTCGTTGACCTCGTGGTCGCCGCGAACGATCGCGACGACGAAGCGGCCGTCGCCGGTGACGAAGAACGCTGCCTTCGCCGTCCGCTCCCGCGGGATTCCGAGAAATGCGGCGAGCGCGTCGATCGTCGTCGCGCCGGGCGTCTCGACCTCCTCGACCGGCAGCGGCGCCTCCGCGGCCGGTGCCGGCTTCGCCACCACGGCGATCTGCTGGTTCGCGGCGTAGTCGCAGCGCTCGCACAGGACGAGCGTGTCCTCGCCCGCCGGGTTCACGACCATGAACTCGTGGGCGCCGGTGCCACCCATCATCCCGACGTCGGACCCGACGGCGATGGCGTTGAGCCCGAGCCGGGCGAAGATCCGCGAATAGGCCTCGTAGTGCTTCTCGTACGCGACGTCCAGCCCGGCGAAATCGCGGTCGCAGCTGTACGAGTCCTTCATGACGAACTCGCGGACGCGGATGAGCCCGCCGCGCGAGCGCGGCTCGTCGCGGAACTTCGTCTGGAAGTGGTAGACGATCATCGGCAGCTGCCGGTAGCTCCGCACGACGTCGCGGAGCAGGTCGGCGACGACCTCCTCGTGGGTCATCGCGAGCACCATGTCGCGCTCTGCCCGGTCCTCGAAGCGGACGAGCTCGGGCCCGATCCTGAACCAGCGCCCGCTCTCCTTCCACAGGTCCGCCGGATGGACGACCGGCATCTCCATCTCCTGGCCGCCGATGCGATCGATCTCCTCGCGGATGACCTGCTCCACCCGCTTCGTGGCGCGGAAGCCGAGCGGCAGCAACGAGTAGATCCCCGACCCCAGCTGACGGACGTAGCCGGCGCGGAGCAGCAGCCGGTGGGACGGCATCTCCGCCTCCGCCGGGTCGTCGCGCAGCGTGGTGAAGAAGAGGTGGGAGAGGCGCATCCCGGAGAGGATAGCGGCGAGCCTCTGCTAGCCTCTGGACTCGTGACCCCCTCCACCGACCGGCCGTCGGCCCGCCACGGCGGAGCGCCCCGCGTGCATGCCTGAGGGCGTCACCTTCCTCCTCATCGTCGTCATCGTGCTGGCCGTCGGCTTCGACTACATCAACGGCTTCCACGACACGGCGAACGCGATCGCAACCTCAGTCAGCACGCGGGCGTTGCGGCCGGAGCGAGCGATCCTGCTGTCCGCCGCCGCGAACTTCGTCGGAGCCCTCACCGGCACCGCTGTCGCGACGACGATCGGCGCCGGGCTCGTCGACGACACGGTCGTGGCCGTCCACGATCCCCATCTGACCTACGTCGTCGCCGCGCTCCTCGGGGCGATCGCCTGGAACCTGCTCACGTGGCGCCTCGGCATCCCGAGCTCCTCGAGCCACGCGCTCATCGGCGGCCTCCTCGGCGCGGCATTCGTGGCCGCGGGCCTGAAGGCCATCAGGTTCGACGGCGTCGTGAACAAGGTGCTCGTCCCGCTCGTCTCGTCGCCGCTCCTCGGCTTCGTCGTCGGCTTCGGGCTGATGGTCGTGCTGCTGAACGTCTTCGTCCACGCCAACCCTCGGCGACTCAACGAGCGTTTCCGCCGGCTGCAGGTCATCTCCGCCTCGTACATGGCGTTCAGCCACGGCTCGAACGATGCGCAGAAGACGATGGGCGTCATCACGCTCGCGCTGTTCTCGGCCGGGATCATCCCGACCTTCCACATTCCCCTGTGGGTCATCATCCTGTGCGCGGGTGCCATCAGCTTCGGGACGGCCGCCGGCGGGTGGCGGATCATCCGAACGATGGGTCAGCGGGTCGTCAAGCTCGATCCGGTCCACGGCCTCGCTGCGGAGACGACCGCGGCGACGATCATCTTCGGGGCCTCGCACCTCGGGATGCCGGTCTCCACGACCCACGTCATCTCGAGCGCGATCATGGGTGTCGGGGCGACCGAACGACTCTCGGCGGTGCGCTGGGGCGTCGCGGGGAACATCGTCATCGCCTGGGTCCTCACGATCCCGGCGTCGGCGCTCGTCGCGGCGGTCGCGTACCTCGTGGTACGGCCGCTCCTCGGCTGAGGCAACCCGGTTGGCCGCGCTCATTCGTTCGGGCCGGCGCACGCACAGGCCAGCGACGAACGTGCTGGGGTCACCCGCCGAGTCGCGCGGCAGTCGTGTGACTCGTGCGCATTCGTTCGGGCGTTGTGATCGGCCGCCGGCCCGGGGCCGGCGCGAGGCGCGCTCGACAAGCGCGGGACTTGGCGCAACGATCTACCCCGCGTCCGCGGGCCGAAGCATGAACAGCTCCGTGAACGAGCGGCATGAGCCGTCGTCGGCGAACCGCAGCAGGAAGCAGTTGTCGTAGGTCCGCTCGACCTCGCCGCCGGCCCCGAGGTACGTCGTCCAGCCGATCGCGACCGCCCCGTGGCCGTCAACGGCGAACGGCTCGTAGCTCGCCTCGTACGTGCCCGGCTCGTCGCGCGCCGAGTTCGGTCCCTCGGGCTCGATCCAGCTGCGGACGATCTCGTCCCGGCCGACGAGCGGCGCGTCCCAGGGGTGGTAGCGGTACTCCGCGTCGGCGCTGAATAGCGCGCCGATGGCCGCCCGGTCGTACGTCCTCCACGCGGCGATGTAGCGGTCGAGCCAGCCCTGCACGTCGTCTCGCGTCACGTCGTCACCTCGTCGATCCCGCTCAGCCAGCGGTCAGGCCGCTGATCGCCGCGTCGAGCCGCTCGAGCGTTCGCTCGTAGCCGAGGGCGACGAGCGTGTCGAAGAGCGGCGGGCTCACTGTTCGGCCGGTCGCCGCGACGCGGATCGCCATGAACAGGTCGCCGGCCTTCCAGCCGCGCTCGAGCGCGAGCGCTCGCAGGAGCGGTTCGAGCTCGTCGGCCTCCCAGCTGACGGGGCCCTGGACGGCGAGCGTGGAGCGCGCGGCCGCCAGCGCTTCGGCCGTCGTCGGCGCGTCCCAGCGCTTCGGGACGATCGTCGCCGCGTCGAGCTGCAGGCGGTCGACCCACAGGAATCCGACGAGGTCGACGACGGCGCCGAGGACCGGCAGGCGTTCCCGGATGATCGGCACGAGCGCGCACAGCTCCGTCGCCGGCGGCACGCGATCGATCCGACCGTCCGCTTGCGCGGCCTCGAGGAACGGCATGAGCCGGTCGACGAGCTCGTCGGCCGAGAGCCGGCGGATCCACTGTCCGTTCAGCCACTCGAGGCGCTCGCGGTCGAACCGTGCGCCGCCCTTCTGGACGTTCGCGACGTCGAAGCGCGCGACGAGCTCGTCGAGCGAGAGCACCTCTTCCTCTGTCCCCGTGGACCAGCCGAGGAGGGCGAGGTAGTTGACGAGCCCCTCGGGGACGAACCCCTCGAGCCGGTACGCGTCGATCGCCGTCTGGCTCTTGCGCTTGCTCATCTTCGTCCCGTCCGGGTTGAGGATGAGCGGCAGATGCCCGAAGCGCGGCTCGGCGTGGCCCAGGGCCCGGAACAGGAGGATGTGCTTCGGGGTGTTGGAGAGGTGGTCCTCCCCCCGGATCACGTGGCTGATCTCCATCGCGGCGTCGTCGACGACGACCGTGAAGTGGTAGAGCGGCGTCCCGTCCGCTCGGACGATGACCAGGTCGCCGCCGAGGTTCGACGCGTCGAAGACGACCTCGCCGCGGACCAGGTCGTCGAAAGCGATCGTCCCCTCCCCGACCCGGAAGCGGATCGCGGGACGGCGGCCGGCGGCCTCCAGTGCCGAACGTTCGGCGGGCGTAAGGTGCGCGCAGCGCCCGACGTAGCGAGGCGGCTGATGGGCCGCCTCCTGGGCCTTCCGGTCGGCGTCGAGCTCGTCGGGCGTGCAGTAGCACGGATACGCGGCGTCGGCCGCGAGGAGCCGCTCGACGGCCTCGCGGTATCGCTCGAGCCGCTGCATCTGCCGATACGGTCCGAACGCGCCGATGTCGCCCCCGCCGGCGACGTCCGGCCCTTCGTCCCAGGCGAGCCCGAGCCAGTGCAGCCCATCGACGATGTCCTTCTCGTAGGCGATCGAGCTGCGGGCGACGTCGGTGTCCTCGAGCCGAAGGATGAACGTGCCGCCGTGCGCGCGCGCGAACAGGTAGTTGAAGAGCGCCGTTCGGGCCGTCCCGATGTGGAGCGGGCCGGTAGGGCTCGGCGCGATCCGCACGCGGATGTCGGCGGCAGGCATGCGGCCGATTGTAGGCGCGGCCGCCTAGCGGGCCGGAGGGCGGTGGAAGAGCGTGGGGTCGGCGTCGTGGCCCGGGAGGATGCGGACGAGCGCCGCGGGCCGAAGACCGAGGGTCGCCCGGCCGCGCGGCCCGTCGAGAGTGAGCGAATCGAGCGATTCGGATCGCGCGAGGATCGTGACCTTCGCCCCTGGCGTGAGCGCGCGAGCCTCGAGATACGAGAGCAGCGCGGCGTCCTCCTCGGCCTCTTCGGTGATCCGGTAGATCGTCGCGGTCGTCCCGGCCTCGACGGTCGACAGCGGCACACCGGCCGGGCGGCGGGCCGCGATCGTCACGTCGATCGGGTTGCCGTGAGGACACGTCTCGGGGTGCCCGATCAGCTCGTCGAGCCGGGCTTCGACCCGGGGCGAGAGCGCCCCCTGAAGCCGCGCGGCCTCCTCGTCCGACTCGGCCCAGCCGAGCCCGATGACGCTCGTCAGCAACCACTCGAGCAGGGCGTGCCGCTTGAAGATCGCATCTGCGGCGGCCCGTCCCGCGTCGGTCAGGGCGAGGTCGCGGCCCTCCCCGGTGCAGACGAGCCCGTCCGCGGTGAGCCGCCGGAACATCTCGGACGCGGCCTGGGTCGAGACGCCGAGTCGGCGGGCGATGTGCGAGGCGCTCGGGCGCTCCAGCTCAGCGCCCGGCTGGCGGTCGGGGCCGGCGCCGGCCATGACGCGCAACGCGAGCAGGTACTCCTGCGCCGCGCTCGACAGGTCGGTGGAGGCGCGCCGGTTCGCCATCCCCGTCATCGTACGCGAGCGAGTCGTGCGATCAGGGCTCCGCTGCGGGTCCCGACGCCCGGCCGAGGACACCATCGAAACGTCCGGTCAGCTCGAGCGCCACCCCGGCGAGCCATGCGAGCGCCAGCACGACGACGAGGACGACGGAGGCGTTCGCGGCGTCGCGTGCGCCGCCGATCGCCGACAGGAGCACGGCCGTGGGCAGGGCCGCGGCGAGGAGCGCGATCGTTCCCGCCGCCGCGGATCGAGCCAACCTGGGAACGGCGGCAAGGAGGACGACGACGGCGAGCTGGACGAGCCACGTCGACAGGCCGAACGGACCGTCGTCGGGGCGCGTGCACGCCGCGGCGAACCGGCCGCAACCGGTCAGCTCGCCGTACAGACCGACGATCGCGACCCCGATCGGCGGCCAGCCGACGAGCGCGAGGAGCAACCGATGCGCGGCGGGCGACGCAACGAGCCGGCCGTCGGCGACGCCGGACGGGCCGGGATCGACCGCGTCGCCGACCGGCACGCGCGGCGGAGGCTGCGACCAGGTCGGCGGACGAGAGCGGGGGTCGGGATGGCCGGCCGTATCCGGGCCGCCGGCCTGATGTGGGCGGCCGGCCTGATCGTCGCTGGCCGCGTCGGGACCAGCGTCCGCGCGACCGACGGTGTCGGCCCCGCCATCCGCGGACGCACCATCGACGTGTTCGGACGGGCGGTCGTTCGCTGTCGCGTCCCGACCCAGGCCTCGGCGGATGCGACGCGCACGCGCCAGGTATTCCGGCCCGTGCTTGCGGGGATCGGCGTACTCCTTGGGGTTGATCGTCCAGTACGTGCCGCTCGACGCCCCGTACCACGTCGCACCCTCCCAGGTCGCCTCGAATGGACCGTTCGAGGCCTCGTCGTACGAGGTGGAGCCGAGCGTCGCTTTGCGCGACGGCCGCCGGCGCCGCGGCTCGTCGCCGGTCGAGCCCGCCGCGCGCGGTCGGTCGGGGCGTCGCGGCTCGCCCGATCGCGGCTCGCCTGCTCGCGGCTCGGCGGACGGGCCGGCGCCCGGGCGTGCATCGGTCGTCCGGCCGGTTCGGCGGTAGGCGTCGCGCGTCGCTCGCGTCCGCTCCGGATCGGCCTCCCAGCGTCGGCGGGGTGGCGCCGGCCGGGCCGCCCGCGGACGAGCAGCCGCGCCGGTCGCCGGCGATGCTCCGATGAGCATCTCGTACGCGGCCTGGATCGCGAGGAAGCGGGGCAGCGCTCGTTCGCCGGCCGAATCGGGGTGGAACTGCTTCGCGAGCCGCCGGTAGGCACGCTTCACGTCGTCGGCCGAGGCATCCCGCGGCAGCCCCAGGACGCGATACGGGTCGCCGTGCACGCTCATCGGTTCGTCCGGGCGCGAGGCGTCAGACCAGCTCCCCCACGGGGGCGAGGTCGAACGATGCGACGGCCTCCGCGACGATCCGCCCGTGCGGGTCGGCGACGGCCGGCCGATGGTAGGGCGCGAGCTGGCGGAGGTCGGCATCCCGCACGACCCCCAGCTGGACGAGGGTCTCCACGGCCGCCGCTCGACCGGCGCGGTCCGCACCGTCGCCGTCGGAGATCCGGAGCGCAACGCCGCTCGGCGGCCGGTCGTCCCGAGACAGCACGCCGATCCCGCGAAGCGCCTCGGCGCCGCCCTTGCTCACGACGCGGCCCGGGAGCGCCTTCATCAGCGCGGTGTCGAGTCGGTCACGCGTCCCGCCGACCATCTCCGGGTTCGCGAGCATCGCGTCGCGGACCTTGCGGATCGAATCCGCGAGCGCCGTCCGGATGTCGCTGCCCGGAATCGCATCGGGGGCGGCGAGGAGCGCGAACGCCCAGGCGATCTCGCGAAGCCGGAACGCGAACGTCGGGATGCCGCAGTTGTCGGGTGCCGTGACGAGTCGGTCGGGGCTGGTGGCGAACGAGCGCGCGACGGCGGCGGCGAAGGCGCGCATCGCCGGGTGGGTCGGCTCCCAGTAGCCGTCGAGCGGCCAGTCGCCGAGTCGCGCGAGCAGCAGGAGCGCGGTGTGGTTGCCCGAGCAGTTGTGGCGGATCGGGCCGGGGCGCTCGCCATCACGCGTGAGCCGCATCGCGGTCAGGGCGTCGAGCGGCGCGTGCTCGACCCCGCAGGCGAGTGCGGACTGGCTGATCCGCGCGCGGCGGAAGATGTCCTGGAGCGTTCGGACGTGGAGATCCTCGCCCGAATGCGAGCTCGCCATGACCGCGAGCTCGGCCGATGTCAGGTCGAACGCCTCGATGCCGCCCGCCTCGACGAGCGCGAGGAGCCCGAACGGCTTGACCGCCGAGCGCAGCGTCGTCACGTGGTCAGGGTCACCGATCGCGCGAACCAGCCGGCCGAACATGTCGACCTCGACGACATGGCCGCGGTGCTCGCTCTCGGCGAGCGACCCGCGCAGCTGGCGGACGAGGACCGGCGGGACGACCGGCTTTCGGCCCCGCTGGCGCGCGGACGTCGTGGAGTGACGGCGGTTCGAATCCGGTCTGGCAGGCTCGGGCACGGGCACCTCGGGGCGCCGGCGGTCCGGGGGCGAATGGGTTCGGACGGTGCTCGGCGCGGCCGGTCGAGCATAGCGCGGCGACCGTTCGCGGCCCTCGCTCGCGAGCGCTTCGGGCCGCGCGGTAGGATGCCGCTCGCCGGGTCCGGCCGACCTCGTCGGTCGCAGTCCGCGCGCTGCTCCGGAGATGGTCCGTGCCCGACCCAGCGCCCATGTCCGCCGACACGATCCCCCGCCAGCTCCACGTCTCGAGCCACCCCGCCGTCCTCCACAAGCTCGCGGTCCTGCGCGACGTCACGACCGAGCCCAAGAAGTTCCGCGAGGTCGTGCGGGAGCTGTCGTGGCTGCTGGGCTACGAAGCCCTCGCGGACGTCGGCGTTCGCCCGATCACCGTCCGGACGCCGCTCGAGGAGATGGAGGGCGCCGAGCTGGCCGACCGAATCGGCCTCGTGCCGATCCTGCGAGCGGGCCTCGGGATGGTCGACGCGCTGCTCGAGCTCATGCCCGAGGCCGAGGTCTGGCACCTTGGCCTGTTCCGCGACGAGCGCACGCTCCGCCCCATCGAGTACTACAACAAGCTCCCGGACACCGCGACCGTCGACCTCTGCCTCATCCTCGACCCGATGCTCGCGACCGGCGGCTCGGCGACGGCCGCGATCGAGGTGCTCAAGCGCTGGGGCGCGACCCGCATCAAGCTGCTCAACCTGATCGCCGCCCCGGAGGGCGTCGCGGCGGTGACGACCGCGCATCCGGACGTCGAGCTCTACTGCGCGGCCCTCGACCGGCAGCTCAACGAGAAGGGCTACATCCTGCCGGGGCTGGGCGACGCCGGCGACCGCCAGTTCGGGACGGGCAAGTCGGGCTGACGCTCAGACGCGGGCGCGTCACTCGCTCGCCCACCTCGCCGCGCCCTCCCCGGCGAGCCGGCCGAACACCACGTTGCGCGTCTGGCCGGCGCCCGAGGGGTAGTCGCCGTGGAAGAGGCCGACCACGTCGCCCGACGCGAAGACTCCGGGGAGCGGCCGCCCGTTCGCGGCCAGGACGCGAGCGTCGCGGTCGATCCTGAGGCCGCCGAGCGTGAACGTCAGCCCGCCGGTCACCGGGTACGCGCGGAATGGTGGTCGCTCGAGCGCGACCGCCCAGTTCGACTTCGGCGGTTCGATGCCCCGGGTTCGGCGGGCGTCGAGGGTGGTCGGGTCGAACGGGAGAGCGGTTCGGACGGCGGCGTTGAACTCCCGAACGGTTCGAGCCAGGCCGGCCGCGTCGATGCCGGCAGCCGTCGCCAGCGCTCCGATCGTGTCCGCCTCGACGACCCGCGCGAAGCGGTAGGCGTACTCCTTGAGATAGCGTGCGCCGACGGCATCGAAGATCTGCCACGCGCGCCCATCCGCGCGCTCCACGATGAGCCGACCGACCGAACCGTACGTGTCCGACGATCGCCCGGCGCCCTCGTCGAAGAAGCGCCGTCCGTGGCGGTCGACCGTGATCCCCCATGGATAGCTGTAGCGGTTCATGTCGTTGCCGCCACCGACGGCCGGCGAGTCCGCATCAACCGGGGTGACGACCGCGCTCTCCCACGTTCCGTCGCGCGCCGCGCCCTCGCGGACGAGCAGCTCGAGGACCTCCCCGGTGTCGTTCGGCGTGCCGCGGACGGGGACACGCGCGTAGGCCTCGCCGAGATGGCGGATCCGGAGCGCCTCGTCCGCCTGGAAACCGCCGCTGCACACGACGAGTGCCGCGGCCCGCTCGGTGCCGCCGGTTGGTCCGCCAATCGTGATCTCGTGGCCCGAGCGTCCGGTGCCCAGCCGGACGTCGACGACCGGGGCCTCGAAGCGGACCTCGATCCCGCGCTCCGCGGCAAGAGCCAGCCACGCCTCGACGAGCTCGCGTCCCCCGCCGCCACGACCCGCCGCGAGGATCAGCCCGGGCTCGAAATGCTCGCCGGCCTCGTCGACGAGCGTCCGGTTGAGGCTCCACGGGATACCGAGGTCGCGCATCCATTCGAGGGCCGGCGCCGACCCGCCCGCCAGCCGGTCGCGCAGGCCCGGATCGATCCGACCGTCCGTGGCGCGGTCCAGGTCCGCGGCGAAGTCGGCGGCGGAATAGCCCGGCAGGAGGAGCCTCGACCAGCGGTCTGGCGGGAGTTCGGGGACGAAGGGACGGATGTCCGCCGGGCCGCCGTACGTGGCGCGAAACCCCGTGTGGGAGAAGCGGGCGTTTCCGCCGACCTCGTCGCGCGTGCCCTTCTCGAGGACGAGGACCTGTCGGGCGCCGGCGTCGGCGGCGGCGACGGCCGAGGCGAGCCCCGCGCTGCCGGCGCCGATGACGATGACGTCGTACGTGGGTGGGGCCTCCGCGCACCGGGTTGTTGCGCACGCGTCGCACCGCCGGCGGCGTGGGTCGGCAGAATCGTAGCGTGCGACGCAGCACCGCCGTCATCACGCTCGCGCCGCTCGTCGCGATCGCGATGGTCGCTGCCGGTGGTTGCGCCGGCAAGCCGCTCCCGATCCCGACGCGACCGCCGGTCCCGGTCGCGTCGCCCGGTTCCATCGGTTCGGGCTCCGGCGCTTCGGGCTCGATGCCGGCCGGTTCGGCCGCGCCCACGGCCTCGCCGACCCCGAACGCCGGTCAGGCGGCGGCAGAGAACCTTCGATCGCTGCTCGGCGGCGGGCTGTCGTACAAGCTTGCGGTCAAGGGAGACGTCCTCCTCACGGTCAGCGATCTTGCGGTCAGCGGGAGCCTCTCGGTCTCCGGCGAGGACGTCGCATCGACGCTCCGCTACACCTTCGAGTACGGCGAGAAGGACACGATCGAGACCCGTCTCGTCGGCGGCCGGCAGTGGGTTCGAACGAACGGCGGCGCGTGGAAGGCGACCAAGGTCGTCACGACGAACGTGCTGAACCCGTTTGCCGGCGCGCTCCAGCCGGGCGCGATCGTCGACGGCGGAGCGAAGACGGTCGGGGGGAAATCGCTGCGGGGGCTGCAGATCGCCGGCGGTCGGCTGATCGATCTGACGACGGTGCCCGCCGTGAACCTGACCGAGGAGCGCGTGACGAGCGCGTTGCTCACGATCCTGGTCGACGTGGCCGGGCGGCCTGTGAGCGGCCACTGGATGCAGCGCGGGCAGGGCCGCGTGTCGGGCCAGCTCCAGGAGGTCGACGTCGACGTCGACCTGACGTTCTCGGGCGTCGGCTCGAAGGTGACGGTCAGCGCACCGTAGAGGCGGGAATCCGCACCGGTGAGAGCCCGGTCGCGGGGTCGAGCCAGGCGAAACCCGTTCGATCAGGCGTGTCGGCCTCCCCCTCGAGCGCGCGAACCCACCGAGACGAAGATCCGGTGAAGCGCGATCGGATCGCCTCGGGATAGGCCCGAACGATCGCCCGGTTCGTGGCCGTGGGTCGCACGAGCCAGCACGCCGCCACGCGGCTTGCGCCGATGGCGACGGCGAGCGTTTCGGCCTCGGCGAGCTTCCTGGTCGTCGCCCGAACCGCCGCACCGAAGTCCCCGATCGTGTTCCAGCACTCGACGAGGATGATTCGTCCACCCGCGTGGATGACGACGTCGGCCGATCGGCGCGGGTCGGCCGGCCGCGTCGGGATCTCGAGGCCCGCCTCCCAGCCGCGCCGGCGGGCCGTGGCGAGGACCCACTCCTGGAGCTCGAGGTGTCCGGCATCCGCGAGCCGCTCCGGCCCGATCGGCGGCGTGAACGTGACGGCGAGCGGTTCGTCGAGCGCCGCGCCGATGCGGACCCACGCGCGGAGCGGGAGTGCCTCACCGTGTCCACGCTCGACCATGCTGAGCCGATTGACCGAGAGTCCGATGCGGTCCGCGAGATCGACGAGCCTGAGGCGCCCGTGATGTCGCCGCTCGCGAACGTGGCGGCCGAGCGTCGCGGCGATCGCCTGGGCCTCTCGATCGCCGGCGACCATCGCTGGGCTGCGCTTCGAACGGGTCATTACCGCCGGAAGGTAACCAGCGGGACTTCGCGAGCCCTTACTGCGCCCTGATCGCGGAGAGCGGCGCCTGGACCTTGCTTCTCATGCACGCTCACGCATGAAATCGGGGGCCGGCGACGGCGATCGGCGTTCCGGCGGCTCGGTTGCCGGCCTTGTCACGGTCGTTGCGGCCACAGTTACCACTCGGCGGTAACGAGGCGGCCGAAGGTGTGTGTCGGCCCAGTCGTGAGGCGGCCGAAGGCAGGCGTCGGCCCCAGTCGCGAGGCGGCCGAAGGTGCGTGTCGGCCCAGTCGCGCGGGGGCCGGAAGGCGCGTGTCGGCGCAGTCGCGCGGGGGCCGAAGGCGCGTGTCGGCCCAGTCGCGGCAGCTGACCGGTCGGACCCCGGGCGGCGGCGACGCAGCGCGCTGAACCGGTCGGACCCGGCGGCGGCGACGCAGCGCCCTGCCCGGCCCGACCCCGGGCGGCGCGCCGCCGCCCGGGCCGGGACGAACGTGACTGCGATGAACCGGAGGGCTAGTTGCCGCCCTCCTTGAGCGTGATCGTCTGCTTCGCGAAGCTCGCGCCCTTCGTGTCGACCGACGAGCCCAGCGCGTCGAGCGCCTTCTGCGCGAGATCCGTCCGCGTCGCGTCCGCGGATGGCGCGCTCTTCAGGATCCCGTACTTCGTCGCAATGGCGATCGTCTGGTCGTAGGCCGTCTTGTCGAGCAGGCCGATCCCGTTCGGCGATGGCCAGATGAGGGCGTTGATCTCGTTCGTCTGCCAGGCCTGGTGGCTGGCGCCCAGCTGCGACCCGTTCTTGAGCACGATGTCGACGCACTTCTGCGGGTTGTCGCGGCAGTAGATCCAGCCCTTGAACGACGCCTTGAGGAACTTCGTCGCGGTGTCAGCGTTGTCCTTCAACCACGACGACCGGGCGAAGACCTGGTCCTGGAGCATCGCCGTCCCGACCGACGGGTCGTTGAAGTCGATGAGGTTGAGGTCGCTCGCCTGGTAGAGCTGCCCGGTCTGCGGGTTCTTCGCTTCGAGCACCTGGGCGTACTCGTTGTAGATCATCGCCTGGGCCACGTCGAGGTCGCCCTTGAGCAGCCCCGACATGTCGAAGTTCTGCTTGATGATCCCGGCCGTGCCCGGGTCGATCCCGGCCTTTGTCAGCGCGGCGAACAGCTCGGGCTCGTTGCCGCCGAGCCAGCTGCCGATGTGCTTGCCCTTCATCGTCGCCGGTGACGTGATGCCCGACGACTTGAAGGCGACCATCCGGGTGCCCGAGCGCTGGAAGACCTGGGCGATCGATACGAGATCCGCGCCGCCCTCGCGCGCCTGGAGCATGTTCGGCAGCCAGGCCGTCCCGATGTCCGCGCCGCCGGTCGAGACGACCTGGACGTTGTTCACCTGCGGTCCGCCGAGCAGCAGCGAGACGTCGAGGCCCTCGTCCTTGTAGTAGTTCTGGTCGAGCGCCGCGTAGTAGCCGGCGAACTGCGACTGTGCCACCCACTGGAGCTGGAACTTCACCGGCGTGAGCGCGCCGCCGCTCGCGCCCGCGCTGGTGCCGGGCGTGCTCGACTGGCAGGCGGCCAGCACGAGCATCGCCGCGCCGGCAAGCACGATCAACCTCTTCCGAACGGACACGTTCACCCTCCTCGTGTTCCCTCAGTCACCCCGGCGCGACCGATCGGTCCGCCGCGAACCCCTCCGCGGACGGAGCTTCGACCCCATCTCGGTCGCGCGGACGATAGCGCAGCGGAGCCACCGGGCACAGTCCCGTTTCCGCGCGATGCGCAAGATGGCCGCGGCGAGCGCCGCGCTCCCCGCGCGACGCCTACCCGAGCTCCGCCTGCCGCGCGGTCGACCATGGCACGACGAGCCGTTCCGCCACGACCGCGGCCACGTACATGCCGATTCCCAGCGCGCACGAGAGCACGATCGCGGCCCATGCCGTCGGATAGCGCGAGTGGCCCGTCTCGAGCGTGATGTAGATCCCGAGCGAATAGAGCGGCCCACCGAAGAACTCGCCGACGACGGCGCCGATGACGCTCAGCGTCGTGGCGATCCGGAGCGCCGTGAACCAGTACGGCAGCGCGTTGGGGACGCGCAGCTTGCGCAGCGTCTGCGTCTCCCCGGCCGCGTACGAGGCCATGAGCTCGAGCGACGCCGGCGAGACCTCCGTCAGCCCGCGGATCGTGTTCGCCATGACCGGGAAGAAGACCATGACCGCGACGATGATCACGCGCGGCATGACGCTCTCCGGGCCGAACCAGTTGAGGGTGATCGGCGCGAACGCGATGATCGGGATGGTGCTCGCCCCGACGGCGATCGGCAGGAGTGTCTCGCGAGCCGCGGCCCAGCGCGCCGTCGCCAGCCCGGCCGCCGTTCCGATGAGCAGGCCGGCAGCCAGTCCGCCAACCGCCTCACTGCCCGTGTAGAGGATCCCGCGCGAAAGCGTCGGCCACTCGGCGACGATGCTGCTCGCGATGACACTCGGGCGCGGGACGAGGAACGCGCCGACGTTGAGCGCCAGCAAGGCGCCCTCCCAGACGACGAGCACGGCGACGAACAGGGCGACCGGCGGCAGCCAGTCGGCGCCCGACGTCCCGAACCGGCGGATCGAGCGGGCGGGCGGCGTGAGGACGCTCATCCGAGCCCCTCGGCTCGCAGGCGGTCGGCGCCCGCCGGCTCGCCGGGCCGGCCGAGCGCCGGCGCCGCCTCCCCGCCGCGCTCTCCGTCGGCGTCCGCGTCGTGCTGTCGGAGCGCCTCGCGGACCTCCGTCACGAGCCGGAAGTAGGCCGGCGATTCGCGCGTCTCGAACGTCCGCGGCTGCGGCAGCTCGACCTCGACCACGCGCGCAACCCGCCCCGGACGGGCCGACATCACGACGACCCGCGTCGAGAGGAAGACCGCCTCGGGAATCGAGTGGGTCACGAACACGACGGTCGTCCCGGTCTCGCGCCAGATTCGCATCAGCTCGAGGTTCATCCGTTCGCGGGTCATCTCGTCGAGCGCGCCGAACGGCTCGTCCATGAGCAGGAGCTTCGGGTCGAAGGCGAGCGCGCGCGCGATCGCGACGCGCTGCTGCATGCCACCCGACAGCTGCCACGGCCGCTTCGAACCGAACCCCTCGAGCTCGACCAGCCGCAGGAGCGCCGCCGACCGGCGCGCGCGTTCGGGGCCCGTGAAGCCCATGATCTCGAGCGGCAGCTCGATGTTCCGGGCGATCGTCCGCCAGTCCATGAGGACCGGAGCCTGGAAGACCATGCCGTACTCGCGTGCCAGCCGGGCGTCGCGGGCCGGCTTGCCATTGACGCGGACCTCGCCTTCGGTCGGCGTCGTCAGGTCGCCGATGAGCCGCAGGAGCGTCGACTTGCCGCAACCCGACGGCCCGATGAGCGAGACGAACTCGCCGGCGCCGATGGTGAGGTCGATCCCGTCAAGCGCCCGAACGGCCGCCGGGCCCGAACCGAAGACCTTGCCGGCACCTTCGACCTCGACGACCGGCCGAACCGCGGTCATGCCGGCGCCGCCTCGGGCGCCTGGCGGCGCGACGCCGTCACCCGTCGCTCGACCAGGACGACGAGACCCACGAACGCGAGGCCCACGAACGTCGTCATGACGATCGTCGCCCACAGCCGCTCCGGCGCGGAGATGTAGTACTGGTTGTAGTTGATGATCGCGCTGCCGAGGCCCGACGCGACACCGGCGGTCTGCTCGCCGATGATCGCACCGATGATCGATCCTGCGGCCGCCACGCGGAACGCCGTGAAGAGGTACGGCAGCGAGGCCGGCAGGCGGAGCTTCCAGAGGATCGTGCGGCGCGACGCCGCGTACGAGCGGAACAGCTCGAGGGCACGCGGGTCGGCGGCGCGCAACCCGCTCAGGGCACCGATCGTGACCGGGAAGAACGAGAGGTAGGCGGTCACGAAGGCAACCGACAGCCAGTCCGCCTTGATCGCGACGACGACGATCGGCGCGATCGCGAGGATCGGCACCGTCTGGGACGCGACGACGTAGGGAACGAGGGCGCGCTCGGCAAGTCGCGAATGGACGAACAGGATCGCAAGCCCGAGCCCGAGGAGGCTCCCGGCGACGAACCCGAAGAACGCCTCCCCGAGCGTGAACAGGCCCTGGCCGAGGAGCACGAGCCCCAGCGGTGGCCCGTTTCGCTGGGCGGGATCGACGAACGCCCGCGCGACGTCCCAGATGTGCGGCAGCGACAGGTCGTCGGCGATCCGCCAGTGGAACGGCGGCGCGTGCTCGTAGTCGATCGGCAGGCCGGCGAGCGTCGCGTGGATCCGCCACGGGTCGCCGCCCAGCCACTTCGCCGCCTCCCAGGCGACGAGGACGCCGACCAGCACGAGGACGAACCCCACCGTCCGTTGCGCGCGCGACAGGCCGCGAGCGGTGGCCTTCGTGGCGGCGGGACGGGCGGTCGCGCGACGGAGCGAACGGCTGGCGGTCGTCATGGACGGAGCGGGATGCTACCCCGCCGCGAGACGGACGTCCCGGTTGGAACGGGCGCCGGCGACGCCTGAACCAGTATCCCGAGGAGCATGACGCTGCCGGTCGAGCCGCCGATCGCCCCGATGCTCGCGCGACTCACGCGCGAGCTGCCGGAGGGCGATCTGCTCTACGAGCCGAAGTGGGACGGCTTCCGCTGTCTCGCCTTTCGGGACGGCGACGTCTTGGACCTCCGTAGCCGCAACGATCGGCCGTTGGCGCGCTACTTCCCGGAGGTCGTCGATGCCGTCCGCGGCATCGCGGCGTCGCGTGCCGTGCTCGACGGGGAGCTCGTCCTCGTCCGTCCATCCGGGTTCGACTTCCCGGCCCTCATGTCGCGCCTTCACCCGGCCGCGTCGCGGGTGGAGCGGTTGCGACGCGAGCAGCCGGCGACGTACATCGCCTTCGACCTCCTCGCCATCGACGACGAGGACCTGCGCGACCGTCCCTTCGGGGAACGGCGAGCGCGTCTCGTGGGCCTGCTCGACCGGGACGTGGTCCACCGTCCCGCGGCGCTCGGCGGGTCCGTCGACCTCGCCGGCTCGACCCATCTCCGGCTCACGCCGGCGACGCCCGACGTCTCGCTTGCCCGCGCCTGGCTGGATCGGTTCGAGGGCGCCGGGATCGACGGAATCGTCGCCAAGCCCCTCGAGCTCCGGTACGTCGCCGGCAAGCGGGCGATGACGAAGGTCAAGCGGCAACGAACGGCCGATTGCGTTCTCGCCGGGTTCCGGCCGCTCGGCGAGCTCCCGGCCGTGAGCTCGCTGCTCCTGGCGCTTTACGACCAGCACGACGCGCTTCGCCACGTCGGCGTGGTCGCCTCGTTCTCGGCGGCCGAGCGCATCCGGCTGTTCGAGGAGCTGTCGCCCCTCCGGATCCCGCTCGAGACGCACCCGTGGCGCGAGGGGTTCCTCATCGGCGCGTCGCCGCTGGGACGGCTGCGCGGTTCGGCCGGTCGCTGGACGCCGGACATGGAGCACGACTGGGTGCCGCTCGCGCCCGAACGCGTCGTCGAGGTCGGGTTCGACCAGATCGACCTCGACCGGATGCGCCATCCCGCGCGGTTCGTGCGGTGGCGACCCGACCGCGAGGCGGCGAGCTGCCGGCTGGACCAGGTTCTCGCCGATCCACCCGAGCTCGACGCGCTCCTCGCCGCGGCGTCGTGACGGCGTCCGCGCGGGCGGTGGACGCGCCCGACGTCCTCGAGCTCGACGGCCACGAGGTCGCGCTCACACATCCCGCGCGGGTGCTCTGGCCGAGGACCGGGTTCAGGAAGCGCGACCTCGTCGACTATCTGCTCGCGATCGCGCCGACGCTCCTGCCGCACATCCGCGGCCGCGGTCTGACGCTCCGCCGCTTCCCGGAGGGCGTCGACGGCCCCGGCTGGTTCCAGGCCGAGTGCCGCGGCTGCCCGTCGTGGATGCGCACGTTCGACGTCGCGGGTCGCGGCGGGCGAACGTGGCGCTACTGCATCGTCGACGACGCGGCGGGACTCGCCTGGACGGCGAATCTCGGCACGCTCGAGCTCCATCCGTTCCTCTCGACGATCGAACGCCCGACCGAACCGACCGCGCTCGTCCTCGACCTCGACCCGGGACCTCCGGCGGGGCTGCTCGCGTGCGCGCGGGTCGCGCTGCTGCTCCGTTTGCGCCTGGCTTCGGTGGGTTTGGAGGCGTGGCCGAAGACGTCGGGCTCGGTCGGCCTGCATGTGTACGTGCCGCTCGCGCCCGGCCACACGTTCGACCAGACGAAGACGTTCGCGCGCTCGCTCGCGGCGGAGCTCGCTGCAGCGCACCCCGACCTCGTGACCGACGTCATCGACCGCTCCCGTCGGGCCGGCCTCGTCTACCTCGACTGGATCCAGAACGACGCATCGCGCTCCACGGTCGCGGCCTACTCGCTGCGCGCGACGCCGTGGCCGCTCGTCTCGACACCGGTCACGTGGGAGGAGCTCGAGGACGCGGTCGCGTCGTCCCGCCCGGAGTCGCTCGTGTTCACGCCGCGCGACGTGCTCGCTCGAGTCGACCGCCTCGGCGACCTGTTTGCGCCGCTCGCGGAGTCCTCGACCGCGTCGATCGAGCCAGCGTGATCAGCGTCGACGCGGCGTTACGGGCGTTCAGCCCTCGACCGCACGACGTCGGCCGGCCGCCGGACGCCCGGCAGCGGCGAGAGCACCAGGAGCTGGATCGAGCCCGCCATCCCGGCCCACCCGATCACGCCGTTCACGTCACGACCGACCCGACCTCCGAAACGGTCTGACCGGCCCACAGCCGCCTGAAGTCGGCATCTCGCCACAGGGATGTGCTGATCACAGGCGCCGGAAATTAGCGCGCCCCGAGCCCGGCTCTTCCGCGACGCCTATTGCCGGAAGCGCGGCGGTCGTCGGCCCTCGGCGGCGGCTTCGACGATTTGCCGGATTCGGTCGGCTCGGGTCGCTTCGCGCCTGGCGCCGTTGATCCAGTAGAGGACCTCCCAGCGCTTCATCCGACTGAGGGAATCGAAGTACTCGCGCGCGGCGGGGGCGGCGTCGAGCGCCGCGTCGAGGTCGTCCGGCACGATCATCGCCTCGACGTCGTCGAGGTTCCCCCACGAGCCGTTGGCCTTCGCCCGCTCGACCGAGGCGAGGCCCGCAGTCGTCATGCGCCCCTCGGCGATCAGGCGTTCGACCTTCGCCTTGTTGATCCTCGACCAGTTGCTCCTCGGCTTCCGCGGCGCGAAGTACTGCTTGAACGAGAGGTCGTCGACCGCGCGTCGGGTGCTGTCGATCCAGCCGAAGCAGATCGCCTCGTCGACGGCGTCGCTCCAGTCGATGCTCGGCTTGCCCGAAGCCTTCCTCCAGTAGAGGAGCCAGACGCCCGACTGCTCGGCGTGGTGCTGCTGCAGCCACGCCCGCCACGTGTCACGATCCGGTGCCCGGATCTCGTGGAGGTCGTCGCGGTCCAGCTTCTGGCTCATGCTGCCCCTCGGTGGAGAACGGCCGACGCGGCCGCGCTCCCGATTGTCGAGCCGAACCGACTCGCGTCGTCGACGGACGAGCGAGACCCGCGGCGCGTCGTGTAGAGCGGGACCGCCGGAGCTAGAGTTCGCGCCATGAGCAAGACCGTTCTCGAGGACGCGTTCGGCCATCACGTATGGGCGACCGTCCGGCTGATCGACGCGTGCCTCGCCCTCACTCCCGAACAGCTCGAGACGACCGTGCCGGGCACGTACGGTTCGATCCTGGCGACGATGCGCCACACCGTCGGGGCCGACTGTTCGTACGCGAGGCTCCTGTCCGGCGGCAGGGTGCAGCACATCGACGAGGACGCGCTCGGATTGCCCGAGCTTCGCGCAGCGATGGAGCGCAACGGGCCCATCTGGGCAGCGCTCGTCGTGGGCGACCTCGACCCGAACGAAACGATCATGCGCGAGCGTGACGACGGCTCGACGAGCACGGCGCCGCTCGGCATCCGCTACGCCCAGGTCATCCACCACGGGACCGACCATCGCAGCCAGATCTGCACGGCGCTCACCTCGCTCGGCATCGAACCGCCGCTCATCGACGTCTGGGATTACGCCGACAGCCAGGGCCGCCTGGCGGAAACGCCGCCGACGATCGTCGTCTGATGATCGCCGTCCGATGATTCGGATCGGTTCGGTCGTCATCCGCGTCGACGACCTCGACCGGCAGAAGGCGTTCTGGACGGCCGCGCTCGGCTACGTCGCCCGCGAAGGCGACGACGACACCTTCGCGCTCCTCTACCCGCCCGATCGAAACGGGCCGAACGTCTCGCTCGACCGCGTCCGCTCGAAGCTCCAGGTCCCGCCGCGCATCCACCTCGACCTGTACGCCGACGACCAGCCCGCCGAGGTCGAGCGGCTCGAGGGACTCGGGGCGACCGAGATCCACTGGGACAAGCGGCCGCCGGACGCGGACTACGTGATCATGGCCGACCCGGAAGGGAACCGCTTCTGCGTGATCGATTCGAGCCGATGAGCGACGCACCGTCGTTCGACGAGCCGCACCCGCCCGCCCAGGACGAGTCGACCGACCCGATGTTCGCTCCCGAGATCGTCGGACCGACGGTCGATCTCCTCTCCGAGCTCGCCCGCGGTGGCCGGGCGCTCGAACTCGGCATCGGAACAGGCCGCGTCGCGCTTCCGCTCGCGGCCCGCGGCATCGATGTCGCGGGCATCGACCAGTCCGAGACGGCCGCCCGGCGACTGCAGGCGACGCCCGGCGGCGAGCGAATCCCGGTCACGATCGGCGACTTCGCGACGACGAGGGTCGAGGGAACGTTCTCGCTCGTGTACCTGGTCTACAACACGATCATGAACCTGACGACGCAGGCGGCGCAGGTGGACTGCTTCCGCAATGCGGCGGCGCACCTCGGGCGCGGCGGCGTATTCCTGATCGAGACGATGATCCCGGACCTGCGCCGGCTGCCGCCGGGAGACCGCTTCGTCCCGTTCGACGTGAGCGACGGCCACGTGGGGATCGATGAATACGACGTCGCGAGCCAGGGCCTCGTCTCCCACCATTTCGAGCGCGTCGGCGGAGGCTGGAATCGGTCGTCGGGGCCGTTCCGCTACGTCTGGCCGTCCGAGCTCGACCTGATGGCCCGGATCGCCGGCATGCGGCTGCGCGATCGGTGGGCCGGCTGGCGACGGGAGCCGTTCACGAGCGAGAGCCGCTCGCACATCTCGGTCTGGGAGAAGCCGACCGGTCGGATTGGCGACCACCCTGGCGAGCTCGGCGGCGTGCCGACGTGACGGTCCCGACGACCGTCGGCGAGTACCTCGCCGCGACGCCGGAGTGGGCGCGGGCGATGATCGACGAGATTCGCGCGCTCGCGCTCGCGGAGGCGCCGGGCGCGGCGGAGCGGATCAGCTACCAGATGCCGGCAATGACCTTCGAGGGCCGCATCGTCGTCTGGTACGGCGCCTTCCGCGATCACGTGAGCCTGTTCCCGGCGAGCGACCGCGTCCGTCGCGACCTCGCAGCGGACCTCGACCCCTACCTCGCGGGCAAGGGCACGGTGCGGTTCGCCCGCACCCGCCCGCTGCCGACGGCCCTCATCCGTCGGTTCGTTCGGGCGCGGATCGAGGAGAACCGCGCGGCAGCACTCGCGCGAACGTCCGCCACGCGTTCGCGGGGCACGCCGTCGTCGCGCGACGAGTCGTAGTCACGCTCCGGTCGTCGACGGCAGCCGGAGCGTCGTCGGCCGCGGACCAGTCGTGGCCGAAATGCTTCAAACGCACGCCACGAGGTCGTTAGCGACGGTGGGCCGGCGTGACCTGGGGGATTCGGGCATGGAGTTAGACGGATTCAGCTAATTCTCGCGATCGGGACCGGGCGATGTGTTGCCAGTGCCCGTGTGGCGTGCGTATGTAGGAAACGCCCGACCCGAACGGGCGCAGACGAGGGCGCACATGAGCGGCACGGCGAGCGCTCCAGCTCAACCCCGCGACGACCCCCTACCCCGTGACCGCCTCGTCCGCGGCGACGAGCGCCCGGTCGATGATCGCGAAGCCCTCGTCGAGCTGCTCCTCGGTCACGATGAGCGGCGGATTCGTCGAGATCGAGTTCCAGTGGAACATCGTGAACATGCCCTGGTCGCGGACCGACGCAGCGACCGCCTTCATCTCGTCCGACGTGCCGTTGTAGCCCGTCATCGGCGTGTACGGGTCACGCGAACGGACGAGCTCGATGACGCCGAACAGCCCGATGTTCCGGATCGCGCCGACCGACGGGTGCGCGGCCCGCAGCTCCTCGAGGTGGCGGCGCAGGACCGGCCCGAGCGAGCGCGCCCGTTCGACCAGCCCGTCCTCGTCGTAGACCTTGAGCGTGGCGATCGCCGCCGCACAGGAGACCGGGTGGCTGTTGTACGTCAGGCCGCCGAAGAAGACGTTCTTCTCGAAGTGGTCGGCGATCCACGAGCGCATCCCGACCGCGCCGAGCGGCAGGTACGAGGACGTCAGACCCTTGGCCATCGTCAGGATGTCCGGCACGACGTCCCAGTGGTTGACCGCGAACATCTCGCCGGTCCGGCCGAAGCCGGCCATGACCTCGTCGGCGATGAGCACGATGCCATAGCGGTCGCACAGCTCGCGCAGGCCCTGCATGTAGCCGTCGGGCGGGATGAGGATCCCGTTCGTGCCGACGACGGGCTCGACGATGATCGCGGCGACCGTCTTCGGGCCCTCGTACTCGAGGACGAGCTCAGTCTCCCGGAGTACGTCGGCGGCCGGGCGCGGCTCGGGCTCGCCCCATGGCTGGAAGTCGGGGATCCGGAAGACGCCGGGGATCCCCGGCTCGTTCGGGATCCGCCGCGGATCTCCTGTCAGCGTCATCACGCCGGCCGTCGCGCCGTGGTAGCTCCGGTACCGCGCGGCGATCTTGTGGCGACCCGTTGCCTGGCGGGCAAGCTTGATCGCGTTCTCGTTCGCCTCGGCCCCGCCGAGCGTGAAGAAGACCTTGTCGATGTCGCCGGGCAGCCGCTCGGCGAGCATCTGGCCGAGAACCGCCCGCGCCTCCGTCACCATGTTCGGCTGGACGAACTGGAGCTTCGTCGCCTGGGCCGTGATCGCGTCGATCACCCGGCGATCGGAGTGGCCGATGTTCACGCTCATCAGCTGGCTGTTGAAGTCGAGGATCCGGCGCCCTTCGGGCGTGTAGAGGTACACGCCCTCGGCCCGATCGATCGCGATCGGCGCGACCGCGCCCTGGGCGGACCAGGGGAAGAGCGTGTGCTCCCTGGAGAGCGCCTCGATCTCGGCGCTCGACATCGTCGTCTGGCTCTCGACCGGCGCGGTCTCGACTCCCATCGTCCACCTCTTCGCGTTCGCGCTCGACCCGGCGCGGCCGAACGTCCGGATCAGCTGTCTGCCTCACCCGCCATTCAAGCACACGCGCGCGGTCAGACGCGCAGACCGGGCCAGATACACGGCGCGGCAGGTGTACGGCCCCCGGGCAGACCAGTTGCCCCGGTCAGACGCCCGGCCCGACCAGGAGCATCGCCGCTCCCAGGGCCGCCCCGAGTGGCCCGCCGACGAGGAGCGCGAGCCTCCCCGTCCGCGGCTCCACCCGCGGCAGACAGCCGCCGGCGAAGGCGAACACGGTCGCGAGCAGACCGAGCGCGAAGAGCAGGATCGCCGCGGTGACCGCGGGGTCGATCGGGAGCGTCGCGCGGCCCTCCGTCAGCCCGCCGGTCCCGATCCCGAAGACGAACCGACGCCGCGCCAGCTCGGCGCCGTCGGCGCTCGACACGACGAGGACGGCGTCCCAGCGGCTGTCCGCGGGGAACCCGCCGACGTCCGCGGCATAGCCGGCGTCGCCGCGGACCAGCGGCTGCTCGATCGGAGCCGCCGGCGCATCGAGCCGGTCGAGCATGAGCCGGGCCGTCGTGCCCTCGGGCATTGAACCGCCGACGCTGCCCACGAACCGGTTGGGGCCCGGGCGGCCGGGCGCCACCGCGAGCGAGACCGGCATGTCGCCGGCGCTGCCGCTGGCCGGCGCAGGTTCGGCCGCGGCAAGCGGTATCGCTCGACCATCGACCGCAGGCGCTCCGGTCGTCAGCGCCGCGGTCGCGACGACCACGACGAACGCGAGCCCGGCCTCCACGCCGACGCGCCGGCCGAGGCCGCCGAGGCGTGATCCCGCCGGATCGGAGAGGAGGTTCGCCGCGCCGACGGCGAACGCCGCGAGCGCGAGCGCGCTCTTGATGGCGAGGGTTCGGACGTAGGGGTCGTCGAAGGCGGTGAAGTCCCCCGTCTCGATCCACGCGGAGTAGAGACCGGTGAGGGCGACGAGGGCGACCGAGACGAGCGCGAGCGCGGAGAAGCGGGGCACGATCGCGCGGAGCGCTTCGGCGTCGCCCCGCCGGACCGTCGCGAACGACGCGAGGACGACGAGACCGGCCATCCACGTCCCGGCCGCGCCGACATGGACGGCATCGGCGAGGATCGGGGCCGGCGAGGTGAATGCCGCGGCATGGCCGGACAACGCCGTGAGCGCGAGCACCGTCGCCGCCGCGAACATCGCGACCTCGCCGCCGATCCCTCCCCGGCGGAGCCGCGTGAGCACGATCACGACGATGCCGCCGGCGAACCCGGCGAGGGCACGCCCGAGGAGCAGCAGGCCCGGCCGGGTCCGCAACGCGTACTCGACGGGATCGGCCGACACGCCGCCGGCGGCGACGAGGATCGACAGGCCCGCTCCGGCGCCGGCGGCGAGGAGCGCGATCCCGGCACCGACGATGACCGCGCTCGGCACGCCCGCGGGCAGCGGCTCGAGCACGACCCACGCGATGACCATGAGCCCGAACGAGAGCAGCACGCCTGCGTCGAGCAGGAACGTCGCCTGGATCTCGCCGCCACCGCCGTGCGATTCGGCGTGCGCGTCGCCAGTCACGCCGCCGCCCGCGTCCGGACCCGCGGCTCCGAGCGCTTCGCCTGGCCCCACCCCGAACGAGAACGCGCCCTGCTCGGCGTGGCCGTCGGCAGCGGAGAGCGCGCGCCACACGATCGTGTAGACGCCGTCGGCGAGCGACGGCAGCGGCGCGACGAGGACGTGCGCGTCGGCCGCATCCAGCCGGCCGATCCCGGCGGCGAGGGAGCCACCCGTCGGACCGATGACGTCGAGGGAGCTGTAGTGCGGGTCAAGCGGCTCGGAGAAGACGAGCCGGAGCTCGGCCGGCGACTGCGCGACTCGCTCGCCGGCACCCGGCGTGCTCGCCACGAGCTCGGCGTGGGCGTCGACCTGCGCCGCGTGCCCCAGCAGCACGGCGGCCAGCGCCGCAGTGACGGCGACGCGGCGGATCACGAGTTCGATGCTACGGCTCGCCCGATCGATCCGCTCATGGCGCGGTGTACGCTTCGACCCCAATCAGGGATGTCGGCGACGGATGCTGCGGAGACGGCGAGGCCGACCGGGGACGAGGGCGCTGCGCGACGCGTCGCGCGCGATCGAACAGGGAGGGATCCATGCCGCGAACCGTCCGAGGCGCACTCCTGCAGGCCACCTGGACCGGCGACAAGGAGTCGATGATCCAGAAGCACGAGGAGGCCGCTCACAAGGCGTCCGCGGAGGGCGCCCAGGTGATGCTCTTCCAGGAGCTCTTCTACGGCCCGTACTTCTGCCAGGTCCAGGATCCGCAGTACTACGACTACACCGAGCACATCCCGGATGGTCCCACGACGAAGCGGATGCAGGACCTCGCGAAGCAGACCGGCATGGTCCTCGTCGTTCCGATGTACGAGGAGGACGAGAAGGCCTCCGGCATCTACTACAACACCGCTGCCATCATCGACGCCGACGGGACGTATCTCGGCAAGTACCGCAAGACGCACATCCCCCACGTCAAGGGCTTCTGGGAGAAGTTCTACTTCCGGCCCGGGAACCTCGGCTACCCCGTGTTCGAGACGGCCGTCGGCAAGGTCGGCGTGTACATCTGCTACGACCGTCATTTCCCGGAGGGCGCCCGGGCGCTCGGGCTCAACGGCGCGGAGATGGTGTTCGTCCCGAGCGCGACGTCGCGCGGCCTGTCGGAGTACCTCTGGCGCATCGAGCAGGTCAGCCACGCGGTCGCGAATGGCTACTTCGTCGGCACGATCAACCGCGTCGGCAAGGAACCGCTGGGCGACGACGACTTCTACGGGCAGAGCTACTTCGTCGATCCGCGCGGTCAGTTCATCGGCGGTGTCGGGAGCCCGTACGAGGAAGAGCTGATGATCCGGGACATGGACCTCGACGTCATCTCCGAGGTCCGACAGACGTGGCAGTTCTTCCGTGACCGCCGCCCCGAGGCCTACGGCGACCTCGTCCGACCGTAAGCCATGGCGTCGGGCTCAACCCGACGCTCCTCGCAGACCTCCGCCTGGCTTCCGGGAGCGAGCGCCAAGAGATCGTTGAGGCTGCCAGTCCGATGGATTTTGGTTTCACACTCAAACCGGACCATTCGCTCGAGCGCACGGTCGCGCTCGCGCGGCAGGCGGAGGCGGCCGGCTTCGCCTACGGCTGGCTGTTCGACTCGCACGTCCTGTGGCGCGAGCCGTACGTGCTGCTCACCCTCATGGCCCAGGCGACCGAACGGCTCCGCCTCGGCACGTGCGTGACGAACCCGGGCACACGCGAGCCGACGGTGACGGCCTCCGCGCTGGCGGTCCTCGACGAGCTGTCGAATGGCCGGATGGACCTCGGGATCGGACGCGGGGACTCGGCGCGCCGGGTGCTCGGAAAGCCGCCGATCACGCTCGCTCACACGGAGGAGGCGATCCGGGTGATTCGCGCGCTCGTCGCCGGTGAGTCGGTTGAATACGACGGCGCCGAGCTGAGCTTCCCGTGGGCGGCCGGCTGGAATCTTCCTGTCTGGGTCGCCGGCTACGGTCCGCTCGCGCTCGCGATGACCGGCCGGGTCGCGGACGGCGTCATCCTTCAGCTCGCGGATCCGGACCTCGTCCGCTGGTTCGTCGCCCAGGTCCGCGACGCCGAGGCTGCCGCTGGCCGCCCCCGCGGTTCGGTCAGGATCCAGGCCGCGGCGCCCGCCCATGTCGGGTCACGTGACGAGGGCCGCGAGCGGACCCGGTGGTTCCCTGCCCTGGTCAGCAACCACGTCGTCGATCTCGTCAACAAGTACCCGCGCGAGCAGCTGCCCGATTCGCTCACGGGCTACGTCCGCGATCGCGAGGGCTACGACTACCTTCACCATGCCGAGGTCGGCTCGACGAACGCCGCCTTCGTCGGCGACGAGGTGACCGACCGGTTCTGTGTCCTCGGGCCGGTCGACGAGCAGGTCGCGAAGCTGCGTGCGCTCGCGGACGCGGGTGTCGACCAGTTCAACCTGTACCTGATGAACGGCGACGAGGAGGCCCAGATCGAGGCCTACGGCCGCGACGTCATCCCGCGCCTTCGCGCCGCGACGCCAGCTGCCTGACTGACGGATGCGGCGTGGACGGCCGGCGAGGAGGCCGGCCGCCCACGACCCGCCGGGTCAAGGCTGCGGGTGCTGCTCCTCGTAGACGCGCTGCCATTCGCGGCCGGCGGCGACGAGCGCAGGGTCGGTGTCGGGATGGATCTGCCGGTACTGGCGCTCCCATGCCTGCGCGGCGGCGATCACGGCGGTGTTCGTCGTTGGGTACATCTGGACGTAGCGGCGCTCCCATGCCTGCGCGGCGGCGATCACGGCCGCCGACGGCGTGCCGGGGTGCGTCGCCGACGTCGCTGCGGTTGCTGGCGAGATCAGCCTCGCCGCGACGACGCCGCCGACGATCGCGCCGATGACGGCGGCGGTGAGCGCGA
>DASSHA010000044.1:0-2147 GCA_035693145.1 Candidatus Limnocylindrales bacterium
TCACGCATCGAAGTATGCCGCGTGCAACCCCGTTGCTACCCTCGCCCCGATGCGGATGATCCGATGCGCCTGATCGAGGTCCGACTGCTCGACGGCCCCAACCTGTACCGGCTCGAGCCGGTGGTGAAGCTCGAGGTCGCGATCGGGCGTCGGCGGACCTGGTACGGCAAGCGCGAACCCGAGCCGCACGCGCTCGTCCGGCTCTCCGCCGAAGTCTCGCGAGCAGACCAGCCGAGCCGGATCACGAGCCTCGCCGTCTGGATCCGTCGGCTCCGCAGCACGTTTCCCGACGGCGCCGAGGGCACGGTGACCGTCCATCGCTCGTCCGACCCGGGCCACTGGATCGTCGTCTGGCCGTGGACGCTCGGTGATCGAGCGAAGGCCATCGCGGACGGCGCGCTCGCGCTCGTCGAGCGCGACATCTCGCCGGCGATGAGCGCAGAGCTGACCCCTCGCCAACGACGCAACGTCGAGACCATCGAGGGGCGGGTCGCAAGCGCCGGTGGCGACGGGCCAACCTGGCTTCGGGACGCGGACCGGCGCGTGCCCGTCATCTCCATCACCGGCACGAACGGCAAGACGACCACGACCCGGCTGGTGGCCCACATCCTTCGAGAGGCCGGCAAGCATGTCGGCTCCACAACATCCGATGGGATCGTCGTCGACGGGGCGGTCGTGGAGCAGGGCGACTGGACGGGTCCCGGCGGCGCCGCGGCCATCCTCGAGCGCGACGACATCGACATCGCGGTCCTGGAGACCGCCCGCGGCGGGATCCTCCTCCGCGGCGTCGGGTACGAGTCGAACGAGGCGAGCGTCGTCACCAACATCTCGTCGGACCACATGGACCTGCAGGGCATCCACACGCTGCCCGAGCTTGCCGAGGTCAAGTCGGTGATCGCGCGAATGACGAAGCCCGACGGCTGGGTCGTGCTCAACGCAGACGACCGGCACGTTGCCGGAATCGCGGGCAAGGTCCGGGGCCGCGTTGCGTTCTTCACGCTCGAGGGCGACTCCAGCGCGCGCGTGCGTCGCGCCCTCGCGGACGACCGACGCGCGTACCTGGTGCGCGACGGCGTCATGGGCGAGGCCGAGGGCGACACGTGGCGCCCGCTCGCGCCGCTCGCCGACGTGCCCGTGGTGCTCGGCGGTGCAGCCCGACACAACGTGGCGAACGCGCTCGCGGCGGTCGGCGGCGCGCGTGCCATGGGTGCCTCGCTCGATGCCGTCCGGAAGGGGCTTCGCTCATTCATCCCATCGGCCGAGGATTCCCGCGGGCGCCTCAACGTGTTCCGCGACGACCATCGGATCGTCGTCGTCGACTTCGCCCACAACGAGGCGGGCGTCGGCGTGCTCATGGACGTGGTCGAAGCGATCGCGCGGACGAGCGGCGTCGACGGCAAGCCTGCGCCGATCACCGCCATCGTCGGGCTCGCCGGCGACCGACCGGACGACACGCTGCGCGGCGTCGGCAAGCTCATTGCCGGGCGCGTCGACCGCTTCGTGCAGAAGGAGATGCTCCACTACCTCCGTGGCCGGACCCGCGAGTCCGTGCTCGGCGAGATCCGCGCCGGCGCCCGCGAGGGAGGCTGGAAGGGTGAGATCCCGCTCTACATCGACGAGCCAACGGCGATGGCCGGCGAGCTGGACCGCACGAACGACGCGACCTCGACCGAAGTGATCGTCCTCCTCTGTCATGAGGATCGCGAGGGCGTCTACGACCTCATCGCCGACCGGGGCCTCCGCCCCGTGGACGACCCGAAGGAGCTCGCGCGTCTCGTGGCCTAGTGGGCACTCGCGCGGGTGGCGGCGTACGTCATGACCGCGATCGTGGCAACCGCAGCCGCAACGGCGATGATGGTCGCTGCGGTTCCCGGCACGACCGGCCCGACTGCGGCAAGGGACACGGCGGCGATCGCGACGGCACCCACCGCGAGCAGCCCGAGGATCGCCCGCAGGCGACCGGCCTGCATCTCCGGGACATCCATGCGGGCGAGGCGGTTGTCGAGCGACCACTGACCGAGCTCGCCAGCCAGCAGTGCCGCCAGGCTCACCACCGCGACCTCGACGACGGTCGGCGGGCCGGCGAGCAGGACGTGCTGGAGATAGGCCAGCTCGAGGGCGAGGACCGCCGGTCCCAGGAACGAGGC
>DASSHA010000045.1:0-19545 GCA_035693145.1 Candidatus Limnocylindrales bacterium
CCGCCGGAGTGACGGCCACGGAGTGATGGCCCCCCGCGTGACGGCCGCCGATGGCGCCGACCTTCTCCTCGCCTGGTACGGCGACGACGTGACGGGGTCGACCGACGCGCTCGAGGCCCTCGGGGCCGCCGGCGTACCGACGGTCCTGTTCCTCGCCCCGCCGTCGCGCGAGCAGCTCGACGCCGACTTCCCGGCCTGCCGGGCAGTCGGCGTCGCGGGGATCGCGCGGTCGCTCCCGACGCGCGGGCTGCGTGACGAGATCGAGCCGATCCTGCGCGCGCTCGTCGAGCTCCGGCCCGCGGCCGTGCACTACAAGGTCTGCTCGACGTTCGACAGCTCGCCCGACGTCGGAAGCATCGGCGCCGCGATCGACCTCGGCTGGCCCATCCTCCGACCCGACTGGGTGCCGATCCTCGTCGCGGCACCGGCACTCGGGCGATACACCGTCTTCGCGACGCATTTCGCCACCTATCGCGGGGAGGTCTATCGCCTCGATCGCCATCCGGTCATGTCGCGCCATCCGATCACGCCGATGACCGAACCGGATCTCCGTCGCCACCTGGGCGCCCAGACGGACCGACCGATCGGGCTCGTCGACATCCGCGCACTCGAGGCCGGGTTGGACGCGGCCGGTGCGGCCCTCGACGGCGAGCTCGCTGCCGGACGCCGGGTCGTCGTCTGTGACGGGATCGACGATCCGACCGTCGCGGTCGCCGCCCGCCTCGCCTGGCACCGCCGGCCGCCCGATCGACCCGCATTCGTCGTCGGCTCGTCAGGCGTCGAGACCGGGCTCGTCGACGTCTGGCGAACGGAGGAACTGCTGGGCCGGGGCACGACCGAGCCGGCTGGGGGCCGCCTCGGGCCGCCGAGCGGACCGGTCGTCGTCGCGAGCGGCAGCGCATCGCCGTGGACCGCGATCCAGATCGGCCGTGCGTTCGATGCCGGCTGGGCGGACGTCCCGCTCGACACCGAGAGGCTCGTGAGCGACCCGAAGGCCGCCGTCGACGCGGCCGCGGCGACGGCCGAACGGGCGGTACGCGACGGCTCGAACGTCGTCGTCCATGCGGCGCTCGGCCCCGACGACGCCCGCCTCGTCGCGACCCGTGCCATTGCTCTCGGTGCCGGCCTCGACGATCGAACGCTCGCCACCCGCCTCGGGCACGCACTCGGGGCCACGCTCACGGCTGTCGTCGCATCGACCGGCATCCGCCGCGCCGCGCTCGCCGGTGGCGACGCGTCCGGCTGGGCCGCCCGCGCCCTCCGCGTCGAGGCACTCGAGTACGTCGCCTCGCTCGACCCCGGCGTGCCGCTCTGTCGCGCCACACGTGTTGCCGGATCGCCCGACCTCGAGCTCGTCCTCAAGGGCGGCCAGCTCGGTTCGGAGGATGTTTTCGTTCGACTCGCCGCCTGAGTTTTGCCCGGCTGCGTGCGCCGATGTGTCGCTCCTGACACGGGTCGCGCCCGGGGGAGCCTCCTGTCCCCCGATGCTATGCGTGGCCCACTCGGAGCCGCTGGCCGGGCCACGCATCGAGGTCCGCGCCCTGGGGATCCTCCTGTCCGCCGATGCCGTGCGTGGCCCACTCCTAGCCGCTGGCCGGGCCACGCATCGAGGTCCGCGCCCGGGGGATCCTCCTGTCCCCCGATGCTATGCGTGGCCCACTCGTAGCCGCACGCCGAACCACACCTCACGGGCGCGAGCCTCCCAGCCGGCGGTCAACGCCGCTCGGGCGTCCCCGAGCCCTGGGTAGCGACTGAATATGCCGTGCATGGCATCGGGCGACCGGGGTGGTCTCGGACGCGGTCATGCCCCAGCGGGCGGAAATATGCCGTGCATGGCATCGGCCAACGGAGGTGAGCGCCGCGCCGCCGCCTCGCGCGACCCCCGCCTACCCGGTCGCCTCGTCCTCGCGCGGACCGAGGCGATCGAGCGCACCGCGGTACAAACGGCTCCCCGGGCTCAGGGCGACCGCGATCCGGAGGTGCGTCCAGGCCTCGCGTCGGCGGCCAAGCTGTTTGAGCGACTGGCCAAGCGCGTAGTGCGCATAGTGTGCCGACGGATCGATCGTCAGCAGCTCCTCGAAGACCTCCTGCGCACGCTCGTGCTGGGCGCTGTTGTAGTACGCCCGACCGAGCGCTTCGAGGATCGACATCTTGCCGCGCTCGAGCCTCGCGGCGCGTTCGAGGACGATCGCGGCCTGCGCGTAGTGGCGCGACCGCATGAGCTCCTGGCCGCGCTGAAGCAGGTCGTATGGGGTCTCGTCGATGGCCTCGCCCGGACCATTCGGGCGGTCGTCGCCGGGCAGGATGTCAGCTCCCGCGCCAGTCCTGCAGGTCGATCCGGCGGAGCCGAGGCGAGTCGGTTCGGCCGGGGATGCGGCCGCGCTTGGCGATCGGTCGGCCGTCGATCTCCTTGATGTCGCCTGTGAAGTCGATCGGTGCCGCGCCCGAGATGTACGAGCCGACCGCGAACGAATCGACCGGCGCGGCGAGGTCCTTGAAGTAGCGGATCCGCTCCGGATTGAGCCCGCCCGAGACGGTGATCCTGACGTGGCCGAAGCCCGCCTGGTCGAGGCGCGCCCGGATCTCCTTGACGAGGTCGCCGGTCACTCGTCCGCGCTCTGCCGGCGTGTCGAGCCGGACGCCGTACAGCCGTTCACCGAGGGCCGCGGCCACACGCAACGCTTCCTCGGCCTCGTCCTTGAACGTGTCGATGAGGACGATGCGTGGGACGTCCGGGTCGAGATCGCGGTCGAAGGCCTCGGCCGCCTTGACCGTGTCACCGAAGATGAGAACGAGCGAATGCGGCATCGTCCCGGTGGGCGCCAGCCCGGCGAGGCGCGCCCCCGCAGGCGTCGACGCCCCGACGCATCCGCCGACGATAGCGGCATAGTCGAGGACGTCGGTGATGTCGGGATGCACGTGCCGCGCACCGAACGAGATGACTGGCTGCGGCGCAGCGGCGTCGACGCACTCTCGCGCAGCGGTCGCCCAGCCGGTCGACTGGGCGAGCATCCCGAGGATCGCGGTCTCGTAGAGGCCGAACCGTCGATAGCGCGCCTCGATCCGGAGGACGACTTCCTTCGTCGTGAACGCATCGCCGTCGTCGAGCGACTCGACGGTGACCTCGGAGAGGTCGGCGAGGACCGTCGCGAGGAGCGTCTTCGCCTCGTCGAGCCCGCACAGGATTCCGTCCTCTCGGGCGAACACCTCCATCGTGACCACCGGGTCGAGACCCTCGCGCTCGAGGACGGCCTCGGCCCGCGCGAAGTAGACGTCGGCGGAGTCGCCCGACAGGATCTCGCGCGACGGTCGAATTCGGGCGACGCCCATCAGTCGCGCCTCCCCCTCACGCGCTCGTGCCAGCGTGCGTGCTCACGGCGGGCCTCCTCGTTCGCGGCCGATCACGCCGCGAACGGCGGCGCTGAGTGGCGGCGAGTGTAGCGCGGCGCATGACCGTCGCTAGCCCGGTACCGGCGGATCCGGGGGCGCTGCCAGCGTGGCTCGCCGGCGGTGTCCGAGCCACCAGCGGACGGCGACTCCGAGAAGCAGCAGCGCGAGCAGGGCGGCGAGGCCGATGCGCAACAGGCGTTCCCGCCCGACGTCGGCCGCCGTCAGCCAGGCGCCGCGCGCGCTCTCCGCGTTCGCAACCGCGTCCGACAGCCGGTCCGCCTCGAAGTCGGAACGAGCGTCTGCGATCGACGCGTCGGGGGACGAGCCGTAGAGCCCGAGCTGCGTGACGAGGTCCGGGTTCGCGGGACGAGTCCGCTCGGCGGCGACGAGCGTCCGGATCGCGGCGCTCTCGGCATCCGCTTCAGTGGAGGCGGCGCGGAACCCGGCATCGCCCTCGAAGGCGCGTTCGACCGCGTCGGGGAGACGAAGGTTCGCGGCGGCGGCGTCGTGAACGAGCGTCGATCGGCGATCGAGGACGTCACGTGCCTGCGCGAGCAGGGCACGCGCCTGCGAGAACTGCCACGCGTCGAGCGCGCGACGGACGCTCGGCGGCAGCTCCCAGTCCGCGGCCGCGCGAACCGTTGCCGCGTAGTCCTCCCGCGCGGCCGCACGCTCGTCGAGCAGCGGCGCCTCGTCGGGACGCACGACCCACGTTCGCCACAGGTCCGCGTAGGACTGGCCCGTCCGCGTCTCGAGCAAGTCGAGCAGGCTTCGCCAGTCCGTCGGCTCGTCGGTCGTCTCCGGATTCGAGGGCGTCGCCGGCGAGGGCGCCGCGGTCGGTCCCGCGTTTCCCGGCTGGTCGGCGGCCTCGTGCGCGGCGGCCGCGGCCCAGACCTTCGCCAGCCCGTCCTCGCCGGCACGCTTGGCGATCTCGCGCGCGAGCTGGAGGGTGGCCGCGTAGGCATAGTCCTCCGTCTTCGAGCCCGAATCCTCGCGGCTCACGCCGCCCCAGGCGTTGAGCGGGATCTTCGCCGCCGCCAGGTCGGCCGTCAGCTTCGGCGGCGTCGCCTTGATCCCGAGCTTCGCTGCGGCGAGCTCCGCGTAATACGAGGCGAATCCCTCGTCCGCCCAGCGGTCGACGAGCAGTGCGCCGTTGAACCAGGCATGTGCCGCCTCGTGCAGAATGACGAACGGCGATGCGTAGTAGGCGACCTCGATCCGGCCCGTCGACGGGTCGAAGAGCCCGGCGTAGCCGCCCGTCGTCCGACTCGCAGCCTCCTGGACGACGAGCCGATCGGTCCGTGGATAGCGGACGCCGACGAGCTCGTCGAGCACCGGCAGCCCGCGCGTGAACAGGTCGGCGACCGTCCGGCCCCAGGCCGGGTCGTCGCTCCATGGACGGATCGCGAGGTCCACCGAGCGGCCGCCGATCGTCGCCGTGGCCGACTGCTCCGTGTACGCGGCCGCACGCTGGGCATTCACGAAGGCGAAGAACGAGAGCGGCTTGTCGATCGAGCCGCTGCGATACACGAGCTTGCCGCCACTCGCCTCGGGGCCGGGCAGGGAGCCCTGCTCGAACTGGATGTCGTAGCCCGTCGGGAACGTGACGCTGACCGTGCTGCCCGCGGTCGACGGCGTGGCGAACGCCCAGACCGGGAACGTCACCAGGGCCGAGCCGACCCGAACGTCGCGGGTGGCTGAGCCACCAGGGTCGGGCAGGTCGAACGAGAGCCGGAAGTGGAACGTCGCGTGCGAGTAGACGCGCTTGCCGAAGCCGATCCGGACGAGCGTGTAGTCCTTCGTCGATTTCGTCACCGAGACGCCGGGCGAGGCGCCGGATGCCGTCACCCGGAACCCCTTCGCCCCGGGCAGGACCGCAAGCGACGCGCCGTCGAAGTAGTAGCGGCGCGTCTTCGTGTCGCTGCGGTGGTTCACGGCCGTGGCGTCGATCGTGACGCGGACGAGCCGATCGGCGGGCCGGACCTCGTAGTGGGCGTCGGTGACGATCGTCAGGTCCGGTGCGGCCGCCGCGACGGTCGTCGCGGCGGCCGGCGACAGCAGCGCACCCATGGCCGCGACGAGCGCGACGAGGCCGACCGCGGCCGTGCGCCTGTGCCGGGTCACGACGCGAGCAGCTCCGCGAGCCGATCCCCGAAGCGGGTGAGCAGGGCGGGGTTGCGCGTTCGACGGTCACTCCGGTCGGGGATCCGTCCGCCGATCCAGAGCCAGCCCGCCGATTCCTCGAGCAGTCGATCGCAGATGAGCAACAGGCGAGCGAGCGCGAGGCCGAGTGCCTCGGCGTCGAGGCCCGCGATCGGGAGCTCCGCCATGAGGATCGGGCGCCCGTCCTCCGCGAGCGAGAACTTGGCGAACGGGAACTCGTCGTTCCAGCGCAGCAGCGTCCGGTATGCCTTGCGCAGCCCGTCACCGATCGGTGGCGCGAAATGGACCCAGACGATGAGCGCGAGGCCGGGATCCAGGATGAGCGTGACCGGGACGTCGAACCGGCGACGACCGTCCAGCTCGAGATCCCAGGCGACGACGCCGTCGCGCTCGGTGCGTGCCCGCGGTGCCACGCCGAGCTCGACGAGCCAGCCCTCCACGTCGGCCGGCGCAACCAGGCCGGGCCTCGCAGTCGTGATCGACATCGCCGGTGAGTCTACCGGCCGCCCGAGATCGAACCCCCGCTCGACACCGGCTCCGCGCGTCGTTCGCCGGCTCCGCCGGCCTCGAGCGTCACCGGCACGGCGCCGCGACCGGCGGCCGGCATGCCCCGGCGTCGACTGGCGCGACCGCCGTCGACCGAGTCTCCGGAGCGGATGTGCCGGCCCTGGAAGTCGCCCGAGCGGACCTCGGCGGCGATCCGCACGTTGCGACCGATCCGCATCCCGCGGGGGATCGTCGCCCGCTTCCCGACCACCGTGATCCCGGTGTTCAGCCGCTGCGGCTCGGCGCGGTTCGGCGGCTCGAAGTCGCCGCCCTCGCCGATGACCGCGCCCGGGCCGACGACGACCTCCTTGTCGATGATCGACCGGTCGATGATCGCCCCGCTCCGGATGACGGTGTCGAACATGATGATCGAATCGCGGACGACCGCGCCGACCTCGACCTGGACGCCCGGCGACAGGACCGAGTTCACGACCGTCCCGTTGATCACGCAGCCGTGGCTGACGAGGCTCCGGTGGACCTGCGCGGTCGGCCCGATCCGGGCCGGGGCGCGCTCCTCGGAGCGGGTGTGGATCAGCCAGTCCTTGTCGTACAGGTCGAGCTCGGGCCGGTCCGCGACGAGCGCCATGTTCGCTTCCCAGTACGACTCGATGGTGCCGACGTCCTGCCAGTAGCCCTCGTAGCGATAGCCGAACACGCGCGCGTTCCCGCCGAGCATCGCCGGGATGACGTGGCCGCCGAAGTCGTGCCGATCGTCCGCCAGCCAGCGCCTCAGCGCCCGCTTCGTGAACACGTAGACGCCCATCGAGGCGAGATCGCTCTTCGGCTGCTTCGGCTTCTCCTGCCAGTCGACGACGCGGTCGCCGTCGTCGAGCGCGAGGATGCCCATCCGGGTCGCTTCGACGAGCGGGACGTGGCGGACGGCGATCGTCACGTCGGCGCGCTTCCGCCGATGCGCCGCGATGAACGGCGTGTAGTCCATCTTGTAGACGTGGTCGCCGGCGAGGATGAGGACGTTGTCCGACGGATCGGCCTCGATCTCGTTGAGGTTCTGGAGGACCGCGTCGGCCGTGCCCCGGTACCACTCGGCGACGCGCCCGCGGCTGACCCACGGCTGCCGCAGCCGAACGCCGCCCGCGTTGCGGTCCAGGTCCCAGGCTCGGCCCAGGCCGATGTGATCCTGCAGCGAGCGCGGGTTGTACTGGGTCAGGACGAGGACGTCGTCGATCCCCGAGTTGACGGCATTCGAGAGCGAGAAGTCGATGATCCGGTACTTCCCGGCGAACGGCACCGCCGGCTTCGCTCGAACCGCGGACAGGATCGACAGGCGCTCACCTTCGCCGCCGGCCAGGATCACCGCCATCGTCGGTTGCATCGGCCTGTCCCCTTCCCCGCCTCGGGGGCACCGCGATCGGACCGCTCGATGCTAGCACCGCACGCGGGCGCGCCCGAACCGCGACGGGACGCCCGACGCTAGAGGTACAGGCGCGGGTTGACGAAGACGCCGTTGCGGCGGACGGCCCAGTGCAGGTGGGCACCGGTCGAATGCCCGGTGCTGCCCTCGTGGCCGATGGTCTGGCCCGCCGAGACATGGCGACCGCTGCCGACGGGACAGCCCGGGATCATGTGCGCGTACCAGCTCTGGAGCCCCGAGCTGTGGGCGATGATGACGATCCAGGCCGGGTCCGCGCCGTCGGCGTAGTTCCAGCCGCAGTAGACGACCGTGCCGGAACCGGAGGCATGGATGGCCGTCCCGTACGGCGCGACCATGTCGATGCCCTGGTGGAAGTGCGAGCAGCTCCCGAGCGGCGGCTCGAAGATGACGCCGGTGCAGCCGAAGTCCTGCGAGATCTGACCGCTCATCGGCCAGCGCAACGTGCCGTTGTAGGCCGATGGGATGTTCCCGCGCCGCGCCTGGGCGGCGATGATCCCGTCGATCTTGTGCTGCAGGCGGCGCTGGGCGGCCGCGCTCGCCCGGAGGGCTGCGGCGAGCTTGGCCTTGTTGTGGAGCGCGGCGGCGTACGCCTTCTTCTGCGCGGCAAGCGCCTGGGCCGTCGCGACCTCGAGATCGTGGAGGTGCTTCTCGGCCGCCTTGAGCGTCTTGAGCGAGGCGTCGAGCTGCTTCTTCTGGTCGGCCGTCGCGATCCGCAGCTGGTCGGTCTCCGCGCGCGTCTCGACGACCGTCTCGTGGAGCGATTCGAGCGTCGCCTTGTCCTCGGAGATCTGCTCGGCGAGCTGCTTGTCCTGGGCACCGACGTCGAGGTAGTAGCTGACCTCGGTCAGGATGTCGGTGAACGAGGCGCCGGACAGGAACGTCTCGAGCAGGGAGGTTCGGTCGGTCTCGTACGCCGAACGGATCCGGGAGGCCAGGAGCGCCTTGCGCGTCGACAGCTGCTGGCGGGTCTCGTCCTCCTGCCCGGACACGCGGTCGATCGCGCCGTCGAGCTGCTGGACCTGCTGGACGAGGTCGTTGTACTTCGCCTGGACCTTCGCGATCGTCGTCTTCATCGCCGTGACCTGCTTGCGCGTCTTGGTCAGGTCGGCGTTGATCCCGTTGAGCTGGACCGACGTCTGGTTGATCTGCGTCCGCAGCCCGGCCTGGAGCGCGTTGAGGTCCGCGATCTCTGCCTTCTGTGCCGCGATCTTCTGCTGGAGGGACTTCTTCGCGGCCTGCGCGTTCGACAGCTCGTCTGCGGCGGCGTTCTGCGCGCCCGGCGCCGCAAAGAGGCCGGTCAGCAGCGGGACGACGAGGACGAACGAGAGGAGTCGAAGCGGGATCCGCCGGGGGCTCCGACGTGCGCGGGAGCTCCAGCCGGTCGCGGTGCGCTCGTGTTCCGTCGCGGACGAGGTCATCGTGCAGGCAGACTCCGTTCGGCGGCAGGAGGGACTGGGGGTTCCCTCTGGCGCCCCGGGCGGCTACGCCCACCGGTGAACCGTCGCCCCGACACGGGCACGATCCCGGGACGACGCCGGCTCCGCCGAAGCCTAACGCATCTCAACGCAATGTTTTGGGGCCCGTACGGGGTGACGAATGCATGACGAAGGTACCGATCCGAGGGGGTCGTCAGCGCGCGCCGAGGATTCCCCAGAGGGCGCCGACGATCAGGAACGGGCCGAACGGGATGTACGTGCGCAGGCTCACCCGGCGAGCGGCGAGCAGCGCAACGACGACCACGCCCGCGAGCAGGGCGCCGGACACGAGGCCCGAGACAGCCGGCAGCGGACCGAGCAGCAGCCCGACCGACACGAGCAGCTTGATGTCGCCCATCCCGATCGCGCCATCACCGAACGGGATCGACAGGACGAGCAGCAGAGCCGGGATGGCGATCGCGGTGACGATCGCGAACGGCAGGTCGCCGGGGCCGACGAGCGGATTGAGGCCGAGCAGGTCGACCGCCGCGACCAGCGGCACGAGCGGCAGCGTGAGCTCGTCGGGCAGGAGGCGCTGGTCGAGGTCCGTCGCGAGCAGCAGGACGAGCGCGGTCGCATAGACGAGCAGGACGGCCAGGCCCGGGCCGCCAAAGATCGATGCGAGACCGCCGAAGGCGATGGCGCCGGTGAACGCGACGACCGGTGTCCGCCAGTCGACCGCCCGAACGGAGCCGTCCTCGTGGGCGGGCCAGCGCGCGGCGATCCGGTCGCTCACCAGTCCCCAGGCGAACCCGAGCGTTGCCGCCCCCGCGACGAGCGGTTCGATCGTCATCGTCGCGGACGACCGTGCGCAGCGCGCTCGGCGGCCCGATGCAGCCCGGTCAGGCCGCGGTCGTGACGGCCGGGCGCGATTCGCGTGCTGCCCCGGGGGCGCCGTCGAGCGCAAGCTCGACGAGCGTCGCGAGTGACGAGCCCGACGCCCCGCGCGGCGCGTACGGCGCGGCCTTGCGGTAGTAGGCCGTGCCGGCGATGTCGAGATGGACCCACGGGACCGTCCGGAACTCGCGCAGGAAGAGCGCGCTCTTGATCAAGCCGGCGTCGTTCGACGCCGAGGCGTTGACGAGATCGCCGTACCAGCTGTCCATCTCGGCCATGTACTCGTCGACGAGCGGGACCTGCCAGTAGCGCTCGCCAGCTCGACGACCGGCGGCCGCGACCTCGTCGTACCACGCCTGTGGCGTCCCGAAGGCCCCGGTGACGAGGTGCCCGAACGCCCGCGCAACCGCGCCGGTCAGCGTCGCGACGTCGACGAGATGCGTCGCTCCGAGCTGCTCGGCGTAGGTCATCGCGTCGCCCAGGATGAGCCGGCCCTCGGCGTCCGTGTTCGTGATGTCGACGTACTTGCCGTTGAGCGCCTTGACGACGTCGCCCGGGCGGGTCGAATGCGGGCCCGGCATGTTCTCGACCGCGGGCGCGACGGCGAGGAGGGGCGTCCCTGGCGCGAGCCGGGCGACGGTCGCGATCGCCGCGATGACCGTGCACGCGCCGGTCTTGTCCATCTTCATCTCTTCCATCCGGTCGGACGGCTTGATGCTGATGCCGCCGGAATCGAAGCAGACGCCCTTGCCGACGATGGCGAGATGGCGGTCGCGTGCGTCGCGCTCGCCCTCCCCGCCGGACCGCATGACGATCATCCGCGGTGGGTTGTCGCTCCCCCGCCCCACGGCAAGGAACATGCCCATCCCGAGCTCGGCGGCCCGTTTCTCGTCGATGACGTCGATCCACAGGCCGTGCGCCCGGGCGATCGAACGCGCTTCCTCGGCCAGGCCCTCGGGGCTGATCTCGGCGGCGCTCCGGTTCGCGAGCGAGCGGGCAAGGTTCGAGCCTTCGCCGATGACCTGGCCGCGCCGGGCCGCGGCCTCGAGCGCGCTCGTGTCCGTGCCCGTCGGGGCGACGAGGACGAGCTCGTCGAGCCTCGCCGGGGCCGAATCCGTCTCCTCGCGATAAAGCGTCTTGGGCTCGAAGCCCCCTTCAACCACGCCGCGCGCGACGGCCTCTGCCGCGGCGACCGCGCCACCGTCGAGGGCGGCGGCGAGCGGTTCCAGCCAGACGGCCATCCGGGTCGCTGTTCGGCCGGCCAGCCGCCGTTCGGCCGTGGCCGCGACGCGCCGCGCCGTCTCGGCATCGAGCTCACCGGGCTCGCCCGCACCGACCGCGAGGAGCCGCGCCGCCCGGATGCCGTCGCCGCCTCGGGACAGCGCCGCATCGAAGCGCTTCGGCCTGAGCTCTCCGAACTCGGCGAGATCCTGAAGTGCGCCGCGGGCCCGCCGATCGAGCTCGCCGAGCGGCCGCCCGTCGGACCAGTCCGGTGCACCGGCGATCGGGACGACGAGGACGTCGGCTGCGACGTCCCACGGCTGGTCGGTGACGACGCGAACCTGCATCAGCGACTCCTCTGGGCCACGGGCGAACACGGCCGCGGCGCGGGTGGTTACAGGTGAGAGCGGGCGCGGCCAGTGTAGCGACGCGGGCCTGCCAGTCGCCCGGGATGCGTCAGGAGGTGGCGGAATCCGACAGCGCATCGATCGCGTCGGACAGGTCGCCGCGCGCGTCCTCGATCCCGATGACGGCCTGGTTCAGGCCACCGCGCGCGACCTCGCCCATGATGACCACGAGCGCTCGCGTATCGGGCGGCAGCTCGTCGTGGGCCTTTGCCTCGGCCGTGATCGCCGCCCGGACCTGGTTGTTGAGCCGTCCGTTCGATCGGCGCAGCGCGTCGTACAGCCTGCGGAGCGCGGTGTCGTAGGCCACGTTGAGGTCGAGCCAGCGCGTCAGCGTCGACACGTCGACGCTGTTCTCGAGTGTGTCGCGGAGCTTCGATGCCTCGTCGATCAGCCGGTCGGAGGTGCCGAGCTGGCTGAGCGCGGCCGCGTAATGGCCGCCGCGGCCCTGGCGCGCGGCCGCCGCCGTCGACGTGTCGTGATCGGCGAGGAGCGTCGAAAGTCGCATCGCCGCGAGCGAGCCGGCCGTCAGCCGGACCCAGGCGTCAGACAGCCCGGTCGTCGTTCGCAGGGCCGTGTCGACCTGGGTGTAGCGAGCCTCGGTCGCCGGGCCGAGCGTGAGCGCCGTCGCCGGCAGGAGCGGCGGCGCCTGGCCGTCGATGCCCGGCAGGGCTCGCAACCGCCCCCGGATCGCGCCGGCGTCGGACTGAATGGTGACGACGAGCGCCGAACCCTCGTCGATCGTGTTCGACAGGGTCGTCTCGTCCCTCGCGGCAAGCGCAGCGAGGGCGCCGCGCCCCAGCACGCCCAGCCGATCGACGTCGTCCGACAGGCCCCGCAGGTCGTCGACGCGGGCCTCGAGGCCGGGCCGGATCGCCTCGTCGCCGCCCCACGTCAGCTCGGCCCGGGGGACGACCGTCGGCGGGCCGCCGACGCCGGCGACGACGCCGGCGGAACCGGCTGCCACGAGCGCCGCCGCGACGAGCCAGCCGACGGCGGCAAGCAGACGGTTCGCGATCCGCGACGGGCTGCGCATGACGTGCATTGTGCAGCCCGCCGGCCGCTGGCTTGTACGCGCGCGCGCCGCCGCCCTGCACGCGCCCGCGCGCGGACTCAGGCGCGGCGCGAGACCGCGAGCTGCTCCGCGGGCCGACGGCGGAGGTAGCCCAGCCGGCCCTCCATGTCGAGCGGCACGAAGCCGAACGCCGCGGCGACCGCGTCGAGCGCCGTGACGTTGTCGAGCCGGAGCTGGCGGAGCTGGTCCGAGGCGACCGGGAAGGGCAGTCGCACGAGCTCGGCCGAGCGCGCGACGAGCGCGATGAGGGGCACGGGCATCGGGACGACGAGCCGGTGGGCGCCCAGCGCCCGCACGACCTCGCCGACGATCTCGCGGTACGTCCAGGTGCGGGGACCGCCGAGCTCGAACGTCCGCCCGATCGTGTCGGGCCGGGCGAGGACATCGACGATGACGCGGGCCTCGTCGACGACCGCGAGGGGCTGGAACCGGCTCGTGCCCCGGCCGGCGATCGGGACGACGCCAGGCGACCACCGGACGAGCGACGCGATGATGTTGAAGAAGCCGTCGCCCGCTCCCCAGAGGAGCGATGGCCGAAGGATCGTCCAGTCCAACCCGCTCTCGGCGACGATCCGCTCGGCCTTCGCCTTCGAGCTCGCGTACTCGAGCGCCGGATCGTCCTCGACGCCGAGCGCGCCCTGGTGCACGAGCCGCCGGACACCGGCCGTCCGCATCGCCGCGACGAGATTGCGTGTCCCCTCGGTGTTGACGAGCCGGAGGCTCGCACCGCCGTCCCAGTCACGCGCGATCGCCGCGAGGTGCACGACCGCGTCGACGCCTTCGAGCGCGGGTACGAGCGTGGACGGTTCGGTGACGTCGCCGCGGCGGAGCTCGAGGTTCGCCTCGTCCCCGGGGTCGAGCGACGCGCGGACCCGCTCCCCGGCGGCGTCCGACCGAACGAGCCCGACAACGTGATGGCCGGCCGTCACGAGTGCGGGGACGAGGTGGTGTCCGACGAACCCGGACGGGCCGGTGACGAGGATCGTTGACATCGCATCGCCTCAATACTTGCGCGTTCACAGTATCACGTTTCCGGCGTCACCTGCGGCCTACGATCGAGCGATGGATCGACCGGCACTAAGACGGCTCGTCGAGGCGATGCCCAAGGCGGAGCTCCACCTCCACCTCGACGGCTCGCTCCGCATCGACACGGCGCTCGAGCTGGCCCGGACACGGAACGTCGAAGCGCCGCGGACCTGGGCGGCCATGCACGCCGCGCTCGTCGCACCGATGCCGTCGGCCTCGCAGGCCGAGCTGCTCCGCGCGTTCGACCTGCCGATCGCGCTCTTGCAGGACGCTGAGGCGCTCGAGCGGGTCGCGGCGGAGCTCGTCGAGACCAAGGCCCGCGACAACGTCCGCTACGTCGAGATCCGGTGGGGACCGGCGCTCCATACGGCGCGCGGCCTCTCCCTCGCGGACGGCATCGCCGCGGTGGCGCGCGGGGCGAACGATGCCGCGGCCCGAACGAACACGACCGTGCGACTCATCGCGACCGCCCTTCGCTCGCACGAGCCCGCCGACAATCTCGGGCTGGCCGAAACCGCGACGCGCTTCCGCGACGACGGCCTCGTCGGCTTCGACCTCGCGGGACCGGAGGAGGCATTTCCCGATCCGCTCGCCCACCGTTCGGCGTTCGAGGCGGCTCGCAGGGGCGGGCTGCGGATCACGATCCACGCCGGCGAATGGGGCGGCGCGGCGCAGGTTCGCGGCGCGCTTGCGCTCGAGCCGGAGCGGATCGCCCACGGGCCGGGCGCCATCGACGATGAATCGCTCGTCGCCGAGCTGCGTGACCGCGGGGTCGCGCTGGACCTCTGCCCGACCTCGAACTGGCAGGCCGGCATCGTCTCCTCGGTCGAGGCGCATCCGCTCGCGCGACTTCATCGGGCCGGCGTGGTCGTCACGCTCTCGACCGACGACACCACGGTCTCGGACCTGTCACTCTCGGACGAATACGAGCGCGCGGTGCGCGGCATCGGGCTGACGCTCCCCGAGCTGTGGGCGATCGACCGGGGGGCGCTCGACGTCGCCTTCGCCGAGCCGGCCACGCTCGAGCCGCTCGCGGCGTCGTTCGACCGGTGGGCGGCCGCGATCCCGGAGCTCGGGTCGTGACCGTGTGAGCGGCGCCTAGAAGCGCCAGCGGGTTGCGCCGCCGGGTTCGGCCGACACGAGGGCGGTCGCACCGCTCGGCTCGACCCGGTAGACGCGCCACGGCGGCGGACCGGCGGACGGCGCGCTGTACGGCGCGGTCAGGGCGATGCCGCTCTCGTCGACCTCGACCGGCCAGCCACCCTCGACCCACCGCTCGACCATCGCCCGAACGGCGTCCGGGTCCTCTACGAGGCTGGCCGCACCCTCGACGACGAGGTCGAAGTCGTGGGTGGAGACGCTCATCGCGCAGCGCGGGTCGCGGGCGAGGTTGCGGCCCTTGCGGGTCTTCTCACCAGTCTGGAACCAGAACGTGCCGTCGACCCACAGCGCGCCGACGGCCGTGACGTTCGGGCTGCCGTCGGCGTTGAGCGTCGTCAGCCAGGTCGTGAACCGGTTCGGGCCGCCGGCGTCGGGCTTCTGGGTGATGCCGCGGTCGAGCTCGCTGACGATGCGCTGCCAGTCGACCGGCGGGAGATCGTAGGGCTCCGCGAGGTTGATGATGTCCATGCCACTTCGACCGTTCAGCGGACGCGAACTCATCGCACGGCTGCCCCGCCGGCCTGCCCAGTGGTCGCCGGCTCCTGAGCCATACGCGCGAGGACACGTTCGAGCTCGGCGGCGTCCTGCGCGATCGCGGTCGGTCGTCGGTCCTGGGCGAGCGCGTCGAGCTCGGCGCGGGTCGTCACGCCGGTCATGACGAGCACCGACCGGGCGCCGACGGCGTGCGCACCGGCGATGTCGGTGGCGATGTTGTCGCCGATCACGACCGCGTCGGCCGCATGCGCACCGGCGGCCGCGGCGGCAAGCTCGAAGAGCTTCGGGCCGGGCTTGCCGATCGTGAGCGGCGTCACGCCGGTCGTCTTCTCGAGCGCGGCGACGATCGAGCCGGCGCCCGGTCGGAGTCCGCGCTCGGTGGGAAACACGGGATCGGCGTTGGTGGCCACGAACGCGGAGCCGGCGCGGATGCAGTCCGCGGCGGCGGCCAGTCGAAGGTAGGTGAGCTGCGGATCGAGGCCGCACACGACGGCATCGGGCGCACCGGCCGCCGCGGACCCGTCGAGTCCCTCCTGGCTCATCCGTGTCGCTACGTGCGCCACCGTCACGACCTCGAGGCCGACGTCGCGCATCTCCCGTTCGAGGCCCGACGCGCCGACGACGAGCACGCGCCGGACCTCCGGCGCCTCGAGCTGGAAATGGAGCGCCGTCGCGCGCGCCGACGTCACGATCCGGTCGGGGTGAACGGGCGCGCCGAGCGCTTGGAGCCGTGTCACGTAGTCGGCCCGGTAGTGCATCGAGTTGTTCGTGACGTAGACGAGCTCGTCACCGGCCGCCGCGCGCCGAGCGAGGACGTCCGCCATGCCGGGCACGGGCGTCGAGCCGCGATAGACGACGCCGTCGAGGTCGACGAGGAGGAGCACGAACGGATCCTACTGGCGCCGTCCGCGCAAGGACTCGCGGGCCTACCCTTCGGCCGTGGCCCGTCCGCAAGATCCGCTCGCCGGCATCCGGATGCTCGTCGTCGACGGCTCGAACCTCGCCCACGCACTCGCCCGGCGCCCCGCCCTCCCGGCTCGAGCGGCGGTGCTGGGTCGCGTTCGCGCCGCGGTCCCGCCCGGAGTCGCGATCGAGCTCGTCTTCGACGGCCCGGCCGAACCCGGCGCGACCGTGCGAGCGGCCTCCGGACTGACGGTTCGCTACGGCGGCCGGCGCTCGGCCGACCTCCTCATCCTCGAGCGGCTCGAGGTCGAGCCGCGGTCCGGCCCAGACGGGCCCGACATCCTCGTCGTGACCGATGACGCGGATCTCGCCCGCGCGTCACGCGCCCGCGGCGCCGCGACGACCCGCACCGCCTGGCTGATCACGAGGCTCGAACGTGGCCGGCTCGCGTCTCCGTCGGTCGGCAACCCCCGAGCCCCGGCGGCTCCCGCGACCGAATCGCCGGAGCGCGGCTGGCGCCCCGGGCGGGGTGCGACGGCCAAGCACGGCAACGCGCACCGCGCCCCGAAGGCAGCGCGACGCCCGCGACCCTAGAATGCGGCGGTGGCCGGGATCACCGATTCGATCGCCAATCTCTGGAACCAGATCCTCGACCTGCTGAGCAAGCTCGTGATCCCCGACTGGGGTTCGCTCATCGGGCTGCTGCCGATCTTCCTCGTGATCGGCGTCCTGGGACCGCTGGTGTCGCTGCTCGTGCTCGTCTGGTTCGTCTACGTCGTGCGCAAGCCGAGGACGCACGTCGGGTTCGTCGACGGGCCACGCGCGGCGCCGCTCGACGCCGACGGCCAACCGGTCTTCCCGACCGGCGAGCCGTACTGCCTGCGCCACGCGGTCATCTATCCATCGGGCACGACCCGTTGCGCCGAGGACGGCGAGCCGCTCTCGGTCATCTGCCCGAAGTGCGGGCTCGGACGGTCCGCGGACATCGACACCTGCGGCAACTGCGGCCTCGTCCTCAAGGTCGTCCCGCGCGCTCGCGCACTTCGGCCGGCCGGCCCCCCGCCCGGAGGAGCCGCGGCGGCCTGATCCTTCTCGATCGGAGCTGAACCAGCATGGCCATCGCATCACAGGCGCTGTTCTTCGTCGGCACGATCGGCGTCATCCTCGGGTTCGCCGCGTACGTCGGCCATGCGGTCCTCCTCGCGAACGGCCGCCGCGCCCTCGCGATCCTCGCGCCTCGCCAGCAGCCGGCCTGGGCCGGCGCCGTGTCGGGCTCGTTCGTGACCGGCCGGACCGACGGCGGGCGCCTCGCGTCCGACGCGGAAGCCGCCGCTCCGAGCCCGCTGTCGAACGCGGCGCTCGGTCTGACGATCTTCGGCTGGCTCGGGGTCGGCGGGGCCATGGTCAGCCGCGCGATCCTCGTCGGTCGCGGCCCGTGGGGCAACCTCTACGAGTTCAGCGTGGCCTTCGCGTTCATGATGATCGGCGGCTACCTCGTCCTCAGCCGGCGCTACCCGATCCGCTCGATCGGCTTCATCCCCGTCGGCGTCGCCGCCGGCCTCCTGCTCTATGCCGCGAGCCTGCCGTCGGACATCAAGCCGCTCGTCCCGGCGCTCAACAACGCGCCGCTGCTGACGATCCACGTCGGGATGGCGACCCTCTCGTACGGGATCTTCGCGACGGCGTTCGCCGCCGGCGTCGGCTACCTCGCCCAGGGCCAGCACGACCGCTTCTCGTGGCTCCCATCGCACCGGACGCTCGACGAGGTCGCCTACCGCGCCGTCATCGTCGGCTTCCCGATCTTCGCGACGATGATCATCCTCGGCTCGTGGTGGGCGTCGATCGCCTGGTCACGCTACTGGGGCTGGGACCCCAAGGAGACCTCCGCCCTCGTGACCTGGCTGGTGTACGCCGTCTACCTCCACGCGCGAAACCAGAAGCGCTGGGCGGGCCGACCGGCGGCACTCCTGCTCGTCGTCGGGTTCGGGATGGTCCTCGTCACCTACTCCGGCTCGCTCTGGTTCAGCGGGCTCCACTCGTACAGCGGGCTGTAGGCGGCGGGGCCGGTCGCGGCCCTGTTCGGCTCGCGGCGCTGCCGCGGCGCGGCCGCTGCGCCGCCGGCCGTGCGGCCACCGCGCAGTTCCGACCGCGCAGTTCCCGTGTGCCGGGAGCAACGACCATCGGGACCGCGAACTGCGCCGAATCCTCCCGCCCCGCGGGACGTCCGACGTCGGAACGGCCCCCGACCCGGGGTTCGGGCGCCAATGCTCCCGTTCGGTGGGAACGCGGCCGCGCGGCGTGGTTTGTCCGGTTCAGCGGCCGCTGCGGCGAACGGCCGGCAGGCGTCACGGCAGCCGTTCAACGGGACGGACTCACCGTCCGGCTTCCGGGGCGGCCGTCGTGCGGCGTCGCCATCGCGTCAAACCACACCGTGGGCGGCGAATTCCGCGACCAGGCCCCGGCCGCGCGTCCGGAACACGCGAGTCATCGCGTCGCGCGCGTCCCGCTGGCGGTCGCGCCGGGCGAGCAACGGACGCGTTCCAGGATCGACGACAAGTCCTGGCGCGTGCCGGGAATCGATGCGACGAGCGGTATCGGCGGCACTGTGGCTGGATCCGGCGGACATGGCGGTGACTCCGGTGACGCGAGGCTTCGGTTCGACGGTTCGAAGGATCGGCGCCAGCACCGTCGTCCACCATCGACCGGCGACCGCTCGGTGACATCGACATTCGACGAGTGCTGGCGCGACCGCGCCGTCGACCTCGTGCCCGCCGTCGACGGCGTGCCGCTACGCCGAGCGGTCGTCGAAGTGCCGCAGCTCCGGTCGGATCTCCGACCCGCTGACCTCGAGGAGGGCCCAGCTGTAGCGCGCCTGGCGTCGCCTGTCGGTCGGTGATCCCGGATTCACGAGGAGCCGCCCATCGGACAGCCGTTCCACGAGCGGAACGTGGCTGTGGCCGAAGCAGATCGCCTCGACCTCGTCCGGCCCGAACGCCCGGCGCGCCCGTTCGGGTGTCGTCCGGCCGAGTCCGAGGTCGCCGTGGACGAGGCCCAGCCGAACCGATCCAGCCGAGACGATGCGTCGCCGCCCGAACCGCGCCACGAGCTCCGGGCCGTCGTTGTTGCCCGCGACCGCTTCGAGGGGCGCGATCGCCTCGACGAGGTCGGGCACCCACGGCGCCGTCCAGTCGCCGGCGTGGAGGATCAGCTCGACACCCGCCGCACGGATCCCCGCGACGAGCGCGCGCGGGAGCCCCCGGCCGAACCGCGGCAGGTGCGTGTCCGAGATCAGCGCGATGCGCATCCCGGAATTGTCGGGGGTCGCGCCGGGGCGTCGTCCGGCCGGTCGCGGCGTCCACGCTGGCAGCGACCTGCAACCTGGCCACGGAAACGCCGCACGTGGCTCTTACCCGGTTCGGGCGACGATCGGGGGGCGAAAAGGAGGCGGACATGCAC
>DASSHA010000046.1:0-23321 GCA_035693145.1 Candidatus Limnocylindrales bacterium
CCGGTCGGTGTGGAGCGACGCGATCGCCGACAGCTCATGCGAGAGGTGGTCGAAGACGACCACGAGGTCGGTCTCGCCGAATGCGGCGAGCGGCAGCCCGATCGGGTCCCTGGCGGGACGGGCCACGGACGGCTCGAAGCCCGATGCGGCGTCGTAGGCGAGGGCACCGACCGCCCCGCCGGTGAAGCGCGGCATCCCCTCGGCCGGGAGGACGCGGCGGCGCGGGACGAACGAGCGGAGTGCCGCGAGCGCGTCGTCGGCCGGGACGACCGTCGTCGGCAGCCCCGGCTCGAAGCGTTCGACCGAGAGCGGCCGCTCGACGATCCGTGCCTCCGTGTCGCCGACCTCGAGCAGTCGCCGCGGTGCCGCGCCGAGGAAGCTGTAGCGGCCGAGCCGCTCGCCGCCCTCGACGGATTCGAGCAGGAACGCCGGCCCGCCGTCGTCGAGGCGAAGGAAGGCACCGATCGGCGTCTCGAGGTCGGCCGGACGCGTCGCGCGGATGAGCAGCGTGTCCGCGCTCGCTGCCAGGCGTTTCGCCTGGCCGAGGCTGAGCGGTTCTGTCGCCATCGTCGTCGCCTCCGGGTTCGGTCCCGTGAATCAGAAAGACCCTTCGTCCCGGGACGAAAGGCCTGCCCTTCCGCGGTGCCACCCGCATTCGGCGACGCCGTCTCCGGCGCTGCCGCGCTCTCGTGACCGACGGGCACACGAGGTGCCGATCGGCGCTGCCCGTTATCGCTGGCGCCCTGCGCCGGAGCCTAGTGGTCGGGTTCGGCCGCTGCCGTCACCGCGCGGTTCGGTCCGGAGGCTCCCGGGTCCATTCGCCGTCGTCGCCGTCCCGGCTCGCACCAGCCGCCGGGTCTCTGGATCGGCGCCGCGACGGGTACTCGTCCCGATCACAGCCCGCTGTTCGTGATGTCGGCGGGAGGATAGGCGGGCCGAGCACGAGCGGTCAAGCGCGGGGCCGATCGCCGGTCGCACCCGCACCACCCGACATCGATGGTCACCCGGGGGTGAGGTCGGGATCGTCGAGCAGCCAGGTGCCGTCGACCCGAACCAGATGCCACGATCCCACCCAGTGCTCGCGTGTCGGGGCGCTCGTCCGCAGTTCGACGATGTCGACCGAGACGTTCGCGCGGTTCCCCGACTGGGACGTGGTCGATGCGCGCCGGATGTCGAACCGGATGGTCCGTGAGAAGCGTCCGTCGATATATGCCCCGGGTGGATACCGCCGCCGCATCGCGGCGCTCCAGTACGAAGCGGCGCGCCCGAATTCGTGCCTCGCGACGGCGGCGTAGAACGCGATGACCCGGCCGGCCGGCGACGCTTCGACGGGCGGAGCGGGCGTCGAACGCGGGCGAGCCGGGGTTGTCGACGGAGTCGCCGGCGCCGGTGTCGGAGTCGCCGGCGCCGGTGTCGGTGGTCGTGCCGTCCGACGAACGGTCGGTGCCGGCGTCGGTGGTGGGGTCGCGGTGGCTGCCGGGGTCGACGCGACCGACGGTGCGACGACGGCGACGGACGGTGCGGGCGACGGCGTGGCGGCCCGAACGCCGACCGCGACATTCGCGTCCGGCGTCACGGTCGGAGCGGCCTTCGTCGTGGCGAGCACCGCGACCGACGAGAGGACCAGGATCGCCGAGACCGCAAGCGCGAGCCACGCGACCGGCAGCGCGACGCCGCGTCGCAGTCGACGTCTCCCGAGGCGATCCGCCGCCCGCGGCGCCACGTCGCCGCCGGCCGGCGAATGGGCCATTTCGCCCATCCCGCCCATCCCGCCGATCCCGGCGACCTGCGAGGCCGACATGGCCCGGGTCGTTGCCTCGCCGTCCGGGCTCGCCACGGTCGGCACATCGTCCGCGGGATCAGGCGGCGGCACAGGCTCGAATCGACGCGGCGCCGTCGCCTCCCGGACATGACGCCACCGACGTTGCCATGCGTCCAGCGCCTGGGCGAGCATTCGCGCGCTCGGGTACCGGGCATCCGGGTCGCGCGCCAGGGCGCGCAGGACGATGGCGTCGAGACCGGGCGGCAGCGACGGCTCGACGGCGGAGGGCTCCGGGGGATCCTCGTGCACGCGACGGATCGCGAGCGCCGACGCTGTCGAGGCCTCGAACGGTCGGCGGCCCGTGAGCATCTCGAACAGGACGGTACCGAGGGCATAGATGTCGCTCGCCGCCGTTGCTTCCCCGCCCGTCGCCTGCTCGGGACTGAGGTACGGCAGCGAGCCGAGGATCGTGCCGGTCGACGTCAGCGCGGTCGAGCCGAACGCACGGGCAATGCCGAAGTCGCCGACCATGGCGCGTCCACGCCGGTCGATGAGGATGTTCCCCGGCTTGACGTCGCGGTGAACGATCCCGCGCCGGTGCGCGGCAGAGAGGCCCTCGGCGACCTGCGCCGCGATCGCCACGGCGCGTTCAGGCGCGAGCCGGCCCTGGTCGGCGAGGACCTCGGCCAGCGACGGCCCGTCGACGAGGTCCATGACGATGAAGCGCAACTCCTCGTCTCGGCCCGAGTCGTGGATGGCGACGATGTTCGGGTGCGACAGCGACGCCGCGGCCCGCGCCTCGTGGTCGAACCTGACGAGGAACTCCGGGTCCGCGGTGAACTGGGCGCGGAGGACCTTGAGCGCGACGTTCCGGCGGAGATGCTCGTCGTACGCCTCGTGGACCGTCGACATCCCGCCTTGCCCGAGGAGACGGCCGACGCGGTAACGGCCTCCGACGAGCCGGCTGGTCCACCCCATCGCGCCATTTGGCGGGTTGCCCCATGTCCGCGACGTAGAAGCGACCGGGCCTCGCGCTGCCGGGGCGTTGCAGCCGGGCGCCCCGGGTGGCTCGTCGCGAGCGGAACGACCGGCCTCGCTAGCCGGCGGCCCGCGCGAGTCGTCGGCGCGTCTCGACCGCGGCGGCGAAGTCGACCGTCCGGGCCACCGACGCGGGTGGGACGTCCTGCGCGATCGCCTCGGCGATCGTCCCGGGCCGTCCGAGCAGGAAGCCCTGGGCGGCGTCGACCCCGAGATTCCGGACGGCCTCGAGCTGGCCCGCCGTTTCGATCCCCTCGGCGATCGTCAACGCCCCCCAACGGCTGGCGAGGTCGACGAGGGACGACACGACCGAGGTGACGGGCTCCCGTCGCGCGTTCGCCTGGACGAGCGACAGATCGATCTTCACGACGTCGAACTGGATCTGGCTGAGGAGCCGGAGGCCGGCGTTGCCGGCCCCGACATCGTCCGCCGCGATCCGCATCCCTGCGGCCCGGCACGCCTCGACGGCCGCGTGGACGCGGTCGATGTCGGTGATCTGCTCGCGCTCCGTCAGCTCGACGATGACGCGGTTCGGATCGATCGCGTGGCGGGCGAGGATCCGCAACAGCGCCGCCGCGCTGAAGTCCTCGGACTCGAAGCTCCGCGGCGAGAGGTTGATCGAGAGGAGCATCTCCGGCGGCAGCGCTCCGAGCCCGCCGGTCACCACGTCGAGGGCGGCCCGATCGAGCTCGACGATCTGGCCCGTGACGTGCGCCGCCTCGAAGAGCCCGCCGGCGCCATTGAAGCCGCTGCCGACGCCGGGCCGGACGAGGCCCTCGACACCCAGCATCCGGTTCGCGCCAAGGTGATAGATCGCCTGGTAGACGGCCGTCAGCTTCCGGCCCTCGATGACGGCGGCAAGACGCGATCGAAGCTCGGCCCGCATGTGCTCGTCGATGAGCTCGCGGTCGCGATCGGCATCGAACCGGCTGATCGTCGTTCGACCCGCCCGCTTGCTCCGGTAGAGGGCGGCGTCGGCCTGCGCGTACAGCTGGACACGGCTCGTGCCGCCCGCGGGGTAGGCGGTGACGCCACCCGAGAACGAGATCGGCCGGCGGTAATGCCCCGTGCTCCGGTCCTCGAGGCAGCGGCTCAGGAGGCGTCGACCGACCTCCTCGGCACCGTCCGCGTCCGTGTGCGGAAGCACGAGCGCGAACTCGTCACCACCGGTTCGAAACCCCGTGTCCGGCGTCCGCTTGACCGAGCGGATGAGCTCGCCCATCTCGATGAGCAGGTCGTCACCGACGGCATGTCCGAGGTTGTCGTTGACGGGCTTGAACTCGTCGAGGTCGAGGAGCAGGAGTGCGAGCGGCAGGTGGTAGCGCTTCGCGGACTCCACCTGGCGGTCCAGCTCCTCCTGGAACGCCCGGTGGTTGCCGAGGCCCGTCAGCGAGTCGAGCCGTGCCGCATCGCGCGCCGTCTCATAGAGGTCGCCGAGCCGGCGGCGCGATTCCTCGAGACGGACGGCGGGCGCCAGGACCTGGCGCGCCATCCATGTCGCGAGCACGACGAGCAGCACGGACAGCCCGGCGAGCAGCCCGACCGCCGGCAGGGGGACCGCAGTGACGACGACGGGATCGGACACGGCGAGCGACCAACCCTCGAACCCGGCCGCGAGGAGTGGCACCGCGACCGTCGTCTCGGAGCCACTGCCGATCTCGGTCGCGACGTCGAGCAGCCGGCCGCCGATCAGCGATCCCGAACCCGTCGCCTCGGACGCGACGACGTGGCCGTCCGCCGCGAGCAGCGCGATGGCCCGGCCGTCGACCGCGGCGCCGCCCTGGGTTGCCACGCCAAGCGGCACGGTCAGCGTCACCGCCCCGACAGGCTTGCCGCCTCCCGGAGCGATCGGCGTGCCGATCGTCACGGTCGTCGACGGGTCCTCAGACGGGACCGCGAGGAGCGACCCGACAGGCAGCGCGATCAGGCTCCGGACACGATCGGGCGCGATCCGCGTGGCGGCGGGCGAGGCGAACAGGGAACGAGCGGCGACGTCGGCGGCGGCAACGGCCGCGACGTGCGGATCGTCGGCCAGCGCCGCGAGCTCCGAGCGGAACGCGGTCGACAGCGCGACAGGGCCCTTCGACGACATCGCATCGGCGGCTGTCGCTCCGGCGACGAGCGACCGACCGTCCTCCTCGAGGATGCGCGACAGCCGGCTGGCCATCGCGACGGCGTCTGCGGTCGTCTCCTGACGATGCCGTCCGTCGTCCGACGCGTAGCGGAAGACGGGCAGGATCACCGCGACGGGGATGATCGCGACCGCAAGCAATGCGAGGGCGAGCCGAATCCGGACGAGCCGAAGGTTCGTCGTCCCGATCGGCTCATCCTCGTGCCGGTCCTGTGGAGCGGGGCGCGGTGCGGTGTCGGACATCGGGGTGCAGGTCGGTTATCCCATGCCGCACAGCCGCAGCGGCTGGAACGATCGTCCTGCCGGTCATCCCCATTGCTCCTACACGCCGGCTCGCCCAGCCATCGACGCCGCGCCGGAACGCGCTGGGGACGGGATTCGCGGGGTCGGTTATCCTCCGGCGGTCCCCCAGGCACGAAGAGAAGGCGTCGACAACAGAACATCGGCCGCCGCCCCCAGGCAGACCTGTTCGTCGATCTCCCGGGCTCAGCTCACGGGCCCGCCCGTTCCGCCGTCGCGGCACCTGCCGCGTTGCTCGATCCGTGCCGTCTGCCGGCCGGCGAACCCCATCGTTCGTCGCGCTCGTCGCGCGGCGTTCCGGCAGAGAGGAGCACGTTGCAGGTTCTCCCAGGCCTTCGGGCCATCGGCGTCGCCGCCCTCGCGGGCGTCGCGCTCGTGTCCATCCAGTCCCCCCCGCCCGTCGCCGCGTCGACCCCGGCGGACCGAGTGATCTCGATCGCCCAAGCGCATCTCGGCGATCCCTGGCGCTACGGCGCCGAAGGTCCATCCGCCTTCGACTGCTCGGGCCTCGTCATCTACTCGTTCGAAAAGGCCGGCTACGGCAGCAAGGTGGCGAACGGCCGGTACCGGAGCGCGTATGCGCTCTACAGCTGGTACCGCGGACGAGGGCTTGCGAGCCGGACCGGCGGCCAGCGCGGCGACCTCGTCGTGTGGGGCGGCGGCAGCCACGTCGGCATCTACCTCGGCGACGGCAAGGCGATCAGCACGCTCACCTCCGGCGTCCGGATCCACGGTGTCTACGCCGTGACGGCGCCGTTCACGGCGTTCCTTCACACCCACATGTCGGGCGCCACGACGGTGACGTTCACGTCCTACCGCTACACCACGGAGGCCCTCCGCCTTCGGGCCGGGCCGTCGACCTCGTACTCGACGTACGCGATCCTCGACCGGAACACGAAGCTGGGCATCCGGAGCTCGAAGCTCGACAGCGCCGACCGACGCTGGTACTGGGTCTACTCGTTCGATGCCCGCCGCGGCGGGTGGGTCGCGGGGTGGTACACGCGCGCCGTGTGACGATCGCCGGATCGGGGTGGCGGAGAGGGTGGGATTCGAACCCACGGACCTTTCGGTCTCCGGTTTTCAAGACCGGCGCATTCGTCCGCTCTGCCACCTCTCCGGCGCGCGGAGGATACCCGCGAAGGAGCGTGTCAGCGGTCCTGCTGCGCCCGGAAAGCCCCTTCGATCACCTCACGACCGAGGTACGGGCGCAGGACATCGGGCACGGTCACGGTGCCGTCGTGTCGCTGGTATGTCTCGAGGATCGCGGCGACCGTCCGAGGTAGCGCAAGCCCGGACCCGTTGAGGGTGTGGACGAGCTCGGGCTTCGCCCCGGGTTCGGGTCGGTAGCGGACGGCCATCCGGCGGGCCTGGAAGTCACGGAAGTTCGAGCACGAGCTGACCTCGAGCCAGCGCTCGGCGCCGGGCGCCCAGACCTCCAGGTCGTACTTCTTCGCCTGTGTAAAGCCCATCTCCCGCGTGCTCATGAGGAGGACGCGGTACGCGAGGCCGAGCCGCTGGAGGAGGACCTCGGCGCGGCCCGTCATCCATTCGAGCGCCGCCTCCGATTCGCCCGGTCGCTCGAACAGGACCATCTCGACCTTGTCGAACTGGTGGACGCGGAGGATGCCGCGCGTGTCCTTGCCGGCCGCGCCCGCCTCGCGCCGGAAGCACGGCGAGTAGGCCGCGTAGCGGATCGGCAGCTCGCCGGCCGCGAGGATCTCGTCGCGGTGAAGGTTCGTGACCGGGACCTCGGCCGTCGGGACCAGGTAGAGGCCGTCGCGCGTGACGACGTACATCTGGTCCTCCTTGTCCGGGATCTGGCCGGTCCCGCGCGCCGAGGCCTCGTTCACCACGGCCGGCGGCCAGATCTCGGTGAAGCCGTGCTCCCGGGTGTGGACGTCGAGGAACCACGCGATGAGCCCACGCTGGAGCGCCGAGCCCGCGCCCTTGTAGACGGGGAAGCCCGAACCGGCGATCTTTGCGCCGCGGGCGTTGTCGATGATGTCGAGCTCCTCGGCAAGCTCCCAATGCGGCCGTCGCGTCCACCGAGCACCATCGGCGTCCGCCTCCCTGCCGAGGGGCTCGCCCCACGTCCGAACCGTGACGTTCGCCTCCTCGCCGCCGACCGGGACACCCGGATCGGGAGGGTTCGGGATCCGGAGCAGCAGCTCGTCGAGCCGCGCCTCGAGGTCCGCCAGCTCGCGATCGAGCCCGTCTGCCTCGTCGCCGGCCGTGACCGACGCGGCGCGCAGCTCCGCGACCTCGGGACCGTCCGGGCGTGCCCCGCCACGGATCGCCTCACCGATCCGCTTCGACGCCGCGTTGCGGGCCGCCTTCAGCGCGTCCGCGTGGCCGAGCAGCTCACGCCTGCGCACATCGAGCGCGAGCGCCTCGTCGACGATCGCGGCATCCTCGCCCTTCGCGACCGCGCCGTCGCGAACCGTCGACGAATCCTCGCGAAGCCGCTGCAGTCCGACGCTCACCGCTCCATCATCGCGTGCCGGCGACGCCCATGCCGGCAGGGCCTGCCGCCTGCTCGAGCCGCGCGACGACGAACGCCCGATCGAGCGAGGCGAGGATCCAGCCCGCACGCGGACCGTTCGGACGGCCGAGGAACGCTCGGTAGATCGCCTCGAACACGCGGCCGGGCTTGAGGCCGGCAGCCCGGGCGGCGCCGAAGATCGCCGATTGCCAGTCGTCGCCGGACGCCGGCTCGGTCGCGACGACCGCCGCCGCGAGCGCCGCGAGCGCCGACCGCTGCGCGTCGTCGAGCCCGGCGGCCTCCGCCGGGAGATCCCCGGCTCGAACCTCCACTCGGGCGCTCTCGGGCGCGTACGTCTCGAGCCAGCGGCGCGCGGCGAGGACGCGCTCGTCGAGGATCGCGCGCTCCCGCGCGTCGAGCGGCCCACCCTTCTCGGCCTCGAACAGCTCCGGCGTCACCGTCCGGACCTGCTCGAGGAACGCGAGGTGTGCGAAGGCAGGGCGGTATGCCGCCGCCTCGGCGAGCACGTCGGCCTTCGGGTCGAGGAGCGAGTAGCGAAAGACGTCGTCGAAGCCGGACGGAAGCTCGCCGCGCACATCTCGGCCGGCCGTCGCCGCGGCGAGACGGTCGAACTCGTCGAACAGGCGCGGGATCGCGTCGGTCCCGGTCGGATCGAAGTCGATCGCCTGGTTCGGGCGGGGGCGGAGGAAGAGCAGCCGGAGCTGCTCGGGCGGAACGACCTCCGCGATCTGGTGGGCGGCCGCTCCCCGTCCCTGCGAGGTGGACATCTTGCGTCCGCCGATGTTCAGGAACTCGTACGGCACGTTGAGCGGGGGCTCGCGATCGAAGACGTCTCGCGCGATCGCGTCACTCCGATCGCGGCTCCCACCGGCCGTCGAGAGATCCTTGCCGCACGGCTCGATCGTGACCCCGAAGAGCGACCATTGCGCGGCCCACTCGAGGTTCCAGGGCAGCTTCGCGCGGCCGCCGAACGGCGCCACCCAGCCGCTCATGCCGCATCCGTGAGCCCAGGTCACGAGGTCCGGGCGGCACTCGTAGAAGACACGCTCCCCGTCCCAACGCGTCACGATCGTCGTGCCGACCTTGCCGCAGCGCTCGCACACGACGCTGATCGGATGCCACGTCTCGGGATGGCGGACGTTCGCGACACGCCGGTAGATGTCGCGCACGAGGGCGGCGCGGTCGAGCGCGGTGCGGATGAAGGGATCGAGGGCCCCGGTCGGATAGATGTCGGACATCCAGTAATAGCGATCGGGTCGGATCCCGAGGCCATCGAACGTGGCGATGAACCGCTCCGCGAAGTGGCGGGCGTACGAGGCATGGCCGTCGTCCGCCGGGTCCGCGACGTGGGCGAGCGGCCGGCCCATCTCGCGCTCGATGGCGTCGCCCGACAGCGCCGCCTGGTTGTCCATCGGGTCCATGTCGTCGACGCCGTAGAGATACGTCGTCTCGATCCCGTGTGACCGGAGCGCTCGGACGATGACGTCGAGCAGGACGGGTCCACGAAGGCTTCCGACGTGGACGGTCCCCGACGGCGTCTTCGAGTCGTTGACGACCTGCGGCCCCGAATCCGCGACCCTCGCCGCCAGCTCGTCAGCCCATTCCATGGGCGACTATGCGATCGCGCGGATCGTGTAGCTGAAGTCGCCCGCCGGGACGCGGACGAGGACCTTCTCGCCCTTCTTCTTGCCGAGCAGCGCGCGGCCGACAGGCGACTCGTTCGAGATCTTCCCGTCGGTCGGCCGAGCTTCGGCTGAGCCCACGATCATGAAGCGCTCCTCGCCGTCCGGTCCCTGGACGGTGACGGTCGACCCGATCTGGACGTGGTCGTTGGCGAGGTTCTCGTCGATGATCGTCGCGTTCTTGATGAGCGCCTCGATGGTCTGGATCCGGCCCTCGACGAACGCCTGCTCGTTCTTCGCGTCCTCGTATTCCGCGTTCTCGGACAGGTCGCCGTGCTCCTTCGCATCGTGGATGCGGCCGGCGACCTCGGCGCGGCGGACGTTGACCATCTCGTCCAGCTCCGCGCGGAGCTTCTCGAGGTAGTCGCGGCTGACGTAGGTGGGCTTGCTGTTCACTGCGGACCCCGTTTCGGGCTGATGGTGCTGCGTTCGGCCAATACGGCGCCCGGACGCGCGGCTGACGGATGAAAAAGAACTCCAGCTCCCGGGTGCCGTTGAACGGCCCAAGGGATGCTGAAGTTCGAGAGTCGCGCCATGGTAATCAGGGGCCCGAGAGCCGTCAAACGACCGCGGCGCCTGCCGTCCGCCGTTCAGGCCTTGCGTTCGAGGCCGGCGAGCTCGACCAGCCGGCGGTGCACGCGGCTGAGCCCGGGCCGATCCGAGAAGGCGACGAAGACCGTGTCGTCGCCGCCGATCGAACCGACGACCTCAGGCCATCGCGCGCGGTCGAGCGCCGCGGCGATCGCATGGGCACTTCCCGGGAGCGTCCGCAGGACGAGCATCTGGCCGGCCTCGCGGATCTCGATCGGCAGGTCGTGGAGGACCGCTCGCAGTCGCTCCTCCCCCGACGTCTCGGCCTCGATGAGACGCTCCGGCAGCGCGTAGGCCTGCACCCCGTCGCGTTCCACCTTGACCAGGCCCAGCTCGCCGACGTCGCGGCTGATCGTCGCCTGGGTGGCTCGGAAGCCGCGCTCCCGGAGGAGCGCGGCGAGCTCCTGCTGCGTCCGGACGGGCCGACGGGCGACGAGATCGCGGATCGTTCGGTGGCGGATCTGCTTGATGACTTCCACGAGCGGAGTCAGCGCGACAGGAGGACGACGAGGACGAAGGCCGCGGCGACGATCCGGTAGGCGACGAAGAGCGACAGCGAGTTCGAGCGCACATACCTCAGCAACGCCCAGATCGCGACGAGCCCCGCGACCGTCGCGGCGACGAAGCCGACGACCAGCGGCGCGAGGGAGACGGTCACGCCCGCCTCCCCGCTGACGAGCTTTCGCGCCTCGAACAGCCCGGCGCCGCCGATGACCGGCGCCGCCATGAGGAAGCTGAACCGCGCGGCGGCTTCCCGCGTCAGCCCGGCGAACAGCCCCGCGGAGATCGAGATGCCCGAGCGGCTCACGCCGGGAAGCAGCGCGACCGCCTGGGCGACACCGATGCCGAGCGCGGCGAGAAACGAGAGATCGCCCATCTCGCGGTTGCGACGGCCCCACCGATCGGCCAGCCACATGATCGCGGCACCGACGACGAGCAGCAGCGCGACGAGGCCGGCCTGGCGAACGTGCGACTCGATGAAGTCGTTGAGGAGGACGCCCACGAGCGCCGCCGGGACAGCGGTCACGACGATCAGCCAGGCGAGCCGTCGATCGGGATCGTTGCGCAGCGATCGGTCACGGATCGCCGCGATGCCCGCCGGCACGAGCGCCAGCCAGTCGCGCCAGAAGTAGACGAGCAGCGCGACGAGCGTACCCATGTGGAGCAGGACCGAGAACGCGAGCGAGTCGATGAACGGGTCGTTCCAGCCGAGCACGTACGGCACGAGGATGAGGTGGCCGGAGCTCGAGATCGGCAGGAACTCGGTCAGGCCCTGGACGATCCCCATGACGAGCGCCTGGAGCGTGGTATCCATCTAGGGGCTGTCGCACGTGCTGGCCGGGCCGGGCGTTGCCGCCTCCGCTCCTCGCTCGCGCACCTTCAGGTGCGCTCGCGTCGGTGCTCGGCGGCGCCTTCGGCACGGCTCAGCATGCGCGACGATGGCATGTTCGTTGTGGACGATCGCCGGCGGTCCGCTACCGGATGAAGAGCGGGGCGAGAACGAGGGTGATCGTGGCGAGCAGCTTCACGAGGACGTGGAGCGACGGCCCGGCGGTGTCCTTGAACGGGTCACCGACCGTGTCGCCGACGACGGCGGCGGCGTGCGCCTCGGTCTTCTTGCCGAGCACGTTGCCGGCGTCGTCCTTGAGGTTCCCCGACTCGATGTACTTCTTCGCGTTGTCCCAGGCGCCGCCGCCGTTGTTCAGGACCGTCGCCAGCAGGACGCCCGCGATCGTGCCGACCATGAGCAACCCGGCGACCGCCTGGTAGCCGAGCAGCAGGCCGACGATGATCGGCGTCGCCACGGCGACGAGGCCCGGCGCGACCATCTCGCGCAGCGCCGCACGCGTGGTGATGTCGACGACCCGTGCGTAGTCGGGTCGCTGGGTGTAATCCATGATCCCTGGCATCTCGCGGAACTGGCGACGAACCTCGACGATGATCGCCTGCGCGGTCGTGCCGACGGCACGGATCGCGAGCGAGCTGAAGAAGTAGACGAGCATCGAGCCGATGAGCGCCGCGATGAACACGCTGACGTCGGCGAGGTTGACCGACGTCAGGAGCTGGACGCCCTGCTTGCCGGCCTCGATCTGCCGGCCGAGGATCAGGTTGACCTTGTCGATGTAGGCGCTGAACAGGAGGAACGCCGCCAGCGACGCGGATGCGATCGCATAGCCCTTCGTCAGCGCCTTCGTCGTGTTGCCGACGGCGTCGAGGCGGTCGGTGATCTCGCGCGCGCCGGCCTCGGCCCGACTGAACTCGGCGATCCCGCCCGCGTTGTCGGTGATGGGTCCGAACGTGTCCATCGCGAGGATGTAGGCGGTCGTCATCAGCATGCCCATCGTGGCGACCGCGGTCCCGAAGATCCCGCCGACGTCCCGTCCGTTCGCGTCGACGAGGTGCGCCTGCTGGCCGAGCCAATGGCTGGCGAAGAGCGCGATGCCGATCGAGATCGCGGTCACGAAGGTCGTCTCGAAGCCGACCGCGACGCCGGAGATGATGTTCGTCGCCGGGCCCGTCCTCGAGGCCTCCGCGATCTCGCGGACCGGCCGATACGAGCCCGCCGTGTAGTACTGCGTGATGTAGACGAAGGCGACCGAGGTGATCAGGCCCACGACTCCGGCGCCGAAGAACCACATCCAGGCCGGGATGCCGTTGCTGCCGGTCTCTCCCGGCGTCTGCATCATCACGTTCGTCACGAGCGCCAGGCCGGCGACCGACAGGATCGTCGTGACCCAGTAGCCGCGGTTCAGCATGTTCATCGGGTCCTCGTCCTCGCGCCCGCGGACGAAGAAGATCGCGACGATCGTCGAGAGGAGGCCGAACGCGCGGACCACGAGCGGGAAGAAGATCCACGCCTCGGGGTGCGGCCAGCCCGCATTGCGCGCGACGGCGTAGACCGCCACGCCGAGGATCATCGCGCCGATGTTCTCGGCGGCCGTCGATTCGAACAGGTCGGCGCCACGGCCGGCGCAGTCGCCGACGTTGTCGCCGACGAGGTCCGCGACGACACCTGCGTTGCGCGGATCGTCCTCCGGGATCCCGGCCTCCACCTTTCCGACGAGATCCGAGCCCACGTCGGCCGCCTTCGTGTAGATCCCGCCGCCGAGCTGCGCGAACAGCGCCACGAAGCTCGCACCGAAGCCATAGCCGACGATCAGGAACGGCGCCTGGTCGGGCCGGTCGAAGCCGCCGAAGGCGACGAACATGAGGTACACGCCGAGCAGCGACAGGGAGACGACGAGGAAGCCCGAGACGGCGCCGCCCCGCATTGCGACCTGGACGGCCTCGACGAGGCTGCGGCGCGCGGCCGAGGCCGTGCGCACGTTCGAGCGGACGCTGATGTACATGCCGATGATCCCTGACGCCATCGAGCACGCTGCCCCGACCAGGAACGCGATCGCCGTCCTGATCCCGAGCGGCGCGCCGGCGAGCTCGGGAACGTCGGCGACGTCCCTTGTCTCGACGACGGTGATGACGAGCCCGATGATCACCGCACCGACGAGCGCAAGCAGCCCGATCGTCGTGTACTGGCGGCGGATGAACGCGACCGCCCCCTCGAAGATCGTGCCGGCGACGTCCTGCATCTCCTGCGTTCCGGTGTCCCGCGACAGGACGTCACGGGCGAGATAGAGCGCGAAGAGCACGGCCAGCACGGCGGCCGGCAGGATGATGAGCTGCAGCAGCGCACTCGGGTCCATCAGGCTCTGACGTTCCTCCAGGGTTCGGCATGCGACTGTCGGTCGGTGCCGGGCGCGGTCCGCCGGAATGGGCGGATCACGGGACCGACGCGGTGGGGCCTGGGGGCACGCCGAACTCGGCGGTTTGGGGGTCAGGCCGCGCGGGAGTGTACCAAGCGCGTCAGACGCCGGTCAAACCAATCAGGGCAGCCAGCGGGGCTCCGCGCCGTCGGTCGAGAGCTGTCGGAGCTCGCGCCCGTCGGGTGCCACCACCCAGATGCCGGCCGACGCCGAGGGGTCGTCGGCGCGAACCCGCAGGAACAGGATCGAGGCACCGTCCGGCGCGAACGAGGGCCGCCGGTCGAGGAGATCCGGGGCGGTCGTGAGGGCGTCCGGAGCGGACCCGCCCGGCGCGACATAGGCGACGTGCCTCGCATTCCCGAGCCCGCCCGGCTCGATCGTCGCGATGCCGGCCTGCGCGTCGGCCGACGCCGAGTCGACGCCGGCGACGACGCGAGTCAGGCCTCCGTCGGGCGTGATCCGCCAGACCGACGAGTCGGTCTCGCCGGGTGCCGAGGCGACGACGAGGAACGCCGCCGCCGCCTCGTCCCAGCTGGGCGGCGATTGCGTCGGCGACAGATCCAGCCGATGCGGTGCAGCCGCATCCGTTGCCGCCAGGTCGATGACCACCGGGCTGCCATCGGCAACGACGAGGAGCCAGCGTCGGTCGTCGGAGACCGCGGCAGCCCGCGTCCAGCTCGCGTCGGAGGCCGGCAGGATCTCGGCGGTCTGGGCCACGGACCCGAGCGGTGGCGCGCCCGTGGGGAGCAGCTGGCGCTCGGCGCCGGCGCCGGGATCGAGCGGGACGGCCCACCAGCCGAGGTCCGCGCCCGAGCTGTCCCGGCGGGCAAGGTAGACGACTCGTGCCTCCGGACCGAGCACCGGGCTGTACTCGAAGCGGCCGGGCTGCGTGATCGTCCGGGCGTCGGCGCCGTCGATCGAGACGACCGTCACGACGCCGCCCGCGGCGTACGCCAGGCGATCGCCGCCGCCGCTGACGTCATACGAGGTGACGGGAACCATCTCGGCGGTCAGCTCGCGCTGGTTCGATCCGTCGGGGTTCATCAGCCAGACGTTCCGGACGCCACCCCGATTCGAGAGGAAGGCGATCTGGTTCTGCGCCGACTGACTGGGGGCGCCGGTCGTGAACGTCCAGGTTCGGCTGGCGGCAACACCCGCGCCGGTCCGTGCACCACGGACGATCGGGTCGAGGGTCACGGTGTAGGTCGTGTGCGCCGCGAGCGGCGCGCCCGGAATCAGCTCGAGGACGCTCCCCGCCGGCGGGGTCTCGCTCGCGGACGGTGCCGCCGACGGCGACGCGGGTGCCGCCGGCCGATCCTCGGGCAGGGCGACGACGCGAAGGTCGCCGCCGACGCTCGGCGTGATCCGCAGGGCGCCGCTGATCGAGGCGCTGTCTATGGGCCCGTCGAAGGCGACGGCGATCGGCGTCCGGACGCTGACGCCTGACACGTTCGGCGCCGGGATGAGCGACGCGATCCCGAGCCCCGCCTCCACGGTCCGGAAATGGACGACGAACGGCTCGCGCAACAGGCTGCCCCCGGTGTCGCGCGCGGCGGCGCCGACGGTCAGGGTGTAGTCGGTGTCGAACGAGAGTGGCGCGTCGAGCGCCAGCATCACGGTCTGCCCGCTCCAGCTCGCGTGGTAGGGGACCTCGGGGCTCATCGTCGTCGCCTGCTCGACGGAGGCCGTGTCCATGAGCCGGTCGAAGGTGAGCCGGATCGTCGTCGTGACCGCGACGCTCGGCGAGCCGTCCGCCGGTTGGACCTCGGTGACGATCGGCGGGCCGACGGTGCGGAACTGCCACGGATCGACGGTCCCAGGTGCGGTGTTGCCGGCGAGATCCTGGAACCCGGGCCCGATCGTCACGCTGAACGTCGCGTCCGGCGGCAGCCTCTGCGACGGCGTGTAGATCATCGTCGCGCCGTCCCAGCTGAACGTGCCCGCGACGTACGGCTCGATCGCGAACCGCTGCTCCGCGGTCGCCGTGCGAACCGGCTCGGAGAACTCGACGTCGATCGCGGTCAGCGTCTGGCCGACGCGCGGATCGCCGGCAACGGGTGCGGACAACGCAATCGCGCCGACCGAGGGCGGCCGCCGGTCGACAAGCGTGGCGTTGTACAGGACGACAGCCAGCGCGGCGACGGCGACGAGGACGCTGCCGAGCTGCACCACGCGGCGGCGCACGTCAGCGCCCGTGCGGGGCGCAATTCACGGGGCCGCACGATAGCACAGGCCTCCCTATACTCCGCGACCAGTGGTCAGACGAGGGGCGCTCGGCTGCGCATTCGAGATCGTCCAGACCCTCGTCCTCACGATCCTGATCTTCGTCGTCGTCCAGACGTTCGTCGCCCAGCCGTATCGGGTCGAACAGGGGTCGATGGAGCACACGCTCGAACCGGACCAGTACGTCCTCGTCGACAAGCTCACGCCCCGGTTCGACGGCTACAACCGCGGCGACATCGTCGTCTTCACGCCACCCGACACGTTCGCGAGTGACGGCACGCCGTTCATCAAACGGGTGATCGGGCTTCCGGGCGAGACGATCGACGTGCGCTCGGACGGGTTCATCTACGTCGACGGGACGAAGCTCGACGAACGCTATCTGTTCGAGGGCCAGCCGACGCCGGCGGCCGCCGGTCGCGACCACTGGACGGTTCCGGCCGGCGAGGTCTTCGTCATGGGCGATCATCGCGAGGCCTCGTCCGATTCGCGTGTCTTCGGGCCGATCCCCGAGACCTCGATCATCGGTCGCGCCTGGCTGCGCTACTGGCCGCTGCCGCTGTTCGGCGTTCTCGGCACGCCCCCCTACCCGGCTCTCGCCGCGCGATGACTCTCGCCGCGCTCGCGGTCGGCGGCGTGGCGTGGCTCGGAGCCGTGGCAGCGGTGGTCGCCGGCGGCGGCCGCTTTGCACTCGGGCTTCGCAGGCTCGGCGGATCGACGATCGCCGGCCTCGGAGTCGCGTGTGCGCTCGCGGCGTCACCCCTCCTGCTGCTCGTCGCCCCGGCCGACCTCGCGATCGACAGCCCCGATGGCGCCGCCGTCGACAGGACGATCCAGCTCGTCATCGCCGTCGCCGGACTGGCCGCGTCCCTGCTCGCCGGTCTGATCGTCACGGATCGAGGCACCGAACACGCACCGAGCAGCAGCGGCCACGACGGGCGAGCCGTCCCGTTCGGTGGGGGTCTCGGCGGCCTCGCGATCGCGTGTGCCGGAGCGGCGGCGACGCTCGCCGGCGCCGGGACGGCGGCCGGCCACGACCTCGCGCCGGCATCGGCAATCGCCCTCGGGGCCGGGCTCGGAATCGTCGTCACGGCGGTGCCGATGGCGACCCTCGGTCGAGGGCGGGCGCGGCCCGTGGGGGTCGCCGTCCTGGTGGCAGGTGTCGGCCTCGTCGATCGGGCGATCGGTCCGTGGAGCCCGCTGATCGCGCTCGTCGGCCCGGTGCTCGGCGTCGCGGCCGCCTCGCTCCTCGCCGTCGGCGTCCGGCGGCCGATCGATTCGCGCCGAACGATCGCATCCGGCACCGCCGGAGTCGTCCGTCCGGCGAACAGCACGTGGGCCATCGCGCCGAGCCGGTTCGACACGCCGGCGGTCGCGTTCGCCGTCGTCGGCGCCCCGTCGCTCGTCGGGCTCGGCTCGATCGTCCTGCTGCTCACGGGACCGTCGGGCGACGCGGACGCTGGCGCCGGAGTGCGTCTCGCGATCTCCGGCGGAATGGGCCTCGCGCTGCTCGCGCTCGCGGAGCTCGTCCGCGGGCAGGAGCGCCCGGCGCTGACGCTCCTGCCGGTCGCGGCATCGATCCCCGTCGCGGCGCTGGCGCTCCGCCTCGACGATCCGGTCGCCGCCATCCTCCTCGCCGGCATCGCGGGCGCGATCGCCCTCTTCGGGCCCGGCCGAGAGCCACAGGCAACCAGGCGCGGTCCAGGGGCCGCGCTGGCGGCGACGATCCTGCCGCTCGCCCTCGTCGGTGGCGTGTTGCTCGCGTCGGCCGGGTCGGCAACGGCTCCGGCGGCGGCAGGCGTCGCAGGGCTCGGCACCTTCCTCGCGGCGGCCGCGATTGGCGGATCGATTGGCGTGCTGCCGTTCCACCGGCTGGCGACGCTCCGGGCGGACCTCGTTCCGGCGTTCGCGATCGGACCCGTCCTCGGTTGGCTGCCTGCCGTCGGGTCGCTCGTCGGGATCGAGGCCCTCGCGGCGGTCGCCGCGCCCGCGCTCGGTGGACTCGAGCGGCCGCTCGTGGAGATCGCGGCGGTCGCGACGATCGGCCTCGGCGGCATCGCCGCATGCGTCCAGGACGACGTGCGCCACGCCTTCGCCTACCTGGTCGTCTCCGCGGCAGGCTGGATCGTCCTGGGGCTCGCGTCGCCGGTGTCGCCCGGTCAGCCGGCGGTCGCCTGGCTGCCGTCGTTCGCGGCGGGCGCGCTCGCGCTCGGCGGTGCGGCCTCGCTGCTGGATGCGCGTTCGACGACCGGCCGGCTGCCCGACCTGTCGGGGTTCGGTCGTCGGAACCCGGTGATCGTGCTCGCCCTCGGCGCGGCGTTCGTGGCGAGCGTCGGGTTGCCCGGGACGTCGTCCTGGGCGTCGCGGGCAGCGATCGCCGACGACGCGATCGGCGGCGTGCCGGCGGCGGCGCTGCTCACGTTCGGAGCGGCCATCGCGGCCGTCGGGTTCGGCCGGTTCGTGATGGACGGGCTTCGCCCGCCCCGCGGCGTCGTCAGCTCATGGCCGCCGTTCCGGGACCGCGGCCGCACGAACGTCGGATCGGTCGTCGAGAGCGGCGCGATCGCCCTCGTCAGCGTCCTCGCGATCGTCGTCTCGGTTGCGCCCCCGGCCTGAGCCGGCCCGAACGGACGTCACTCCGCGGGGGCGAGCACCCAGCGGTCGACGTCGCGCGCGTACTCCAGGAGCTCGTCCGGCCGGAACCAGAGCGCGAGCTCGTCGGCGGCGGTCTCGGCGCTGTCCGAGGCGTGGACGAGGTTCTGTGCCGTCTCCACGGCGAAGTCACCGCGGATCGTGCCGGGAGCCGCCTCGTGCGGCCGCGTGGCGCCATTGAGCGCGCGAACGATCGCGATCGCGTTCGGGCCCTCGAGCGCCAGGGCGACGAGCGGCGCGGACGTGATGAAGTCGACGAGCGACCGGAAGAACGGCTTGTCGCGGTGGATCGCGTAGTGGCGCTCGGCGAGCTCGCGGTCGACGCGGACGAGCTTGAGGGCCACGATCCGAAGCCCGCGGTCCTCGTAGCGGGCGAGGATTCGACCCGCGAGCAGGCGCTGGACGCCGTCGGGCTTGATGAGGACGAGGGTTCGTTCGGTCACGGACAGGCCTGCGCTGCGGACGGTGGTGAGGACGATCGCGGGGACGCGGGCCGGACGATACCAGTGCCGCCCGACCGATGCGCCGAGCAGATTCGAAGCGCCGCGTGGCGTGCGGCGGTCAGGAGCTCGGGCGAGTGGCGTCCGGCGGTCGGCGGTCGGCGAGGGGACGCGTCCGATCGAGCTCCGGCCGTGCGGCTGCCCCCGGCCCTTCCGGCGGATCGTCGGTCATCGTGTCGAGTGCGGTCGCGGCATCCGAGTAGGCACTGGCGGCCTCGTCGTCCCGCCCGAGGAGCTGGAGCGCGTCGCCGCGGACCAGCGCCAGGTCCGGTCCACGACCGCCGGCCGCGATTCGGAGGACCGGCTCGGCGGCGTCGGGAGTGACGCGCAGGAGCAGCGCGAGGCGCGCCGCCGCCCGGGCCGTTCGGCCGGCCGCGATCTCGTCGCTCGCGACGGTGAGGACCGCCCGGGGCTCGAGAGCCGGCATGCCCGCCAGGGTCGACGCGGGTGCCAGGGCGGGCGACGCCGCGTCGAGGCGATGCTCGATGACATGTCCGTGCGCGCCGGTCGAGGGCCGCACGCGTCCGACGAGACCGGCACGAGTCGAAGGTTCCGCCGTTACGCTGGAGCCACCGCCGGGCGCGGATTCCCCGGCCTCGCCCGTCCCGACGCCGCCTGTCGGCTCGCCGGCTCGCGCGTCGTGCGGCCAGATGCTGCTCTGCGGCATCCCGGCGAAGAGCTGGTCGAGAGGCACCGTCGTCGCCTCGAGCGCCTGCCCGGCAAGTCGTCGTGCCTCGGCCGGGCGGGACGAGGCCGCGGCGGCTTCCGCCGCTATGACCAGGGCGAGACCGCTGTCGTCGCCGGTCGCCATCGCGGCAGCCGCGGCCTCGCCGGCGCCCGGCAGGTCGCCGGTGCGCCAGCGGACTTCGGCGAGATCGAGCAGCGCCGCCTCGTCGAGCTCGCCCGATCCGGCACACGCCTCGAGCTCGGCGCGGGCGAGCCCCAGCGAGCCGAGCCGGAGATGAAGGCGAGCGAGGCGGAGCGCGACCGCCCGTTCGGCCGGTTCGATTGGGCCCGTCGGTCCCACCTGCGACGCCGTCACGGTGATCGCCTCGCCGTTGCGCGTCATCTGCGGGTCACGCGACGGCCTCGCGCAGCCGGAGATGGGCGTCGAGGTCACTCCCCTGCCCCTTCGGCGCGACGACCGCGAGCCGGAGCGCGTCGTCGCGGAACAGCGTCCGGGCGACGCGGGCGACGTCGTCCGACGTCACCGCGCCGATGCGATCGAGCGCCTGTTCGACCGTGAGCACCTCGTCGTGAAGCGCCTCCTGGCCGCCGAGCCAGGACGCGACGTGGCGGGTCTCGTCCATGCGCAGCTCGAGGCCACCACCGAGATATGCCTTCGCCTTCGCCAGCTCCTCGTCCGGCACCGGCTCGTCCCGCAGTCGACTGAGCTCGGCGAGGATCGCATCGAGCGCGTCGCCGAGCGCATCGGCGTCGACGCCGGCCGCGATCTCGAGCGCCCCGGCGTCGCTGTAGTCGCTCACCCCCGAGCTGATGTCGTAAGCGAGGGCCTTCTCCTCGCGAACGGAGAGGAACAGCCGGCTGCTCATCCCGTCGCCGAGGATGCCGTTGAGCACCGACAGCACCCAGGCATCAGGATCGTCGCGCCGGAGCGCCGGGACCCCGACGACGAGCTGTGCCTGCGAGGTGTCGCGCTGCGCGAGCAGGTAGCGCTCGCCGGCGGGCAGGGCCGGTGCCGCGTCCACACCGAGCGAGCTGCCATTGCCCTCCCCGAACGCGGCCGCGACGAGCTCGACGGCCTCCTCGTGCTCGAGATCTCCCGCGACCGAGACGACGGTGTTGGCAGGTCGATACGTCGTCGCCCAGAAGTCGCGGATGGCGCGGCTCGGGACGCCGCGGATCGAGGCCTCGTCGCCGCAGATCTCGCGGCCCAGTGGTCCGTCGCCGAACATCGCCTGCTGGAAGAGGATCTGTCCGTACTCGGTCGGGTCGTCGAAGTACGAGCGGATCTCCTCGACGATGACGGTCCGCTCCTGCTCGATCTCGCGCTCGTCGAGGAGCGGACGGACGATGAGATCCCCGAGCACCTCGACGCCCCGCGCCGCCACGCGACGCGGAACCCGCACCCAGTAGACGGTCGACTCCCGGTCCGTCGCGGCGTTGAAGCTGCCGCCGACACCCTCGATCGCCTCCGAGATGGCACGGCTCGTCGGAAAGCGGTTGGTGCCCTTGAAGGTGATGTGCTCCATGAAGTGCGCCACCCCGGCCTCGCCCGGGCGCTCGACTCGCGAGCCGGCGAGGACGTAGGCGGCGACGGAGACGGAGCGCGCGCCGGGCATCCGGGCGCTGATCACGCGCGGCCCCTCGGGCAGCACGGTCCGGCGGAACATCGCCGCGATGGTACAGGGAGGGCGGCGGCATCCGGCCCGGATGCCGGAACGCGCGGGCGCTAGGCGTCGCGCGCAGGAATCGAAGCGGCCGGCGCCTCGTGAAGAGGCGCCGGCCGCCGTGTCTGCGATGGATGCGACGGACCCGCTACGCGGGCAGGATCGTCGGCAGCCAGTCCTGGGCGAAGTAGACGACGAACGCGATCGCCACGAGCCACATCAGCGGGTGGATCTCGCCGACCTTGTTGCGGACGACCTTGATGAGGACCCAGCTGATGAACCCGGCGCCGATCCCGACCGTGATGTCGTAGGTCAGCGGCATGAGGATCATCGTCAGCAGCGCCGGCAGGCCATCCTCGACGTCGGCGACCGGGATGTCGCGAACGATCGTGAACATCAGGTAGCCGACGAGCACGAGGGCCGGCGCGGTCGCAACGCCGGGCACGATCCCGGCGATCGGGGCGAGGAAGACCGCGAGCAGGAACAGGACGCCGGTGACGACCGAGGCGAAGCCCGATCGGCCGCCCTCGGCCACGCCCGCCGCGCTCTCGATGTACGTCGTGTTCGAGGACGTGCCTGCGAGCCCGCCGACGAACGCGGCGACCGAGTCGACGCCGAGGACGCGACCGACGCCCGGCACGGAACCGTCCTCACGCGTGAGGCCGGCCTCCTCGGCGACGCCGGTGACCGTCCCCATCGTGTCGAAGAAGTCGGTCAGCATGATCGCGAAGATCGTGAGGATCGCGACGATCAGCGGCAGCTTCGAGAAGACCTGCGTCAGGTCGAACTGACCGAGCGTCGAGAAGTCAGGTGTCGCCGTGAACGACTGCGGGACCGGCTGGACGCCCGCGGCGAGCGCGATGAGCGTCGTGGCGAGGATGCTGATGATCAGCGCGGCCCGGATCTTGAGGACGTACAGCCCGAACGTGATGACCAGGCCGATGATGAACACGAGCTGCGAGGGCGTCGTCGGGTAGGCGACGGTGACGAGCGTCCCGCTGCCGGCCTTGATCAGCCCGCCGTTCGCGAAGCCGATGAACAGGATGAACAGGCCGATGCCGACGCCGATCGCGCGCTTCAGGGCGATCGGGACGGCGTTCATGATCGCCTCCCGGAGCCCGACGAGGACGAGGATCGTGACGGCGATCCCCTCGATGACGATGACGCCCATCGCCCCGGCCGGGCTGAGCCCCTTGCCGGTCAGCGTGAACGCGACGATCGCGTTGATCCCGAGCCCGGCCGCGAGCGCGAACGGGTACCTGCCGAAGACGCCCATAGCGATCGTCATGATCCCGGCGACGAGCGCGGTCGCGGCCGCGATGGAGTTCGCCGTGAAGTGCGGGTCGACGTCCTTGAAGCCCGCCGTCAGGATCGACGGGTTCACGAAGATGATGTAGGCCATGACCATGAACGTGGTCAGGCCGGCCCGGATCTCGGTCGCGAAATCCGTGCGGCGCTCCGCGAACTCGAAGTACTCGGCGATCGCGTTCGACCCGCCCGGGGCGGGCCGGCGTTCCGCGTCAGAGACTGCAGCCACCCTGCACTGTCCTCCTCTCAGATCCTGCTCCCTCGACCGCCGGCTCCCTCATGCCGCGGCCCGTGCCAGCTGTGTCGTGCGCCTCCTCCCTGGTTCGGCCCCCCTCACTCGTCCTCGCGCCCGTCGAGCCCGAGCAGCTCCATCTGGACGAAGCCGCTCGTGTCGAACTCGAGCTGACGGGGCTCGAACGGCGAGCGTTCGGACGCGCCGACCGGCGCGAACACGACGATCACGCGCTCGTCGACCTGGACGAGCCTGTAGACCAGCAGCTGGTCCGGTCGGGACTCGAACTC
>DASSHA010000047.1:0-4312 GCA_035693145.1 Candidatus Limnocylindrales bacterium
GTGCTCGTGGCTCGAGTGGCCGCGCGTGCTCGCGACGCCGTGACGGCCCGGCGTCAGCCGTTCGGACACGACGTGCCGCTCGCGGGCCCAGGTCCCGCTCAGGCGGACGAGCGTCCAGTCGGCGTCGGGCAGGTCGAGCGATGCGCTCATCGCGCTCTCGAGCCGAACGGGCGACGGGCCGCCGTTTCGGACCCGCATGCTGCGGGCGACGACCGGCCGATCGGCGAAGATCGTGTAGGCGAGCGCGACCTCGATGCCTGCGTGGGAATCGGCGAGCGAGACCGTGACGGTCGCCGCCTCGTCCTCGGCCTCGACGTACGTCGCCGGAAGGCCGTCGAGGACCGGCTTCCCTGACGAGATCTCGTGGCCGGCGTAGGCGAGCCTGAGCACGCCCGAACCGTCGGCCAGCCGCGCCTCGATCGCCGGCACTCGGTAGTCGCCGGTCCCGACCGTCGGAGACTCGAGCGGGATCGATTCGCCCAACCGGTTCCCGAACGATCCGGACGCGGGCGCGAGATGCGCGTACGAGGCCCCGGGCGCGAGCGGCGGACCGAAATGGAGGTGCCCCAACGATCCGTCGTCGAGCACTCGGATGACGTAGCTGACGAGCCCGTTGTGGAGATGGAGCTGCCGGCCCGCGCCGTCCCAGTCGATCACGAGCCGACGAGCGGCTCGATCGTGTACGACCACGCGTACGTGCCCGGCCGGACGACGTATTCGGGGAGCGTGTCCGGTCCGCAGCTCGCCGTGCCCAGGCCGCGGTGGGCCGCGTCGAGGTGGACGACCGTCTCCGCCCGCGGCCGGAGCTCGACGTCGTGGGCCGCGGCGGCGAGGTCGCGGGCCCGGAAGTGCGTCGCCGACACCTGGCGCGGCCCGTCGAGCCGGATCCGGAGGCCGCGGCCGGACTCGTCGCGCAGCGCAATCCACTCGACGCCGGCGTGGCCGCCGTTCTCCTGGGGTCGGACGTACGGGACGTACTGCTCGTCGACGCTCGACGCCCATCGCCCCAGCCGGCCGCCGCGGCGGCGGTCCGGGTACGTCTCGATCGGTCCGGTCCCGAACCACTCGAACCGCTCGAGGCCCGGGACGACCTCGAGCACCGAACCGACCCTCGCGAGGTCGTCGAGCTCGTCCGGGATCTCGGCGCGTTCGTCAACCCGGATCCCGCCGTCCGCGATCGGCGAGAGCCGCTGCTCGTGCCGGATCACGGCGTCCGACGCGACCCGGTGCTCGCTTCGTACGACGGTCGTCAGTCCGTCGCGCTCGACGGCGACGACGCGCCGTGCCGGCTGATCGAGTCCGACCTCGGCCCAGCGCTCCGCCATCCCGCCGATGCGATCGTTGTCGGTCGGCGCCCGCCACAGGCAGAGGCGGGGAGCGGCGGCGAGGAGCGGATGGACGAGCAGCCCGTCGGGATCGACGGACAGCTCCCCGCTCACGGGATCGGGGAGCGGCCGGCGCACGTCGGACAGCTCCCATTGCAGCCACGCGACCTCAAAACCCTCGGGGGCCCAGGCCGAGGGCTCGCTCGTCTCGAAGCGCACCGTCAGGCAGGTCGTGGGATCGCGCGGCAGCGCGTGCCAGCCGTCCATCTCGGCGGCGCCACGCTCGCCCGGGCCGATCGCCGGGAGGTGCACGACGCCGTCGGCCGCTGGCGAGCCGTCGGTCGTGACCTCCCAGCGGGCCCGCAGCCATGACAGGTCGCGGAAGTGGCCGCGGTTCTCGAGTTCGATCCGGCCGGCCTGGACGTCCTCGCGGGTCGCGTGTGCGCGCACCGGCGAGGCGAGCTGGCGATGCTCCCAGAGCGCCGGCTTCGGCGTCCGGTCGGGCCAGACGACGCCGTCGAGACAGAAGTTGCCGTCGTTCGGCTCGTCGCCGAAGTCGCCGCCGTAGGCCCACCGCGTAGTCCCGTCCGCCAGCCGCTGGACGAGCCCGTGGTCCCAGAACTCCCAGATGAAGCCGCCCTGGAGCCCCGGCGTCGATTCGATCGCGTCCCAGTACTCGGCCAGCGTCCCGTTCGAGTTGCCCATCGCATGCGAGAACTCGCACATGATCAGCGGGTGCCGCTGGAGCCCGGAGCGGGCGTGGTCGACGATCGCGGCGATCGGTGGGTACATCGGGCAGGTGATGTCGCTCGCGGTCTGGTCGCTCGCCCAGTCGAACCGGATGGCGCCCTCGTAGTGGAGCGGTCGCGAGGGGTCGTAGCGGCGGAGCCACGCAGCCGCCGCGTCGTGGTTCGCGCCGTAGCCGGACTCGTTGCCGAGCGACCAGAGGATGATCGAGGGGTGGTTCTTGTCGCGGATCGCCATCCGGGCCGTGCGCTCCACCCACGTCGGCAGATAGCGGACGTCGTCGCACAGCGCCTGGTAGAACGCGTGTGACTCGATGTCGGCCTCGTCGACGACGAACAGCCCGAGCTCGTCGGCAAGGTCGAGCAGCGCCGGGTCGTTCGGGTAGTGCGACGTCCGCACGGCGTTGAACCCGAACCGCTTTATCAGCACGAGGTCGCCACGCATCTGCTCGACCGTGACGACCCGCCCGGTGTGCTGGTCGAAGTCGTGGCGGTTGACGCCGCGGATGTAGGGCCGGATGCCGTTGACCAGCAGGTCCAGGCCTCGCACCTCGACGCGCCGGAAGCCGATCCGCACGTCGGTCTGCTCGACGACCTCGCCGCCCGGCGAGCGGAGCGCGACGGACAGCGTGTAAAGCGCGGGCGTGTCCGGCGTCCAGCGGTCCGCGTCGGCGACCTCGAGCCGCCAGGTCGCGATGCCGTCGGCCGGCGGCGCGAGGCGGGGGAGCAGGTCGCGCCAACGTGCCTCGTTGTCGGCACTGATCGGCTCGCCGGACGCGATTCGGTCCTTGAGCGCCAGGTCCCGCGGCGTGACGCGCGTGGCGAGCTCCGCGTCGACGACCTCGGCCTCGACCGATCCCTCGGCGACGACCGAGCCGTCCGGCCCCGCCAGCCGGAGTCCGAAGCGCCAGCCCGCTTCGGGTGCCGGCCCGGCGAAGCCGACGCGGGCGTCGACCACGAGCGTGCCGGTCCGCAGGTCGTCGGCCAGCCCGCCGATCGCACGGACGTCGGCGATGTGGACACCGCCGGTGGCATAGAGGAAGACCGGGCGGGTGATCCCGCCGTGCCACCACTGGTCCTGGTCCTCGACGAAGGAGGCGTCGGACCACTTGACGACACGCAGCCGGAGCGTGTTCGTGGCGGCCCTGACGAACGGCGAGACGTCGAACTCGGCGGCGAGATGGGAGTCCTTGCTGACGCCGACCTCGACGCCGTTGAGGGTGGCGATCAGGACGCTCTCGGCGGCGCCGACGTGGAGCACGACACGGCGGTCCGACCAGCCCTCGGGCAGCTCGAACGTCCGCTCGTAGATTCCCGTGGGGTTGTCCGACGGCACCTGGGGCGGCCGCTCCGGGAACGGCATCTGGACGTTCGTGTACTGCGGATGGTCGCCCACGTCCTGCATCGTCCAGCAGCCCGGAACGTCCACGTCGCGCCAGTCGTCGCCGGGTTCGGCGCCCGGGTCGCGGACGAGCTGGAAGCGCCAGCGGCCGTCGAGCGCGACGCGGTCGTCGTGGCGCACCGAATGCGTCGGCAGCCGGCCGACCGAGGTCAGGGTCGGCGACTCCCAGACCGGCGCGGCGGCGACCGTCACCCCTTCGTCGAGCCGAGGGCGAGCCCGCGGACGAACTGCTTCTGGAGCGCGATGAAGACGACGATCGTCGGGATCGCGATGAGCAGCGAGCCGGCCGCAAGCAGGTTCGTGTTCGAGAAGAAGAGTCCCTGGAGGTTGTTCAGCGCCGACGTGATCGGGCGCTTGTTGCCGGTGCTGATGAGGATGAGCGCCCAGAAGAAGTCGTTGTAGATGAACGTGAACTCGAGTGTCGCGAGGGCTGCGAGCGCGGGTCGGCAGAGCGGCAGGGTGACGCGGCGATAGATCGCCCAGACCGACGCCCCGTCGACGAGTGCGGCCTCGGTCAGCTCCTTCGAGAGCGTCCGCATGTAGTTCGCCAGCACGAAGATGCAGAAGCCCATCTGGAAGACGACGTGGATCAGGATGATCCCGATGTACTGGTCGTAGAGGAGGCCGTTGTCGCTCAACGGCTTGGGGATCGGGATCGCGAGGTAGAGGTGGTAGAGCGGGACGATGATGACCTGCGGCGGGAGGAGGTTGCCGGCGGTGAACAGCATGAGCAACGGCAGGTTGAACCGGAACCTGAAGCGCGTCAGCGCGAACGCGACCATCGAGGCGATGAGCAGCGTCAGGATCACGGCCGGGATCGCGACGATGAGCGTGTTGAG
>DASSHA010000048.1:0-24063 GCA_035693145.1 Candidatus Limnocylindrales bacterium
TGCGGCTCCTCCCTGCGACCCCTCGCAACTCGTCGGCGAGGGCGGTGGAGACAGCATCGGTTCGGATGCGGGCGCGGAGTCGGTACAGGATCTGTAGCGCACCGGTACAACTTCTGAACCGCACCGGCCGTGACCCGGGTCGTAGGATGGTGCGAAGCAAGCGTTCCCTCGGAGAGAGCCGATGAGCCAATACGGCCAGTTCTGCCCGGTGGCGAAGGCGATGGAGCTGCTCGACGAGCGCTGGACGATGCTCGTCGTCCGCGAGCTCCTCGAGGGCAGCCAGACGTTCAACACGCTGCGACGAGGCATTCCACGGATGTCGCCGGCGCTGCTCTCGACTCGGCTCCAGTCCCTCGCGCGAGCGGGTGTGATCGACCGGATCGAGGACGGCAGCCGCGTCACCTACGCGCTCACCCCCGCCGGCCGCGAGCTCCGACCGATCGTCGAGGCGATCGGTCGATGGGGGATCCGGTGGATCCCCGAGCTCGGCGACGTCGATCTCGACCCGCACCTCCTGATGTGGGACATCCACCGGAACGTCGATCTCGGCCAGGTGCCGCCGGGCAAGACGATCGTGCGCTTCACGTTTCGGGACGTCGTCGGGTCCGGCCGCGACTGGTGGCTGGTCATCAAGGCAAGTGGCGTCGACCTGTGCGACTTCGACCCGGGCGGATCGGTGGCGGCGACCGTCGACACGGATCTGCGGACGCTCACGCGTGTCTGGCGCGGCGACGACGGCTGGCCACGAGCGCTGCGATCGGGTCAGCTCCGCCTCGAGGCGCCGGCCCAGGTCCGGCGGGCATTCCCGCGCTGGCTCAAGCTGTCGGCCTTTGCCCCCGTCCCGCGGCCCGCCGTCGGTGGAGCGTCGGCGCTCGGAGCCTGACGGTCCGCTCGCCTCGTGCATCCGGCTGTCGCGCCGCGGGCCCACCAGGACGGCCGAGAACGGCGATCGACGCGTCAGGGTCGCCAGTCGATCGACCGGGCCTCGATCGGCTCGCGCACGCCCTTGAGCGTCAGCTCTCGCGGCTCGGACAGCCGGAAGCGGGCCGCTTTGACTTGAGCGAGGACGCTCGCCGTCGCCAGGATCTCCTCGCGTCCAGCGGCCGCGCCCACCCGTGCAGCGATGTGGACGCCCCGGCCGCTGTAGTCGCGCCCGCGGCGGGTCGCGTCCGCCGCATGCAGCCCGATGCGCACCGCTGGCGAGAAGCCATGCTCGTGGCGATGGCGAACGAGCCGGCGCTGGACGTCGACGGCCGCCTCGACCGCGTCCGCCGCGCCATCGAACGACGCGAAGAAGCCGTCGCCGGTATGGCTGACGATCTCGCCGCGGTGCTGCGTGACCGCGGCGCGGAGCTCGCGGTCGTGCCACTCGAGGAGCTCCCGCCATGCCTCGTCGCCGATGACGCTCACCAGGTCGGTCGAGGTCACGATGTCGGTGAACATGAACGTGCGGCTCGCCCGCTCTCCCCCGCGCGCTGACGCGGGTCCTGCCTCGCCTCGGAGCAACGCGTCGACGCGCTCGAGGTCGAGCACGGCACCGAGCCGCTCGAACATCGCGCGGGCCGCGAGCAGATCGCGCCGCGCCGCCGAGTCGTCGCCTTCAGCAGCGAGCGCCTGCGCGTAGCGAAGCCGGGCTTGCGCAGCCTCGTACGGCACGTCGGTCGCCTGCCACAGGCGCCACGACTCGCCGAGAACCGGGGATGCCTCCTCGGCTCGGTTCTCGCCCAGCAGCACCTCCCCGCGGGCGGTCAGGGCGCCGGCCCGATAGAGGGGCCGCTCGAAGTCAATGGCAATCTGCTCCAGCTCCGTGACAGCCCGCTGGGCCGTGTCCAGGTCTCCCGCGGCCAGCGCGATGTCGACCTGAGCCGGGAGAAGCCGGCCCCTGGCCGCCCGATCGTCGAGCCGGCCCGTCGCTCCTGCGACCGCCGTCAGCGCCCGCGCGATCGAGCGCTGGGCGTCGCCGAGCTGACCACGGGCGAGCTGGAGCATCGACAGACCCGGCTGGGCGTCGTGGCCGTATTCGTACGCGCGGTCGAAGGCCTCGGCGGCCGCATCGAGGTCCCCCATCCGGAGCCGGATCTCGCCGACGGCGTTGTGGGCGTACCCGAGCCCGTCCAGGAGTCGGAAGCGCTGGAGCACGTCGCACGCCCGTCGCGCCTCCTGCTCGGCCTCCGACCACTGGCCGCGGAGCATCTTGAGCTCGGCCCGGTGGACCTGGCAGATGCCCGGGTATCCGCCGGCACCGTTCCGCCGCATCCAGCGCTCGCCTTCGTCCGCCCACTGGCCGGCTCGCTCGAGGTCGCCCAGGCTCCGGCAGGCCGCCATGGTCGTGCAGAAGATGTCGCTCGCGGCGCGGATGTCGAGCCGCCCCGACGAGGCCGCCGTCGCCGCCTCGTCCACCAGTGCGATCCCCGATCGCCAGCGCCCGAGCATGACCTCGGCCATGCCCGTGAGGCTCATGGCGACGAACCGCGCGTCGATGTTGCCGGTTCGTTGAGCGAGGTCCATGGCCCGGTCCAGCGTCTCGATGCCCGCCTCGAGGTGGCCTTCCATCAGCTGGCCGAAGCCGTCGAAGACCATTTTCTGGGCATGCAGTCGAGAGTCCGGGATCGAGTCGAGCAAGTGCTCGGCACGGGCCTGCCAGCCGGCGCCGATCGCCCCCGCGAGCCGTCGGTATGCGTTGTAGGCGAGGGTGATCGCGACGCGCGCGGCGTCTTCGGTCCGCCCGGCCTCGTCGTAGGCGGCGAAGGCCCGCTCGAGCGCGTCGGACGCATCGTCCGGCCGGCCCGCCCACCACTCCGCCGTCCCGAGCAGCTCGAGGTCGTCGGGCGAGAGCGCGCCGTCGCGGTCGACCGCGCTCAGCGCGTCGACGCCCTCGTCCCATGCGTGGCGGCGTACGGCGTCCCTGCCCTGCTCGAGCGTGTCGATCATGTCCGTACGGCGTACCTCGGTTCCGGCACGCTACCGGGGGCCGATTATCCCGCGGATCCTCGGCGATGGACAGTGCCGGCGGCGCGATCGCCGGCGGCAGCGGCCGGCCATCGAACATCGACACGATCTGCGGGCGGACCTCACCGAGGTACCATCGGCGTCCGCGCGCCTGTAGCTCAGTGGATAGAGCGTCGGCCTCCGGAGCCGAAGGTCGCAGGTTCGAATCCTGTCGGGCGCGCCACGCTGACTTCTTCCTGGCGTTGGCCGACAATGGCCGGCAGCTCATCGTTGAGACGCACAGTGAGTACCTCGTCACACGCCTGCGCCTCTGAGTTGCCGAAGGCCGAACTAACCTGATCGTGCGCCGGCTCTCGGGCGCTTCCCTTGGATCCTCGGTTTGACATTGAAGGGGTAGCGGCGCAATCTCCTTCCATCCATTCATTTGTTCCGAGAGATTGAAGGGTTGCAGTCGGAGGCCGCGTGCCGAGCACCGTCGAGCGGACCTGGGAAGGAAATCCCGGCGCCATGGGCGGGCGCCGGGCGCGCGCCGCGTTCCGGTACCAGGCCTTCGTCCCCGACGAGATCGCGGCGCTCAACCCTGCCGTCTCCTTCCAGGTCGCCGACCTCTCGGCCGACGCCGAGGCGGCGATCCGGGCGCTCAACGAGCGCGCATCGGTAGGCGGACTCGAGGCCATCGGCCCGCTGCTCCTACGGTCGGAGGCCGTCGCGTCGTCCCGGATCGAGGGCTACGACGTCTCCTCGCTCAACCTCGCCCGGGCGCTCATCGACCCCCGGGCGGCGCGCGGCAGCGCCAGCATTGTCGCCGCCAACGTGTCCGCCATGGAGGAGGCGATTGCGATCGGAGACCGCACCGAGCCGGTGACCGTCGCGGACCTGCTGGCGATCCACGCGGTGCTCATGGCAGGCGACGAGCGGGCGAGGCCGGGGCGCGTGCGCGAGGAGCAGAACTGGATCGGCGGTCGGCTCGCGAACCCGTCCGATGCGGCCTTCGTGCCGCCGCCCGACGACCTCGTCGTGCCGCTGCTCGAGGACCTCACCACCTTCCTCGCCCGGGACGATCTGCCCGCAGTGGCGCAGGCAGCCGTGGCGCACGCCCAGTTCGAGACCATCCACCCGTTCATCGACGGCAACGGCCGCGTCGGCCGCGCCCTCGTCCACGTCGTGCTGCGGCGCCGCGGCGTCGCCGACCGGTTCGTCCCGCCGGTCAGCATCGTCCTGGCGGCCCGACCCGCCGCCTACGTCGAGGGACTGGTGGCGTTCCGAGAGGGGCGCAGCGCCGACTGGATCGGCTCGTTCGCGACCGCCGCCGCCCGCGCAGCCCGAATGTCGATCGAGCTCGCAGACCAGGTGGCGGCGCTGCAGGCGGCGTGGCGCGAGCGCGCGGGCCGCCCAAGGGCCGGGTCCGCGGCGAGCAAGCTCATCGTGCTGTTGCCCGCGCTGCCCGTGCTCTCGGCGCCGACCGCCCGCGCGGCGATCGGCGTCAGCCAGCAGCAGACGCTCGCGGCACTCAAGGCGCTGGCCGAGGCCGGCGTCATCCGCCAGCTCAGCGCCGGAACGTACGACCGCCAGTACGCGGCGACCGAGTTGTTCGACCTGCTCACGGCCTACGAGGAGGGGATCGTCGGCCCAGCACGGAGTATCCGGCCAGCGCCGTAGCGCAGCCCGGGGCCATTTTCCGGTCGAGCGCGTTCGTTGGCCACGGTTGGGCTCATCGGGCCACTCGGTCGCCCGTGGGCCCGTGGCTGCCTTCGCCGACGCGGCGTGGGTCAAGAACGTCCGCGCCGCGGGGTCGGCGATGCTCACCCGGGGCCGCGCGAGCGAGGCGGTCCGCCTCGGATCCATGGGGTTGCGTCCCGCGCCGGGCCGGCGTATACAGTGAACCATATGGTTCAGTATCCCGACGGCCGACTCGATGCCTCGTTCGCGGCCCTCTCGGACGCCACCCGACGTGGCGTCCTGGAGCGGCTCGGACGGGGCGACGCGTCGATCACGGAGCTGGCCGGATCGTTCCGCATGACCCTGACGGGCATGCGCAAGCACGTCGGGGTGCTGGAGCAGGCCGGGCTGGTGACGACCGGGAAGATCGGGCGCGTGCGGATCTGCCGGCTCGGCCCGCGCCGGCTCGAGGACGAGACCGCGTGGATCGAGGAGCAGCGCCGGCTGTGGGACGCCCGGTTCGACCAGTTGGAGCAGGTCGTCGCGGAGCGACGATGGAAGGAGGAGGTCGATGGACACCCGAGGCGCGGCTGAGCCAACCGCCACCCAGGACCGGACGACGGTCGAGCGCACGTCAGAGCGCGAGCTCGTCGTCACGCGCACGATTGACGGCATGCCGCCCAGCGTGTTCGAGGCGTGGACCGACGCCGAGCTGTTCAGGCAGTGGTGGGTCCCGAAGTCGTTGGGCGTGACGCTGCTGTCGTGCGAGATCGATGCGCGGGTCGGGGGCGGCTACCGGCTCACCTTCGACAACGGCACGGCCGAGCCGATGGCGTTCTTCGGCCGGTACCTCGAGGTGACCCCGCCGACGCGCCTGGTCTGGACCAACGAGGAGGGTGATGGCGGGCACGTCGTGACGACCGCGACCTTCGAGGAGGATCACGGCCGGACACGGTTGGTCGTCCACGACCTCTATCCCTCGAAGGAGGCGCTGGACGACGCAGTCGCGTCCGGGGCGACGAGCTGGAATCCCGAGACGTTCGACCAGCTCGACGAGCTGCTCGTCAGGCTGGGCACGAGCACCCGTCGGTAGGCGTCGCGTGGTGACGCCGGTCGCGGACAGCGCCTTCCACCGGAGCGAGCTGCTCCGGACGGACGTCGCGGCCGGGCCGGCGCGCTGGTCGTCGATCCAGGTTTCACCGCCACGAGGTGGCGTGCCTCGGAAACACGTTTGAGCGTCGGACCAGGTGGTCCTCGCGGGCCGTCCCGCGGGCCTCGGTTTCTGGTGGCCGACTTGGCGACGTGACGATCCTGCAGCAGTGCGCCGGCCAATCGACTCCGCCGATGTGACGTCTACTCGCCGAGCAGTGCGAACCCAAGGGCGCCGGCCAACCAGGCCTGGTAGCGGTCATCGCTCCAGCCCCTCGCGAGGACGAGCAGATCGTAGACCGCCAGCGAGCACAGGGTCCACGTCATGTCGATGGCGGGGTCGACCGTGAGGCCCGACTTGAGCGCTCCGCGGTCGGCGAGCATCCGGACAAACTGGCCCTGCCCCTCGAGGCGCCAGGCCTCCATCTCGTCCCACAGACGTCGGAGCTCCGAGTCGCCCGCCTGGGCGTCGCGCAGCGCCCGGAGCAGTGGGCCGGCACGCCGGTGAATCCCGGGCTGCGTCGCGGCGTAGGCAGCCACCTGTCTCCGCGGATCGCGCTCGTCGTGAATCGCACGGATCGCCGGCCGCTCTCCGACGGGGACCTCGGCGCGCCTCGCCCCGCCCGCGAGCAGCGCCTCCACGGCAGCCCGGAAGAGGGCGGCCTTCGTGCCGAAGATCCGGTAGACCGTTTCGACCACGACGCCGGCCTCATCGGCGATGACGGCCATCGGGACCCCGTATCCGCGCTCGCGGAACAGCCTGCCGGCGGCGGTCACGATGTCGCGACGCGTCTGCTCAGCCTGCGCGGCACGACGCGGCGACTCGTAGCGACGACGGCGCTTGACGCTCTCGGTCATTTCGTGCCACTCTGAATGATATGAAATCGCGCTTGATTGCGTGATGGTAGGCGAAGGAGCGTCTCATGTTTGCAGTCGTGGTGCGTGAGGCCGGCGATGCGGCGCAGATCGACGCCAGCGGGAGCATCGTGCGCGAGCGGGTGGCACCGCCGGTCCGGGAGGTTCCCGGCTTCGTCTCGGCGCTGTGGATGAGCGACCGTTCGGGCGGCACGCTCAACGTGCTGGTGTTCGAATCCGAGCAATCGGCACGCGCTGCGATGGAGGCTGCGCGCGGCGCGCCCCGACCGCCGTTCATGCACGTCGAGACTGTCGACCTGTACAGCGTCCTGGCGACCACCTAGCGGCGCCGCCGGGCCTTCCAGCGGCCCGGCCGAGGAGTAGACGTCGCCCAGACGCTGGTCAACCTGCGACTCGTGGACCACGAGGCGTCATCGGGTCGGCGAGTCAGCGTCCTGTGATTTCCGCTGGAGCGGGATGGGACGACCGGGCGGCATGTCGGGCAGGAGCGCCGCCATCATCCCGCGTGCGACGAAGTGGCCGTAGCGCTCGATGGGCCAGCCTTGGCGGATGACGAGCAGCTCATACAGCTCGGCGGAGCTGTACACCAGGCAAACGTCGCGGGCCTCCTCCAGCGACACGTCCCCCCGAAGGAGCCCGCGCTCGAGCAGCCCGCGGGCGTTGTGCTCCATGCGGACCGCGCGCGCCTGGTCCGCCTTCTCGAGGAGTTCGGCAAGATCCGCGTCCGACGCCGCGGCCGTCCGGGCGAGCAGAAGGATGGGCGACCCGATCGGCGCAAGCTCCATGACGAAGGCGGCCCAGCTCTCGATGATCCGTCGCGGATCTGTCTCCCGCGCCTGCATCTCGTCCGACCGGCGCTCGGCCGGAATCGGGCCCGAACCCTCCAGCGCCCGTTCCCACAGCGCACGAACCACGCCCGCCTTCCCACCGAGCGATTTGTAGATCGTCTCGACCGAGACATCGGCCTCGTCGGCGATGCGGGATAGCGACGTGGCGGAGTAGCCGTTGGCGAGGAAGAGCCTGCGAGCCACTGCAAGGATCCGATCGCGAGCCTCGTCTGCCCGCCGCCGCCGTCTACTCGCGTCGTAGCGTCGCTTGGGCTTGACCTCGGATTCAGTCAGGTCCATACTGCCGTATCCATTCCAAGGGATGGTATCAGATACCCCGGGGAGGGATTTCACGATGGAAGCCAGACCGGCGGGCAGTGGGGCGGCCTTCATCGAACGGCTGTTGGAGGCCACCCGGAACCGCGACGTCGACGCGCTGACGACCTGCTTCGCCGAGGACTATCGAAACGAGACGCCGGCGCATCCCGCCCGAGGCTTCGTCGGGCGGGCACAGGTACGCCGGAACTGGGAACAGATCTTCGCTGCGGTGCCCGACCTGTCGGCTGAGGTGACGTGGGTCGGGGACGATCAGACCGTCTGGTCGGAATGGGAGATGCGCGGTACGCGACGCGACGGCCAGCCACACCTGATCCGGGGGGTCGTCATCTTTGGTCTCCGCGACGGCCACGCCGTTTGGGCACGCTTCTACCTGGAGCCGGTGGACCACGGCTCGGCAGACGTCAACGAGGCCGTTCGCGAGGCTCTCGCGCTTCCTGCGGCATCAACGCCGGGAGCCGCGTCATGATCGCCATCTTCGGTGGAACGGGAAACCTCGGCCGCGAACTCGTGCCGTTGCTCGCTGCACAGGGGTCGCCCATCCGGGTCATCTCGCGCCATGGACGGGCACCGGATGCGCGTTCCTGGCCCGCCAACGTCCAAGATGTCGCGGGCGATCTCCGCGATCGCGCTGTCCTCGACGCCGCGCTCGACGGCGTGGACACGGTCGTTTCGGCGATCTCGGGGTTCGGCGGTCGCGACCCTCTCGGGTCGCGTGCGGTCGACCGTGACGGCAACATCGCGCTGATCGAGGCCGCGCAGCGGCGCGGCGTGACGACGTTCGTCATGCTCTCGATCCACGACGCCGGGCCGCGGCATCCGATCGCGCTCTTCCGCGACAAATGGGCCGCTGAAGAGGCCCTCCGTTCGAGCGGACTCTCCTGGACCATCATTCGACCAACGGCCTACCTCGAGGCGTGGCTCGAGCTCGTCGGCGGACCGCTCGTCGAGACAGGCCGGACGCGCATCTTCGGCACCGGCCGCAACCCCGTCAACTTCGTCTCCGTCGTCGACGTGGCGCGCTTCGTGCAGCTCGCCATCGCCGATCCGAGCGTGCGCCCGTCGGCCATCGAGGTCCCCGGTCCCGAGAACCTGACGCTCGATCAGCTCGCTGCGTTGGTCGAGACTGCCAGCGGCCGGGCCGGCCGCAAGGACCACGTCCCGCGCGCCATGCTGCGCGCCGTCCGACTGGCGACGGGCACGTTCAAGCCGACGATGAGCGCGCTGGTCGGAGCGGCGCTGGTCATGGACACGAGCGACATGGCGGTCGACGGTCCGGCCCACCGAAACGCCTTTCCGTCGATCCCGTCAACGACGGCTGCTGACGTCGCCCGGCGGATGTTCGCGGCGACATCGAATGGGACTGGGCGGGCCTGACCGTCAGGCCAACCAAGGAGACGGCTAGGAACGTGGCGCTGTGCATCGTCGCTGCCGTATCGGCCTCGCCCTGGCTCACCGCAGGCCGTGTTGGCGTAGCGTTTCCGCGTGAGCCGCGACGTCGAGGATCTGAACCGGCGCCTGCTGCGCGCGCGCGACGCCATGGACCGCACCTTCGCGGAGCCGCTTGACGTTCGCGCCATCGCCGCCGTGGCCCACCTTTCCGAGGCCCACTTCATCCGAAGCTTTCGAGCCTGCTTCGGCGAGACGCCACACCGCTACCTTCAGCGGCGGCGGGTGGAGCGGGCGATGTTCCTGCTCCGCGAGACCGACCGAAGCGTTACCGACATCTGCTTCGACGTCGGCTTCATCAGCCTCGGCACCTTCAGTCGCACGTTCCGCGAGATCGTCGGGACGACCCCGTCGGGCTACCGCGAGACGCATCCTCCGATCGAGGCACCGAACTGCTTCCAGATGGCCGCCACCCGGCCGCGCGTCGCAGCCGGAGTGGCGCCGCGTTTGCGCAGTTTCGGAGAAGCGAGCGCGGCGGCGGCTCCCTAGGCTGACGGTCGTCGGCATCGGCGCAACACGGGAGAACAGACGATGATCACCAGCCTCAACGTCGCCTCGATCTACGTCCTCGACAAGGACGAGGCGCTCGACTTCTACGTCAACAAGCTCGGGCTCGAGAAGGGTAACGACGTGCGCCAGGGGGACTATCGCTGGCTGACGATCCGCGTGCCCGGCGAGCGCGGAACCGAGATCTCGCTCGAGGAGCCCGGCGCGCCGCTCCATGACGAGGCGACGGCCGTCCAGCTCCGCGAGCTGATCACGAAGGGCGCGATGAGCGGCCTGGTCTTCAAGGCCGACGACATCCGCGGCCTGTACGAGACGCTCAAGGCACGCGGCGTGACCGACTTCACGCAGGAGCCCACCGATCACTTCTACGGCACCGACATGGGCATCCGCGACCCGTTCGGAAACGCGATCCGGATCCTCCAGCAGGGCAAGGTCGCCGAGAAGGCCACCGCCTGAACGAACGTCGAAAAGGAGCACGAGATGCCGGACACGAAATCCGACATGAAACCCGCCGCCCCGACTCGCAGGTCCGCCAACGTCTGGAGCGACGAAGAGCGCGCGGCAATGAAGGAGAGCGCTCGCGAGCGCAAGGCATCCGCCCGCCGAAGCCCCGAGGAGGAGCGGGCCGAAGGCGCGCGCGACGTCCTGGCCAAGATCGCGGAGCTCCCCGAACCGGACCGAAGCATGGCCGAGGGCGTTCACCGGATCGTGACCGCCGCGGCACCGAACCTCGTCCCGCGGACCTACTACGGCATGCCGGCCTATTCCAGGGACGGCAAGGTGCTGTGCTTCTTCAAGCCGAAGTCGAAGTTCAAGGAGCGCTATTCCACGTTCGGCTTCGAGACGAACGCTCCGCTCGACGACGGGGTCATCTGGCCGGTTGCGTTCGCCGTGATGGAGCTCACGCCAGACGCCGAGGCACGGATCGTCCAGCTCGTCAAGAAGGCGGCGGGCTAGGGCCCTGGACGCGAGCACGGGCCCGTGGGGCGCGATCGAGGTCCGCGGCGCCCGCGAGAACAACCTCCGCGACATCAGCCTCGACATCCCGAAGCGCCGGCTGACCGTGTTCACCGGCGTCTCGGGGTCGGGCAAGAGCTCGCTCGTCTTCAGCACGATCGCCGCTGAATCCCAGCGCCTGATCAACGAGACCTACAGCGCCTTCGTCCAGGGATTCATGCCGTCGCTGGCACGGCCCGACGTGGACTCGCTCGACGGCCTGACGACGGCCGTGATCCTCGACCAGGAGCGGATCGGGGCGAACGTCCGGTCCACCGTCGGCACCGTCACCGACGCCAACGCCATGCTCCGCGTCGTCTTCAGCCGCATCGCGCGACCCCACATCGGCGGGCCCCAGGCGTTCTCGTTCAACGTCCCGTCGGTGACCGGCGCAGGCGCGCTCGTCATCGACCGCGGCACGGGAAAGACCGAGAGCCGAAAGTTCAGCGTCGCCGGCGGCATGTGCCCGCGCTGCGAGGGGATGGGCACCGCGAGCGCCATCGACCTCAGCCAGCTGTACGACGACACGAAGTCGCTCCGTGAGGGCGCGATCACCGTGCCCGGCTACACGGTGGACGGCTGGCCGACGCGGCTGTTCAGCGAGTCGGGCTTCTTCGACCCCGACAAGCCGATCCGCGACTACAGCGAGGCGGAGCTCCACGACTTCCTCTACAAGGAGCCCGTCAAGGTCAGGATCAACGGCATCAACCTGACCTACGAAGGCCTCGTCTCGCGGATCCAGAAGTCCATGCTGTCCAAGGACGTCGACTCGCTCCAGCCGCACATCCGGACGTTCGTCGACCGAGCGGTGACGTTCAGCCAGTGCCCGGACTGTGGCGGGACGCGACTCAACGAGGCCGCTCGATCCTCGAGGATCGACGGCCGCAGCATTGCCGACGCTTGCGCGATGCAGATCAGCGACCTGGCCGAGTGGGTGCGCGGCCTCGACGAGCCGTCGGTCACGCCGCTCCTGGCGGCGCTCGGCCAGACCCTCGACGCGTTCGTCGAGATGGGACTCGGGTATCTCAGCCTCGACCGTGCGTCGGGCACGCTGTCCGGGGGCGAGGCGCAGCGAACGCGGATGATCCGCCATCTCGGGTCCGCGCTGACCGACGTGAGCTACGTCTTCGACGAGCCGACGATCGGGCTCCACGCCCACGACGTCCAGCGGATGAACGCGCTCCTCCTTCGACTGCGAGACAAGGGCAACACGGTCCTCGTCGTCGAGCACGACCCCGAGGTCATCCGGATCGCCGACCACGTCGTCGACATGGGACCGGGTGCCGGTCCCCACGGCGGGACGATCGTCTACGAGGGGACGGTCGACGGTCTGGTTGGGTCGGGAACGGCGACGGGCCGCCATCTCGACGCCCGGCAGAACCTGAACCGGGAGCCGCGCGCGCCGCGCGGCTCGATCCCGATCCGCAACGCGCGGCTCCACAACCTCGCGGACGTCTCGGTCGACGTGCCGCTCGGCGTGCTCGTGGCGGTCACCGGCGTCGCCGGCTCGGGCAAGAGCTCGTTGATCCACGGCTGCCTGCCCCGCATCGACCCGTCGGTGACCGTCATCGACCAGTCTGCGGTTCGCGGCTCGCGCCGCTCGAACCCGGCGACGTACACGGGCATCCTCGACCCCATCCGGACGGCCTTCGCCAAGGCGAACGGCGTCAAGCCGGCGCTGTTCAGCGCGAACTCGGAGGGCGCCTGTCCGAACTGCCACGGCCTCGGCAAGACCTACACGAGCCTCGGGTTCATGGCCGAGGTCGTCAGCGTCTGCGAGGTCTGCGAGGGGCGGCGCTACTCGGACGAGGTCCTCGACCACCGGCTGCGCGGCCGGAACATCGTCGATGTCCTCGCGATGTCGGTCGAGGAGGCCCGCGACTTCTTCACCGAGCGGCCGGTGCGCGTGATGCTCGACCGCCTGGCGGACGTCGGGCTGGGCTACGTCTCGCTCGGCCAGGAGCTCGACACGCTGTCGGGCGGTGAGCGTCAGCGGCTGAAGCTCGCGATCGAGATGTCGACGCCGACCGAGGTCTACGTCCTCGACGAGCCGACGACCGGGCTCCACATGCAGGACGTCGACAATCTCATCGGCCTCCTCGACCGCCTGGTCGAGTCGGGTCGGACGGTGATCGTCATCGAGCACGACCTCGACGTCATCGCCCGGTCGGACTGGGTCATCGACCTCGGCCCGGGCGGCGGCCACGACGGCGGCCGGGTGATCTTCGAGGGGCCGCCGGCCGAGCTCGTCGGGGCGGAGGGCTCGCTGACGGGGCAGTACCTCCGTCGTCGGCTGGGCGCTGACGACCGCCGCATGGTCTAGTCGATCGGGCAGCCGCAGTCACCGACCCATAGCGCCCCCGTGTCGGGATCGGCGGCGATGGAGCCGGCGGACATGCCATTCGGCATGGCGATTCGCGCGGTGACCTCCGGCCCGCTGCCGCGGACCCGCAGCACCTTGTCGCCGGCGGCGACCCAGATGGAGCCGAAGCTTTCGGTCGCGCCATGGAGGTTGGCCCCGATCCCGATCGGCTGGCCGGCCTGCCCCGTTACGACGTCGATCGGCGTGAGCGTCGCGGCATCAGGGTCCAGGAGCCACGCCGTCCTCCGGCCTTGCTCGTCCGTCAGCCCGACGAGGAAGCCGGCCTCCGCGAAGCTCAGGGTGCGCACGACGTTGTTCGTCGCGGGGTCGAATTCGACGACCCGGTGGTACTGGCAGTCGCAGACCCAGACGTGATCGGCGAGCGCCACGACCACGCCGGGCTTGGTAGTCGGCGTGGAGTACGTACCATCGACCTGGTCGGTCAGGGGATCGATCCGCACCAGCTGGCCAGCGTCGCCGAGGACCCAGACCGCCGTCTTGCCCACGTCCATGGACGCGATCGCGATGTCCACCGTCAGGTGGGCGAGCGGCTTCCCCGTGACGGCATCCCACCGATCGATCGAGCCGGTCCCGGAGAGCCCTGCGATCCAGATCGAGCCAAAACCGAAGGCGCCAGCGCTGGGATCGCCGGTCACGGGGATGGTCTGGATCGCTGCGCCAGTCTGCATGTCGCGTCGGACGAGCCCCTGGACGTTCGCCGTGGCTGCCTGCCACAGCGCGCCGTTGACCGACCACAGGCTGTTCGGACGGTGCTCGGAGCGGTAGTCGTCGGTGACCTCGCGCACGATCGTGTTCGTCGCCGGATCGATCCTGACGAGCGTCGGCGGAGGAGGAGCGCGGGTGACCACGGCCAGGAGGCCGCCAAGGAGGCCGACGGCGGCGAGCGCCGCGGCACCGACGAGGACCCGGCGTGAACGGCGGGTGACGGCACCACCGTGGCCCGCCCACGCGGCGGTGGCTTGCTCGGCGTCGAGGGGCCCGGGAATCGCCTCCCCGTCGAACGTCCGCAGCCGCCAGATCTGCCAGCTCCCCGGAACGCCCTTCAGCTCGTGGCTGCCCGCGTCATCGAACGTTGCCTGCGTACCCACGATCAGGTCGCGGACCGTAGAGGTCATCAGGATCTCGGCGGCGCCCCCGAGTGACATGACGCGCGCGCCGATGTGGACGGCCATTCCACCGCGCTCGCCCTCGATCATCTCGGCCTCGCCGAAGTGCAGGCCACAGCGCACGTCGAGCCCGATGTCGTGGATGTCCCCGATCGTTGCGACCGCCGCGCGCACGGCGTCGGCCGGTTGATCGAAGGTGATGAAGAAGCCGTCGCCGATCGTGTCCTCCTCGTGGCCCCTGTGCCGTCTGAGGTCCGACCGGACGATGCCGCGGAAGCGACCAAGGAGCTCGCGCCAGCGCGCGTCACCGAGCTCGGCGGCTACCTCCGTGGAGCCGACGATGTCGAGGAACAGGATCGTCGCCAGGCGACGCTTGCGCCTTCCCTGCGCCATCGACGCGGAGTATGGGAGCAGGGGTGCGACCGTGCGCACCGTCATGTCGGCCTGTTGCGCTCCGTGCGCGTCGCGCCGCGCCGGTACGGTACCGGCGGCGGCGCGCGGCGCGAACGATCAGTGGCCGAACTTCGCCGGGAACTGGGCGATGATCCCGTCGCTCAGCATGTCGGCCATCGCGAGGATCTCGGCATGGACCTCGTCGTAGGCGACGACGTCGTCGGCGTAGCGCGCCTGCAGGCGTGCGACGGCTTCCTCGAGGGTCAGGTCGAGGTGCGACTTCATCATCGACTTCATCTCGGCGAGCGGCCAGTTCGCGGGATTCGCATCATGGAGGAACGTCGCGATCTCGTCCGCATTGGCGTACCAGCGTGCGCTGGCGTCCGAAACCGCGCTCGAGTCACCCGCCTTGGCGGCCGCGACGAGGTCCGCGGCGGTCAGGATGTGGTCGCGCAGGAGGGCCGTCAGGTGGTCCCCCGCCGCCGCGCCGTAGAAGGGCTTGATCGCGTTGCCGATGTCAGTCTGGTTGGCGAGCAGTCGGTCGACCGTTGCGGCCGTGTCGGGAAGGGTGCCGCTCTCGGTGCCGGCGCTGACGATGAACAGCCGCGTCCAGGTGATGTGATCCTCCCAGAGCTTTCGCATCGCGTCGTGGAACGCAGCGCGCTGCGTGACCGCACTGTGGCCGCTGGCGGCTTCGACGGCGGACGGCGCGTTCACGTGGGCGCCGACCACGACGGCGAGCGACAAGCCGAGCAGGAGCGAGAGTCCGCGGATGAGCGTTCGCATCATCGATGCCTCCAACCGAACCGGATGGCGCCGCAGGCCGGGCGTCGCGTAAAACTAGTGGTTGCTTGTTTTAGCGTCAAGGGGGACAGGCGGCCGCCATCGACCCGGACCCAACCCCTCGCCGGCTGAGGCGGGCCCGGGGCTCAGTCCTGGCGCGCGCCCGGTCGCCGGATCGACGGCAGGGCGCGCAGCCGGAGGACACGCTCGCGATGGCGCTCCTCGGCGAGCAGCCGGTCGCGCGCGCGAAGGAGGTCGAACTGGCTGACGAGCCCGCGCAGCTCACCGCCGTCGTTGCGGGCGACGACGGGCAGAACGCCGAGCCGGGTCGCCGCCATCCGCTCGGCGGCGGCGCGTAGCGTCTCGTCGGGATAGGCGACGACCGGTGATCGCATGAGCCCGGCCACCGTCATCGGCTCCGGCCCGGGCGGCGACAGCAGCGCCGACGCGACCTCGCGCCGGCCGACGACGCCAACGAGCCCGCGGTCGGGGTTGACGACGGGATAGAGGCGCTGGCGCCGGTGCCGCCCATCGTCGGCCAGCGCCGCGAGCTCGTCGATGCGTCGCTCCGGTTCGGTCGTCAACAGGTTCGTGTTCATGACGTCGCGGACGAGCAGCGCTTCGAGCGGGTCGACGGCGTACTCGCGCATCACGTGGTAGCCGCGTCGGGCGACCTTCTCGGTCAGGATGGAGCGGCGAAGTGCGAGCACGCTGATCGCGTACGCCGTCATGCACACGACGAGGAGCGGCAGAAGCGCGTTCTGGTCGTGCGTCAGCTCGAGCGCGAATACGAGCGCGGTCAGCGGCGAGCGGGTCACGCCGGCGAGCGCTGCCGCCATCCCGAGCATCGCCCACACGGCCGGGCCGGCGGACGGCAGCCACTGACCGACGATCGCACCCGACGCGCCGCCGAGGATGAGGAGTGGCGCGAGGATCCCGCCGCTCGTGCCCGAGCCGAGCGCGACCGCCCAGATCACGAGCTTGACGACGAGCAGCGTCACGAGGGCGCCAAGCGCGAGCTCGCCGGCCAGCTCCGCGCGGATCGATTCGTACCCAACCCCGAGCGCCCGCGGCTCGATGAGCCCGCCGATGCCGACGACGACGCCGCCGATGGCCGGCCACCACATCCAGTGGATCGGAAGCCGGCTGAAGAGGTCCTCGGCACCGTAGACGGCGGCCGTCAGGACCCAGGCCACGACGCCGCCGACGAGCCCGACGAGCAGACTGCCGAGGAGGGCGCCGAGACCGAGGATCGGGTGCTCGGGAACCGGGAAGAGCGGCGCGGCCGCGAGAACGCCCGCACCCGTCAGCTCGATCCGCAGCATCGCGGCGAGCGCACACGCCGCCGCGACGGGGAGCAGCGAGCGCGGCTTCCATTCGAAGAGCAGGAGCTCGGCCGCGAGGATCACGGCCGCGACCGGCGTCCCGAACACGGCCGTCATGCCCGCCGAGGCACCGCTCACGAGAAGCGTCTTGCGCTCGGCCGCCGAGAGGTGGAACAGCTGGCCGATGATCGAGCCCACGGCGCCGCCGGTCAGGATGATCGGCCCCTCGGCGCCGAACGGACCGCCCGAGCCGATGCTGATCGCCGAGCTGATCGGCTTGAGGATTGCCAGCCGCGGCTCGACGCGGCTGCCGCCGACGAGGATCGTCTCCATCGCTTCCGGGATCCCGTGGCCGCGGATCCGTTCCGAGCCGAAGCGGGCCATGACGCCGATGACGAGCCCGCCGACGATCGGCACGCCGATCGACAGGAGGCCGAGGTGGCCGGGATCCGGCGGTGCGAACGTCCAGTCGAGGCGCTGCTCGTAGAGCAGGTTCGTGAACAGCCCGATGAGCGCGACGAGGACGACGGCGATGATCGTCGCGGCGACGCCGATGACGAGCGCGAGGGGGACGAGCCGAAGGGCCTCGATCGACATCGTGAAGTCGCCCAGGCCGCGCTCGCTCGGGGATTCGATGTCCGCGGGCAGGTCGTCGGGGAGCCGGCTGGCCATCATGCGAACCGCCCGAGCCGGTCGGCCAGCCGATCGAGCGTCGCGACGGTGTCGTCGGTCACACCGCTCAGGGCCCCGTGTAGCGCAGCGCCGATGAGCTCCTCGCGACGATGGACGACGGCCATCCTGACGCGTCGACCCTCGGGCGTGGCGCGGACGAGCGTCGCCCGGCGGTCCCGCTCGTCGCGTTCGGCCGTGGCCAGGCCCCGCCGTTCGAGCCGCCGGACGAGCCGGCTGGCCGACGGGATCCCGGCATTGAGCCGGCTGCCGATCTCGCCGATCCGGACGCCGTCGCCCTCGGCGACGATGACGAGCACCCGCCACTGGGGGAGCGTCAGGTCGACGGTCGGGGTCGCTTCGCTCAGGGCCAGGGCGGTGACGCCGATGCCGCCGACGAGCAGCCGCTCGATCGCGGGCACGACCCGCGCCCCCGGATCCACGCCCGCGTCGCCCTCCTCGTTGCGTCCGATTGCCCGCGCGAGCACGACCGCCTGGTTATGTTCGCGGTCCCGCGCGCCGTAGACGAGCGTCACCGGCTGTCGCGCGGCGCGAGTGGCGAGCGCGTCGAGGAGGCTCGCCCGCGCCGGCGCCGCGAGCTCGGCCCGGTAACGCTCCTCGAAGGCGGGCCAGCGGGCCGCCTGATGCCCGAACCACCGCCGCAGCTCGTCGCTCGGCGCGAGGTCGGACGCCCACTCATCGACGTGGAGGTCGGCGCGCTTCACACCGCGGGGCCAGATCCTGTCGACCAGCACGCGGTAGCCGTCGTCGGGTTCGGGAGGGTCGTAGGCGCGCTTGATTCGAACGGTCATGCCTATCGTCGGGAAATCGGCGGCTCACGCCCCGAAGCGAGGCGACCTTAGTTGCCGTACGCCAAATGATACCGTACAGCACGCATCGTCGCCCCAGTATCCTGCCTGCCGATGAGGTGGCCCGGACGCGTGCTTGCGCGGAGGCTCGCGACCGCCGCCGTATTCGCCTTCGCGCTGGCCGTCGGCGCGTGGGTTGCGCGACCGTTCGTGGCGGCGTCGGTCGCATACGACAGCCAGGCGTCTGCGCTGCATTTCGCGCGGCTGGTCGAGGGGCGGCAGCTCGAGGCGTTCATCTCGACGACCCCGAAGCCGGTCCTGACGATCGTCTACGGGACGCTCTACGCCGGAACCCACGATTGGCGCGCCATCGCGCTGGCAGGGCTGCTCGCCTATGCGGGCTCGATCGCGTTGACCGCGTCGCTCGTCCGACGCGAGCTCGGGTGGGTCGCGTGGGCGTTCGCCTCAGTCGCGCTGACAGGGTCGCTCGCGCTCCTCTACGACGCCGGGTTCGCGCTCGCGACGCCGTGGGCGCTGCTGTTCGTCGCCGCGGCCGGGATGCTCGGAACGCGGACGCGAGGACGCGCAGCGGCGGCCGGGCTCATGCTGATGCTCGCCGTCCTGTGCCGGGTCGAAGTGCTGCTGCTCGTCGCGACGATCGGTGTGGTCCTGGGCTGGCGGCGGATGGCACCGGCGCGCCTGGGCGGCGAAACCGTCCGCCGTGCTTCCTGGCTCCTGCTGATCGCGCTCGCCGCCCTGCCCGTCATGGCCCTCCATGACTGGCTCCTGACCGGTGACCCGCTGTTCTGGGCGACGGTCTCGGCGCGCTATTCGAGCACGACGCGGCTGACGATCCTCACGCCGGTCGAGCTGGCGACATGGCTCTCCGGCCGATACGTCGCACTCTGGCCGCTCACGCTGCTGGCGCTCGTCGGGGTCGTCCGGCTCGTGCGGCGCCGCCGGTGGGCGCTCGTGGCCGGCGTCGTGGCATTCGGCCCCGGGATGGCCGTGCTCCTCGTCGTCCTTGCGGCGCGGCACATCTACGTACCCAGCCGCTACGCGGCCCCGATCGATCTCGCGGCGATCGTGTCGGCGAGCGCCGGGACGGGCTGGCTCGGCGCGCTCGCGCTGCGGGCCCTTCGCCCGCGGACCGCGCGGGCGTCACGAGCACCGAGGTCGCGTCGCTGGCTCGTCGGGCTGATCGCCGGCGTCGGCCTCGCCGGTGTTCTGGGATTCGCCGTCGCCTGGCCGTCGGGGTTCTTCAGCCGCGCTGATCGTCAGCGCATCGCCGAGAGCCGGCGCTTCCACGCCGATGCCGCGCTCGTCCTGCCGACGCTGCGGGCGATCGTCGACGCCGTGCCCGGCGCACGCGACCCGGGCGGCCACGGGGGTCCGCCACTCGTGCTCGTTCCCGAGGGCCTGCTGCCCGGTCTGGCGCTCGATCTCGACGCGCCGCTGACCACGGTGGTCTCGCTCAACACGCCGCCCGTCGGCCCGGCGATTCCCCGACCGGCGGTCGGCCAGGTTGCGTTCCACGACCGACACTACGACGGTCGGATCGCCTCGCTCGAGGTCGAGACACCGACGCCGTTCGGCCCAGCGCTCGCCGTGCCGCTGCTGACGGATCCGACGCGCGGCTACTGGGTCGTCGCGATCGAGCGTCGGTAGCCGCCGTGTCGGCCAGGGCCGGGTCCGCCCTCAGTCGTCCGTCAGCGACGCACGGGCGATCTCCGCGCCGGCCTCGTCCCGCAGGGCGAGCAGCGCGCCCTCCCGCTGTCGGAACACCGCGACGGACAAGGTCGTCCCGCCGAGGGCCGGTCGGCGATAGATGAGCCGGTAGGTGCGGGACGCCCGGCCGACGTCGTGGACCCCGGCCCGATGGAGGGCCTCGTCGACGTAATCGATGTAGGCCGCGTTGTTCGCGTGGCCCAGCGGATCGACGTCGCGCGCACGGACTGCGAGCGCGACGTTTCCGATCGGCTCGTCCTCGCCTCGCGAGGGAACGTCGATGGGGTCGAACGATGGGACGCAGACCAGGCGGCCGAAGTCCTCCGGGATGCGCACGGGCCGCCCGCGCTCGTCGACCAGCGCCCAGTCGGTCACGATGCGCGCAAGCGTCTCGTCGCCCGGGGAACGGCAGGTCGTCAGCCGCCTGGCGAGCACGCGGCGGTAGCCCACGATCTCGGTCCGGACGACGACCCCGTCGCCGTACGAGGGCGCATCGACGACGACCACCTCCGCGCCACGGACGAGCCAGGTCAGCCCGTGGCGGGCATACCACGCGCGATCGAAGCCGAGCGACGTCGAATGGACCCACGCCGCGTCCTGGGCCCAGGCGAGGAGTACCGATGCATGAATTCGGCCGTCGGACCCGGCCTCGTCGAAGCGGACCCGATAGTCGACGTCGATCCACGGCTCGGCCAACGGACCAGCCGAACCGGCCGGCCCGCTCATCTCCGGGCGCTGGGGCGCGCGAGCGCGTCGAGGTTCTCGATCGGCACGATCCGCGTCCGCCGTCGCGGCGTGGTGAGCCGCATCAACCGGACGGCGCACGAGCGGGCGGCATCGAAGACGACGAGTCCGACGGCGACGTCGATCCCCTCAGCGGCCGCGTTCGAGCGCGCCGCATCGAGCTGGAGGAGCACCTCGTCGCCGATCCCTCGGGCGCCCCACTTGCAGTCGTATGCCTCCGCCGCGCCCTCGACCTCGACGGTCACGTCGTAGGGATGGATCTCGGCGGCCACGCCGTCGAACAGGATCCGCCGTTCGCGGCGGACGGCGCCGGTGCGTCTCGCCAGGAGGCGTTGCGTCAGCTCCTCGACGATCGCGCCCCGCAGCTGCGAGCGAACCTGGTCGCCGCGTCCGCCGACGGCGAGCGACAGCGCGAGGATCGTCTCGGCGCGAGCGCGGTCGGCCGGTTCGACGTCCTCGCCGAAGAGCGACGGGAACATCGTCCGCCACGCCGCCGGATCCTCGGACTCGCCGTTCATTGCCGCTCGGGCCAGGATCCGGTCAGCGGCGGACGCGTCGACGAGCGCGGCGGCAAGGTCGCGCACCAGCGGGTCCGCCTGGACGTTCGCATAGACGACCGCCCGACCGTCCCGCGCCGCGTCCTGGAAGCGCATCGCGTCAGGGGCGCTCGCCGAGCGCGAGGAGCACGATCTGCGGGTACGTCGACAGCCAGTCGATCGCTCGGTGGGGATCCGTGAGACGGGCCGTCTCCGCGCTCGCCGACTGGACGGCCAGCACGACGGACGCCGGCACTGCTTCGTCCCGTCGGGTCGAGAGGACGCTGTCGAAGCGCGCCCGCCACGCGGCAGCGAGATCGCTCACGTACTGCCACTCCTCGGCGATCGGCTCCGCGGTGCCGACGAGGGCCTCGTAGGCGACGACCGCGCTCGCCAGGACGTCCCCGACGGTCGCGACGGCGGCGCGGTCATCCGACATCGCCGCCGAGGGTATCCCCTCGAAGCGGTGCGTCGACCGCTCGGCAGCGGCCCGTCAGCTGTGGGAGGACGACGGCGCGCGAGCGGCTCGGCGCCAGCCGGAGCGGCGGGCCTGGCGTCGATCGTCGGACCCGCCGATGAGGCGCCACGCCTGGAGATGGAGCTGCTCGAGTCGACGGCGGCCCGCCTCGTTCCACGACGCCGAGTAGGCCGCCGTGGCGGCCGACCGGATCCGATGGGCGTCGGCTCGTCGGCCGCGGTGCTCGAGGTCGGCGACCGCGTCGAGGATCGCGCGGTAAAGCGCGGGGAGGTCCTCGGCCCGGGGAACGCTCGAGTTCATGCCACGAACCAGCATCGTCGCCCATCCCGGTGCCCGCGATAGGGAACTCGTCCGGTTCCGCCCGGACGATCGGGCCAGCGGTGGCGACCCGGTCAGTCGCCGCGATGCGCCCGCGAGCGAATCGAAAAGCCGTCGAACGCGCCCGTTCCGGCCATTCGATCGACCGCGACGTCCGACACCACGGCGCCCGGTGGCCCGGCGTGAAGGATCGACACGAGGCGGTCGAGGGCCGCCTCGGGGCCCTCGGCGACGACACGCACCGAACCGTCGGGCTCGTTCGACACCCAGCCCGTCAGTCCCAGCCTCGCCGCCTCCCCCCGCACGAACCATCGGAAGCCGACGCCCTGGACGACGCCGCGGACGACGGCTTCGGCCCGGACGGCGGCGCCCGCCGGGCCGTCAGGCCGCATCGACGGGATGCGGCCACGCAAGCACGAGGACGTCGAGCGCGAGCTCCGGCGAGACGTTCGTCTCGACGCGCCGGCTCGCCTCGGCAAGCCGCCCGAGGAACCGCGCAACGGACGAGGACGATGGCCGGCGATCGGCCCGATCGAGGTCGTCGAGCAGCGATGGGTCCCGGACGCGGCTCCGTTCACCGAGTCCGACCGTCAGCAGATCACGCGCCACGTCGAGCCACGCATCGAGAAGCAGCGCAAGCGCGCGCCGACGCTCGGTCGCCGGTATCCGAACGTCCCGGCCGGACGGCGGTTCGTCGTCCGCCGGTCCGCTCGTCGGCCCGGGATCGCTCGCCGCCCGGCGCCTGCCCGGCGGCCCGCCGTCGCCGCTCAGCGCCGCGATCGCCTTCCCGGCCGTCGCGAGCAGCTCCCGACCCAGCACCAGCCGGCGAGCGGGTGGCTCGGCGAGCAGGTCGAGGAGCGTCCGCGAGATCTCCGACCGCGCGGCGAGGGCGTCGGGCGCCGCGGCGTAGGCGATCGCGAGGCCGGGACGGCCGCCCGACGCACGCGCGATCCGTCCCGCCTCCGGCGGCATGGCGAGCTCGCGTCCCTCGAGGAGCCGCTCGACGTCGCGGATCGACACCGTACCGAGCCGGATCCGCCGAACACGGGATCGGATCGTTGGCAGGAGTCGCTCCTCGTCGTCAGCACAGAGGACGATGGTGACGCCCCCGGGCGGCTCCTCGAGCGTCTTGAGCAGCGCGTTCTGCGCATCGTCGTTGAGCCGATCGGCCTGCTCGACGATGGCGATGCGCGCGCCGCCTTCGACCGGCAGGAGCGCGAGGGCGGGGGCAAGGGCTCGAACCTGCGCGATCCTGATCTGGCCTCCCGCACCGTCGGGCGCGAGGCGATGAACGTCCGGGTGGTTGCCGTCGTCGACGAGGCGACACGCTCGACAGGCGCGGCATGGCCGCTCGCCCCACGGCCCGGTGCACAGAAGGCCGGCCGCCAGATCGAGCGCGAGCGTCGTCTTGCCGACGTTCGGGGGCCCGATCAGCACGACGGCGTGCGCCGGCCGGCCGTCGAGCATCGCCTCGACGGCCGCGAGCGCCGCGGGTTGGCCGGCGGTTCGAAGCGTCCGCACCTCCGGCGGGGCCTACTCCCCGCTCGGCGCCGGCGTTCGGCGCCGCGTCCGCGGCTTCGGGGCCGGAACGTCCGTCGCCGCGTCGGCTCCGTCCGAAGCGCCCGCCGCCTCGTCGGTCACGGGTGCGTCGGTCGCCTTCGCGCGGCGCGTCGTCCGCCGCTTCGGCGTCTCGGCCGCGGTTTCGGCGATCGGCGCGGCCTCTGTCGCGGCCGCCGGCTCCGTGCTGACGGCCGTCGTCGTTCGGCGGGTCGTGCGGCGCCTGGGCGTCTCGGAAGCGAGCTCGGGCGTCGCCGATTCGCTGCTCGCCGTCGCCGCGACGTCGGCCTCGGACGCAGGCCGCCGGCCACCGCGCCGTCGGGGAGCCGGAGCCGGCGTCTGGGCCCCTTCGGCCGTCGCCGGCGGGGCTGCGACGGTCTGGGTCGCCGGCGCTACCGTCGATGCCGCGTGTGTCGCGTCCTGGACCGGCCGTGCGTCAACCGGCCTCCGGGCGGATCGGTCGTCGGCGTTCGGCCGGCCGCCGAG
>DASSHA010000049.1:0-7322 GCA_035693145.1 Candidatus Limnocylindrales bacterium
GTCGCCGGATGCTCGAGACTCGACCCGGCGGCGCGAGCGGCACGGGAACGATCCCACCGCTCCCCGCTCCGTCGCAGACGGCGGCGCCGCTTCCGGCGGGCGCCGCATTGAGCGTCCCCGGCATCACACCGCTCGTCGTCCCGAACGCCGACTTCTACCGCATCGACACGGCGCTCATCGTTCCGCGCGTCGACGTCACGACGTGGCAGCTCCACGTGCGGGGGATGGTGGACCGCGAGGTCGCGATGACCTACGAGGACCTGCGCGCGATGCCGCAGCTCCAGCAGTACGTGACGATCGCGTGCGTCTCGAACAAGGTCGGCGACCATCTCGTCGGCAACGCGCTCTGGAGCGGCGTCAGGCTCCGCGACGTCCTCGCCAGGGCTGGAGTCCAGCACGGTGCGACCCAGCTCGTCGGCCGCTCGGTCGACGAATTCACGGTGGGCTTTCCCACCGAATGGGCGATGGATCCGTCGCGCGAGCCGATGATCGCCATCGGGATGAACGGACAGCCGCTGCCGCTCGAGCACGGCTTCCCGGCTCGGCTGATCGTCCCCGGTCTGTTCGGCTATGTGAGCGCGACGAAGTGGCTGGCCGAAATCGAGCTGACGACGCTCGAGGCGTTCGACGCCTACTGGGTGCCGCTGGGGTGGGCGAAGGAGGGCCCGATCCTGACGCAGTCACGCATCGACGTGCCCCGATCCGGCGCCTCGCTCCCCGCCGGACCGGTCGCCATCGCCGGCGTGGCGTGGGCGCCCGATCGAGGCATCTCGAACGTCGAGCTCAGCATCGACGGCGGGCCGTGGCAGGCCTGCACCCTCTCGGCCGCGATCTCGAAGGCGACGTGGGTCCAGTGGCAGCTCGCGTGGACACCCGCGGCCGGGCATCACACGATCGAGGTTCGCGCCACCGACGGGACCGGCGCCGTGCAGACCTCCGACGTCACGCCGCCCGCGCCCGACGGCGCGCGGGGCCATCACACGATCGAGGTCGACGTCGGGTAGGCGGTCCACCGCAGCTAGGCGGGGACGGCATCCCCGGGGCGAGGCAGCGCGGCGAGCGCCTCCTCGATGGCGGATTCGGCGAGCTCGTAGTCCTCGAGCGAGCCCTGCATGTAGCGCTCGTAGGCGGTCAGGTCGAAGTGGCCGTGTCCGGACAGCCCGAACAGGATCACCCGCGGCTTGCCCTCGGCCTTCGCCTCGAGCGCCTCGTCGATCGCGGCACGGATGGCGTGCGACGACTCGGGTGCCGGCACGATGCCCTCCGTCCGGGCGAACTTCACGCCGGCCTCGAACGTCGCGCGCTGATGGACGGCCCGCGCTTCGATGACGTCCTGGTCCTTGAGCAGCGACACGAGCGGCGCCATCCCGTGATAGCGCAGGCCGCCGGCGTGGATCGGCTCCGGAATGAACGCCGAACCGAGCGTGTGCATCTTCACGAGCGGTGTCAGGTGCCCGGTGTCGCCGAAGTCATACGCGTACGTGCCCCGCGTGAGTGACGGCGCCGCGGCCGGCTCGACCGCCATCACCCGATATGACGCCTCTCCGCGCAGCTTGCGGCCGACGAACGGGAAGGTCAGACCGGCGAAGTTCGAGCCGCCGCCGGCACAGCCGATGATGACGTCCGGCTCCTCGCCCGCCATCTCCATCTGCGCGATCGCCTCCTGGCCGATCACGGTCTGGTGGAGCAGCACATGGTTGAGCACAGAGCCCAATGAGTACTTCGTGTCGTCGCGGGTCGCGGCGTCCTCGACCGCCTCGCTGATCGCGATCCCGAGCGAACCCGGGCTGTCGGGATGCTCGGCGAGGACGCGCAGCCCATAGGCGGTCGTCGTGCTTGGGCTCGGGACCACCTCCGCGCCGTACGTCTCCATGAGGATCCGTCGGTACGGCTTCTGGTCGTACGACGCGCGGACCATGTAGACCTTCGCCTCCAGCCCGAACAGCGCGCACGCGAACGCGATCGCGCTCCCCCACTGCCCGGCGCCGGTCTCCGTCGCGATCCGCTTCGTGCCCTCCTGCTGGTTGTAGAAGGCCTGCGCGATCGCCGTGTTCGGCTTGTGGCTCCCGGCCGGGCTTCCGCCCTCGTACTTGTAGTAGATGTGGGCCGGCGTATCGAGCGCTCGCTCGAGCCGATGCGCCCGCATCAGCGGACTCGGTCGATAGAGGCCGTACGCGTCGCGGACCGGTTCCGGGATCTCGATCTCGCGCTCTGCGCTGACCTCCTGGCCGATGAGCGCCATCGGGAACAGCGGCGCGAGATCGTCCGGGCCGATCGGCTGGCCGGTCCCGGGGTGGAGGACCGCGGCCGGTGGGGAGGGCAGGTCCGGGACGATGTTGTACCAGGCAGTCGGGATCCGGTCCTCGGCCAGCAGGAAGCGCGTGCGCGGCATGTGTCCCTCTCCAGTGCTCTCGGTGGCGCCATGGTAGTCGCGCATGGACCGATCCGGTCCGCGGGTCGCGACCCCCGGGATCGGGCCTACCGCTCAGCGGGCACCGGCCGTAGATTCGGCCCGATGGAGGTCGCGGTCTGTCCCAACTGTGGAGAAGAGAACCCGTCGCGATTCCGGCTGTGCGGGTTCTGCGGCGCGGCGCTCGCGCCGGCCCTGCCCGCGCAGGAGGTCCGCAAGACCGTCACGATCGTCTTCAGCGACCTCAAGGGCTCGACGAGCCTCGGCGAGACGCTCGACCCGGAGTCGCTCCGGGAGGTGATGGGGCGCTACTTCGATGCGATGCAGGCCGAGTTGCGACGCCACGGCGGCACGATCGAGAAGTTCATCGGCGACGCCGTCATGGCCGTCTTCGGTCTTCCGAAGCTCCACGAGGACGACGCCCTACGGGCCGTCCGGGCCGCCCGCGGGATGCAGGAAGCGCTCGAGCGCCTCAACGAAGACCTCCGCCGGCGCTACGGCGTGGAGCTGACGAACCGCACCGGCGTGAATACCGGCGAGGTGGTCGCCGGCGACGCGACGACCGGCCAGCGCCTCGTCACCGGCGACGCGGTCAACGTCGCTGCTCGGCTGGAGCAGGCAGCCGGGCCGAACGAGGTCCTGGTGGGCGAGCTCACCCACGCGCTCGTACGGGAGCAGGTCGAGGTCGAGCCGCTCGAGCCGCTGGAGCTGAAGGGCAAGGCCGAACGCGTCCCTGCCTATCGCCTCGTATCGGTGATCCAGCGCGCCCCCGGAACGATCGTCCGGTCGAACCCCCTGCTCGGACGCGAATCGGAGATGGCGGTGCTCGCCCGAGCCTTCGCCGACGCGCTCGCGGCACGCGCCTGCCGGCTCGTGACCGTCGTCGGGGACCCGGGCGTCGGCAAGTCACGGCTGATCGAGGAGATCGTCGGCCTGCATGCCGACGATGCCACGATCCTCCGCGGAAGGTGCCTCCCGTACGGCGACGGGATCACCTTCTGGCCGATCGGAGAAGCCGTCCGCGACGCAGCCGGCGTGGAGGCGGACGACGGGGCCGAGACGGCCCGCGAGAAGCTGACGATGCTCGCCGCCGGCATCGGATCCGACGGTCCGGCGGTCGCCGAGCGGATCAGCTCGGCGATCGGGCTCGGAGGCCCGCTGTTCGCCGTCGAGGAGGTCTTCTGGGCGACCCGGAAGCTGCTCGAATCGCTCGCCCGCGACCGGCCCGTCCTGTTCGTCGTCGACGACGTCCACGATGCCGAGCCGACCTTCCTCCGGCTCCTCGACCATCTCGTCGAGTCCACGACCGACGCCCCCGTCGTCATCATCTGTTCCGCCCGACACGAGCTGCTCAGCGAGCACGAGGACTGGGCGCGCGCCGACGGCCGGATCGTCCTCGCCCTCGACCCGCTGGGCGACGCCGGGTCAGACGCGCTCATCGAGCGGCTGCTCGGCTCCGTCGTCTCGCCGGCAATCGCCGAACGCGTCCGCGCGGCGGCCGAGGGAAACCCGCTGTTCATCGAGCAGCTCGCCGAGATGCTGCTGGAGCGCGGCGTCGTGGGCCGCGCAGGGATCGAGGACAGGGCCTTGGGCGCCGACGCCGAGGACATCGTCATCCCACCTTCGATCCACGCGCTCCTCGCGGCACGTCTCGACCTGCTGTCGCGCGAGGAGCGAGCGGTGGTCGAGCCGGCGTCGGTGGCCGGCCTGTTCTTCGAGCAGGATGCCGTCGAGGCGCTCGTGGCCGACGTCGTCCGTCCGGCCCTGGCGGCCCATCTCACCTCGCTCGACAGGAAGCAGTTCGTTCACCCGCGGCCGAGCGGTGCCGAACCGACCTACCGGTTCCATCACCAGCTCATTCGCGACACGACCTACCAGAGCCTGCTCAAGCGGACGCGGGCGACGCTCCACGAACGGTTCGTGGCCTGGGGACAGCGCGTCAATCGGGAGCGCGCCCGGACCACCGAGTTCGAGGAGATCAACGGCTACCACCTCGAGCAGGCGTACCGCTACCGGGCCGAGCTCGGACCGATCGACGGCGAGGCACGCGAGATCGGCGATCGGGCTGCCTCGCTGCTCCGGTCAGCCGGCCAGCGGGCGTTCGGCCGGAATGACATGCACGCGGCGGCGAACCTCCTGGGTCGTGCCCGTGACCTGCTCGACGCGGCCGACCAGTCCCGCGCGGAGATCGCCCCCGAGCTCGCCGAAGCGCTCATGGAGGAGGGCGAGTTCGGGTCCGCGGCCGCGGTGCTGAGCGAGGCCGCGCACGCCGCAGCCGCCCAGGGTGACGAGCGCCAGCTCGCGCGGCTCGCCTGCGTCGAGGTCGGTCTCGTGCTCTACGCGGGCGAGCCCATCCACGGCCGGGGCGCTGACAGCACGCTCGCGACGGACGGTCAACGGGTCGAGACGATCGAACGCGCGATCGGCGTCTTTGAACGGGCTGCGGACTTCGCCGGGCTGGCGCGCGCCTACCGCGTGCTGATGATCGTCCACGGGACGTCCGGCCGGTACGTCGCCGCGACCGAGGCCGCCGACCGCTGCGTCCACGCGGCGACGCTCGCGGGCGACACTCGGCTCGCCGCGCGCGGCGCGTCCGGGTTCGCGACGGGCGCGCTCCACGGCCCGTCACCCGTCGACGAGGTCATCGGCCGGTGCGAGGAGCTGCTCGACGAGTCGTCGGACCGCAAGACCGAGGCCGTCGTCTCCGGGGCGCTCGGGGTGCTCCACGCGATGCGTGGCGACTTCGACCGCGGACGCGAGCTCGCCGATCACTCGCGCTCGGTGCTGCTCGACCTCGGCCGGAGCGTGACCGCGGCGTCAACCTCGACGGAGGGCGCCGTGGTGGCGCTGCTCGCGGACGACCTCGATGCGGCCGAGCAGTGGCTTCGGCGTGACGACGAGGCGCTCGAGGCGATGGGCGAACGGTATTTCCGGTCGACCATCGTGGGCCTGCTCGGCCTCGTCCTCGTGCGGCGCGGTGATGCTGCCGCTGCCCTCGAACAGTCGCTCTTGTGCGAGGTGCTGGCCGATGACGACGACGTCTGGTCACAGGCGCTCTGGCGCGCGGTCCGCGGGCGCGCCGTCGGGCTCGACGGCGACGCCGACGAGGCCGTGGCACTCGCCGCTGCAGCCGTCGGGATCGCCGATGCCTCGGCGGACCTGGATCTCCGCGCGGGGATGCGTGCCGAGCTCGGCGATGTGCTCGCCCTGGCGAGTCGCCAGGACGAGGCCGCGCCAATCATCCTCGAGGCCGCCGAGCTCTATGCCCGGAAGGGCAACGTCGTCATGGCAGAGCGGCTCTCGGGCCGCCTGGCGGGTTTGACGGCGGTCGCCGGGTAGGCTAGCCCCAGCCCTTCATCCCGCCGTTCGAGGCCGTCCGGACGACGATCTCGAAGTACGTCCCGGTGAGCGTGTAGTCGGCAATGCAGTCGATCGGCCTGGCCGTCGTGCAGGCGTTCTTCTTCACGCTGATGACGACCTTCTGGCCGCCGTCGAGGACGTGAACGACCCCCGCCTGCTTCGGGTTGAAGCCGCGAGGCAGGACGGATGCATCCCAGCGGAGCACCCAGGTGAGGTAGGGCGACACAACCGATCCGCCCGCGACGTTTGCCGTGACCAGCGCGCCGAAGCACGAGAGGCCGGCCGCGCAAGTGGTCGAATCGACCGCCTCGACGATGCTGACGGGCGTTCCGGCGTGGGCGCCCGGGACGGTGACGAGCGTTCCCTGATCGGTGGGGCCCAGCGTGTCGAACCCGGTTCCGACCGTCCCACCGACGTCCGGAAGCAGGAACGTCCCGAAGTGGTCACCGTCGTTCGGAGCGACATCGAGGTGCCCGCGACTGAAGAACGTATCGGTGTTGGCGCCGGCGTCGCTCGTGTTCTCGTCGAGCTTGACAGACGCCCAGAAGTCGAACGCCCCGGCGTTGGGCGTCGTCAGGACGATCGTGTCGCTGACGGACGATCGGGAGGGCAGGCTCGCGAAGGTGCACATCGCACCCGAACCGTCCGCTTCGACGGAGCACGTCCCATCGCCGTACATCGCGACGACGCGCGACCCGATCGGCAGGCTCGGGCCTGCGGGCTGACCGGCCGAGCTCGCGGCGTCGGACCCGATCGCGACGACGACGTGGGTGACGTTCTGCTTGCCCGTGTTCCGGACGAGCATCTGGAACGCCGTCTGGTTCGTCGCCGACGCGCTCGTCGGCTCGAGAATCCCGGATCCGTCCGGGTCGCCGATGTAGATCTGTCGGGTGTTGCCGGCGGATGCACCACCGGCGATGGTCACGGTTGCGAGCAGCGCGGCGGCAACTGCCGACGCGAGGACGCGCGCTCGCGCACGCGCGCTCCGACGCTTCACGGCACCCCTCCAAGAGTGCGAGCCGAACCCCTCGAGCCCGACAAGGATGACGGCGCGGACGACGGGAACGGTTCGTCGCGCCTTTGTCGGGACAGTCTGCCCGAAACGGTGCCGTGTCAACCGTTGGTTGCGGCTACCGCGCGGCCGCGTTGCCGGAACGCACCGTCGGGCGCTGCAACGTGCCGCGCCGCGGTCGCGGCTGCGCCGATGCACCAGCCGGCAACGCCGGTTGACCTGCCGGCCGATGGTAGGATGTCGGCCGCGCGGAGCCTGCTTCGGCGCCTCCCGGGCGGGAGTAACTCAGTTGGCAGAGTGTCTGCTTCCCAAGCAGAATGTCGCGGGTTCGAATCCCGTCTCCCGCTCCACTTCACCGCCGGCTGTACCGCCCGTCGAACGCCGTCGTCCACGAAGCGCCGCCCCTCCCACGACCCGATCCAGAAGTCGAAATCGCGACGATGTGTCGCTGCGGCATCGGGCATCTGGGAATCCTCCGGCCATTCGAACCGCGACCATGCCGTTCGTCGTATGTACTGCATCAGGCATCACAGGAGTTCA
>DASSHA010000050.1:0-34490 GCA_035693145.1 Candidatus Limnocylindrales bacterium
GTCCCTCGTCGCCCGCGAGCTCGAGCGCCGGAGCGCGCCGCTCGCCTGGTCACTCACGGCGTCGCGCGTCGGCTGGCTCGCCTGGCGGGCCGCGCCGCCGGCCGTCCTCGTCGCCCTCCTGCTCACGGGGCCGGCGCTCGCGGGCGAGCGGCTCGAGGCGGCCTCGTACCCCCAGTTCGACCCGGCCCAGAGCTTCACCGACGTCGGCGCCCGGGGCGCGCTCCTCGTCGTCCGGGGCCTCGTCGCGTTCGGTCTCGGGCTCGCCGCGGGAGCGGTCTTCGGGCGGACGCTGCCGGCGGTCATCGTCGCGGGCGGGCTGTGCCTCCTCGGGCTCGCCGCGGCCGACGTCGCCCGACCGGCGTGGTTGCCGCGCGAGGCGGTCGCGCGCGAGGAGCTCGACGGGGCGACCGCGGCGAACCCGCTCGCCTTCGGCGAGGGCTTCCGGCTGCCGGACGGGCGCCTCCTCACGTTCGACGAATCGGCGTCGCTCCGACCGCCCGACGCGCGGGTTATCGACTCGCCCGACTACGCGCTGTGGCTCTTCCACTCGGGCTGGCAGCGGGTCTTCATCGGCATCAGTGGGACCCACTTCGGGGATGTCGAGCTGCGCGAGACGGCGGCGTCGGGGCTCGTCGCGCTCGCAGGCCTGGTCGCGGCGTTCGTCGCCGTCCGTCGCCGGCGTCCGGCGCCCGGGCTGGCGCTCGAACGCGAGGCGCGCGGCGACGCCGTCCTGTCCGGCGCGACCGGGCCTCCTCGGCCCCCTCCGGCCTGGCGCCGGAGCGGACCCTGGCTCAGCTGGCTCATGACGAGCCGGGTCGGCCGGCCGGAGGTCGTCGGCGCGGTCGTGGCGGCGCTCGGTGTTGCGGCGGTCACGCTCATCGCGACGAAACTCCTGGCCGACGCCCGTGTCGCCGAAGGCTGCGTCGATCGCGAGTTCTGTGCGACCGGAACAACACCGTTCAACGCGCTGTACGCATGGGCGGCGGACAACTTGTACCCGGTCCTCGCCACGGTCCCGTTTGTTGTGGGCGGCCTGCTCGGAGCGCCCGTCCTCGCGCGGGAGTTCGAGACCGGTACCGGCCGTATGGCATGGGCTCTCACTGCGAGCCGAGCGACATGGCTCCTCTGGCGGATCCTCCCGCCACTGCTCCTGGCGATCCTCGTCCTCGGGCCCGTCGCCATCCTCGGTGACGCCCTTCGCCACGAGCAAACGCTCCGGGACCCGACCCACGACTTCGACTGGGGCTATCTCCGCGGCCCGCGGCTCGTCGCGCGCGGTCTCATCGTGTTCGCGTTCGCGGTCCTTGCCGGCGCCCTCCTGAGGCGCGTCCTGCCCGCTCTTGTCACTGCCGCGATCGCGGCGGTCATCCTCTACAACACACTTGACTGGGCCGCCATGTACTGGCTCCCACTGCAAGTGATCGGCGACCGCAACGACCTGGGGAACCCGGCCGCGATCACTCCGGGATCCTATTTCTGGAGCGTTGCTCTCGAAGCGCCGGACGGTTCGATGCACTTGTCCCAGGACGTAGCGCTGGCCAACGGATTTCCACGACGGGCGCCTGGCGGAGGCGTAATCGACCTTGATCCTGAATTCATCGCCTGGTACACCGCCCGCGGGTACCGAGAGGTAAACGCGGGCATCGACGCGAGCCAATATCCCCAGCTCGTGATCCGCGAGACTGCGGTCCTGTTCGCCGGCGCGGGCGTCCTGCTCGTCGTGTCGGGAGCCGTCCTGCAGCGTTCGAGGCCGGGCTAGTTCCTCGTTCCAGCCTCCAGCTGGTCGAGGTGATCGGCGTAGTGCTCGCTCGTGTTCTCGAGGACGGTCCGGGTGAACGGCGTGCCGGCGAGGAATTCGAAGAGGTTCGGGTCGGTGAGCTCGGCGTCGTCAGCGGTCTCGACGAGCGCGACGATCTCGCGCCACGCGTCGGCCTCCGAGGCGCGGACCTCGTCGAGCGCCCGGCCGCGGTTGCGCTCGAAGATCCAGGCGTTGAACGCGTCGGTCTCCCCGGGCTCGTCCGGGTCGAAGTCGCGCTCGCCGCGCAGGATCGAGAGCAGCCGGTTCGTCCGCCGCTCCCAGGCCTCGACGTGGGCGAGGACGTCCGTCCGGGTCCAGTCGCCGTTCACACGTTCGGCCATCTGATCGTCTGTCAGGCCCGCGAGAACGGCCTCGAAGCGGGCACGACCAGCCCGCATCTCGGCAAGCAGCTCCTGTTTGTCCATCCACGCATCGTAGTGGCCGGCGCTCCGTAACCCGGCAGGATTTCGGATACTGGCGCCGATGACTGAAACGACCGAGACGACGGCCGTCGGCGACGGGCTGCCGGTTGACGCCGCGCTCGTCGAACAGGCAGCCGAGCTGGGCGAGGCAGCGGCCGCGAGCCGCCACGATGAGCTGAGCAGCTCCCTCCGGCGCGCGAACGAGGCGTACTACCAGCGCGACGCGCCGGAGATCACCGACGCCGAGTACGACGCGCTCATGCGCGAGCTCATCGCTCTCGAGACCGCGTTCCCGGCCCTCGTCACGCCGGATTCGCCGACCCAGCGCGTCGGGGCGGCTCCCGGCGGCCAGTTCGCGGAGGTCCGCCACGAGCGGCCGATGCTGTCGCTCGCGAACGCGTTCAGCCACGACGAGCTCCGCGCGTTCGACGCCCGCGTGCGGCGGGGCCTGGGGCTCGCCCCGGCGCCCGAACCCGCGCCCGACGTCACCTACGTCGCCGAACTGAAGATCGACGGGCTGGCGATCGCGCTCCGGTATCGGCGCGGGCGGTTCGAGCGGGGTGCGACCCGCGGCGATGGGAACGTCGGCGAGGACGTGACCGCGAACCTGCGGACGATCGAGGCGATCCCCGAGCGCCTGGCCGACCACCTGAGCCTCGAGGCCCGCGGCGAGGTGTACATGCCGAAGGCCGAGTTCGCCCGGATCAACGCCGAGCGCGCCGAGGCGGGGCTGCCGGAGTACGCGAACCCGCGCAACAGCGGCGCCGGCTCCCTGCGCCAGCAGGACGCGACCGTGACCGCCCGCCGCCGGCTCTCGTCCTGGATCTACCAGCTCATCGAGGACGGTGCGCCGGTCGCCCGCCAGTCCGAGGCCCTCGATCGGTTGGCGGCGCTCGGCTTCCCGGTCAACCCGGATCGGGAGGCCGGGCTCGACATCGAGGGCGCCATCGCCTTCACCGAGCGCTGGCGCGAGCGGCGGCACGAGCTCGCCTACGAGACCGACGGCGTCGTCGTCAAGGTCGACCGGTTCGACCAGCAGGAGCGGCTGGGCATCGTCTCCCGGGCCCCGCGCTGGGCGATCGCCTTCAAGTTCCCGCCGGAGCAGGTCGAGACCGTCGTCGAGGACATCGTCCCGTACGTCGGGCGGACGGGGACGCTCACGCCGGTCGCGCACCTCGTCCCGACGAAGGTCGCCGGCTCGACCGTCGCCCGCGCCACCCTCCACAACCTCGACGAGGTCCGTCGCAAGGACATCCGGATCGGCGATCACGTCATCCTCCAGAAGGCCGGCGACGTCATCCCGGAGGTCGTCCGCCCGCTGCCAGAGAAGCGGACGGGGGACGAGCGGGTGTACGAGATGCCGGCGACCTGCCCGGTCTGCGGGACGCCGATCGCCCACGACGAGGGCGCCGTCCGGCACTACTGCCCGAACCTCGCCTGCCCTGCCCGCGTCGGCCAGGAGTTCGGCCACTTCGCGGGCCGCGGCGGGATGGACATCGACGGCGCCGGCTGGAAGGTCATCGAGCAGCTCCTCGCGCGCGGCATGGTGAAGCGGCGCGGCGACTTCTGGCGGCTGTCGGTCGAGGATCTGGAGTCGCTCGAGCGGTTCGCTCGCAAGAGCGCGGAGAACCTTCACGTCGCGATCGACCGGGCGCGCCGACGTCCGCTCGAACGGATCCTCGCCTCTCTCGGGATTCCGCAGGTCGGCTGGACGACCGCCATCGAGCTCGCCCGCTGGGAGGCCGAACGGGTGCCGCCGACCGACGGCGAGGCGGGAGGCGACTGGCTCGCGCGCGTGAGCGGCGATCTCCAGGCAGTCGCTCGTGACGGGCCGGACCGGTTCGAAGCGGTCGAGGGCGTCGGGCCGACCGTCGCCCAGGCGCTGGCGCGCTGGTTCTCGGAACCCGCGACCGCCCGCGTCCTCGACGACCTCGTCGACGCCGGGGTCGAGGCCGAGCCGCCGGCGGTTCGGGCGGCGAGCGGCTCGGGGCCGCTGGCGGGGAAGACGGTCGTCGTGACCGGCACGCTCGAGGGCTTCAGCCGCGAGGAGGCCGAGGAGGCGATCCGTGTGGCCGGCGGGAAGCCCGGCGGCTCGGTCAGCCGCAAGACCGGCTACGTGCTCGCGGGCGAGAAGGCTGGCTCGAAGCTCACGAAGGCCCAGGAGCTGGGTGTGCCGGTCCTGGACGAGGCCGCGTTCCGGGAGCTGCTGGGCGGCGCTGGCTGACTGTTTCGGCCGTCGCGCCCCTGTGCGCCGTCAGATGGTCAAGATTCCGCCGCGTGGGCCGTAACCGCCCGTTCGCGGCCGTCGCCACGGGGAATCGCTCGCCGGGCGTGTTCGAGCGGTTGCGGCTGCAATTCCGGGCATCGGCCCGCGGCCCACGTGGTGAGTTTTTGACACGCCGGCGCTGCCAACGGTCCGTCGGCTGGGCCGGTGTCAGCGGATCCACGGGAACGCACCGACGACGCGTCAGCCGAAGGCCATCCCGAACTGCCCGAAGATCCGCTCGGGCCGCCAGTCGATCGGCTCGCCGCGCTCCATCCGCGGCGCCGACCATGCCTCCTGCCAGCCGGTCGCGGCGAGCATCTCGCGACCGGCCACGTTCGCGCCGGGAACGCCGGCCCGAACCGTCCGGCCGGGGCCGGCACGCAGGCGTCGCTGGTCGAGCAGCGCGAGCGCGGTCTCGGCAGCGTCGGCGATCGTCGCGCCGCCGCCCCACGGTGGGCGCACGATGAACCCCCTGACCCTCCCCGAGGGGTCGACCGCCACGGTCGCCGAATCCCGGTCGGCCCATGCCCGCAGGAGGTGGGAGCGGTCCTCGCCGGTGGCCTCCCGGTCGAGCGCCTCGACCCGCGCGCGGTCGTCCTCCCGGAACTGCCGGACGCCGACGGGGCCGCGGTTCGTCCCGTGCCGCTCGTTCCCGCCCGGGATTTCGAACGTCACGTAGCGGTCCGTCTCGCGGAACCCGAGCCGATCGTAGAGGGGAGCGCCCTGGCGGCTCGCAGTCAGGGTGAGCGTTCGTGCTCCCGCCGTCTCCAGGCGCTCGCAGATCGCCTCGGTCAGCGCCCGGCCGTAGCCGCGGCGGCGCTGCCGGCGGTCGACGAAGATCACCCCGAGCCAGCCGACGGGTCCGTTGAGCGTGCCTACGCCGCTCCCGACGATCGACCCGTCTCGTTCGGCGACGACGGGATCGGCCGCCGCGTGGGCGACGGCCCACTCGAGCAGGGGCCGGCGGTCGCCCCACCCGCCGAGCGCGATCATCGCCGCGACGGGGCCGAGGTCGGTCGCGGACATTGGTCGAATCCGGAGCGTCGCCGTGCCGGCCTCCTCGTCGTGGTCGTGGGAACGTCGGCCGATATCATCGCCCAGTGGCGACCCTCTCCCGCGCCGATGTCGAGCACGTCGCGTACCTCGCCCGCCTGGGGCTGACCGACGACGAGCTCGCTCGTCTCGAGGGCGATCTCAACCACATCCTCGACCAGTACGCGGTCCTCGCGCGGCTCGATACCGAGGACATCCCCCCGACGGCTCAGACGATCGAGCTCGAGAACATCCTTCGCGACGACGTCGCTCGCCCGTCGCTGCCGGTCGAGGCCGCGATCGGCAACGCCGCCGAGACCGACGGCTCGTTCGTCCTCGTGCCGGCGATCCTCGCGACCGATTCGGCCGAATGACCGCCTCGCCGGTGGGCGCCGACCCGCGCTTCGCGTATGCCCACGAGATGGCCGCCGCGCTCCGTCGGGGCGAAATCTCGTCGCGCGAGCTGACCGAGCGGCACCTCGACGCCGCCGAACGCGGGAACCGCGCCCTCAACGCCTGGCTCTCCATCGACAACGAACGCGCCCTCGCCGAGGCGGACGCCGCCGACGACCGGCTGGCAGAAGCCCGCCGCGGCGGCCCAGACGTCCTGGCGGGCCTCCATCCGCTGCTCGGGATCCCGGTCGGCCTCAAGGACCTCGTCTCGGTCGCGGGCGGCCAGGCCACGGCCGGCTCGCGGATCCTCGAAGGCTACCTCGCGCCATACGACGCGCACATCGTCGAGCGGCTGCGCTGGGTCGGCGCGGTCATCCTCGGCAAGACGAACATGGACGAGTTCGCGATGGGCAGCTCCACCGAGTGGAGCGCGTTCGGGCCCGTTGCGAACCCGTGGGACCTCGACCGCGTCCCGGGCGGCAGCAGTGGCGGCTCCGCGGCGGCCGTCGTCGCCCGCCACGTCCCGCTCGCGATCGGCACGGACACCGGCGGCTCGATCCGTCAGCCGGCCGCACTGACGGGCACCGTCGGGATGAAGCCGACCTACGGGCGGGTCAGCCGCTACGGGATCGTCGCGTTCGCGTCGTCGCTCGACCAGATCGGCCCGTTCGCCCGCGATGCGCGCGACGCCGCGGCGCTGCTCCATGCGATCGCCGGGCGCGACGGGCGGGATTCGACCTCCTCGCCCGAACCGGTCCCGGACGATCTCCTCGCGCTCCCGGCGTCCGACGACGAGGCTGCCGCGTGGCTCCGCGGCCGGCGGTTCGGGCTGCCGCGCGAGTACTTCGTTGCCGGCATGGAGCCGGGCGTCGAGGCGCGAGTTCGGGAGGCGGTCGCGGCGATCGAGGCGGCCGGGGCGATCGTCGAGGAGGTCTCGCTCCCGCACACCGACTACGGGCTTGCGACCTACTACATCGTCGCGCCCGCGGAGGCATCGGCGAACCTCGCTCGCTACGACGGAATCCGCTACGGCCCGCGGCTCGGCGGCTCGGACGTCCTGTCCATCTACCTCGAGACGCGCGGACGCGGCTTCGGGCCCGAGGTCAAGCGGCGGATCATGCTCGGCACGTATGCCCTTTCGGCCGGCTACTACGACGCCTACTACGTGAAGGCACAGAAGGTCCGAACGCTCATCAAGCGCGACTTCGACGAGGTCTTCGGGCGGGGGATCGACGCGCTCGTCGCACCGACCTCGGCGACCGTCGCCTTCCCCTTCGGCGCCCGGACGGACGACCCGGTCGCGATGTACCTCTCCGATGCCTGCACGCTGCCGGTGAACATGGCCGGCCTGCCGGGCATATCGATCCCGTGCGGCCTGTCCCAGGGGTTGCCGGTGGGCCTGCAGCTCATCGGGCCGGCCTGGTCCGAGGCGACTCTCTTCCGCGCGGCGCGCGCCCACGAGGCGATCACGGCCTCGGCCGACTGGCGGACGATCCTCCCGACCGACCTGGCGCGCTCGGAGGATCCGTCAACGCCCGGCCCGCACGAGCGACTGGCCGCCACCTCAGCCTGACGTCCGCGTGGACGGCGTCGGACGTCGCCCCGGCCTCGACCTCATCGTCCTCGCCGACCTGGCCGCGCTCGCCGGTGGTGTGAGCGGGGCGTGGGTGCTCGTCGTCGAGATCCTCCGGTAGCGGAGGGTCGAATCAGCCGGCGATCGCGTAGCCTGAGGCCGTGACGACCGAAGCCTCCGCGCCGCACCCCAGCCCGACGGAGTCCCACGTCGAGCCCGCCCTCCAGCCGATCCAGCCTGGAGAGGCGACCTCGACGCCACGTCCCCTGGCCGAGCGCGCCCTGGCCGAGCGGGTTCGCGCGGTCCCGCCGTCGGGCATCCGCCGGTTCTTCGACATCCTCGCGACGATGGACGACGTCATCAGCCTCGGCGTCGGCGAGCCCGACTTCGACACGCCGGCGCCGATCGTGGAGGCGGGCATCGCCTCGCTGCGTCGTGGCCGGACGCACTACACGAGCAATTACGGGACGGTCGACCTTCGCCGCGCGCTCGCCGATCAGCTGGAGCGGCGCCATGGCGTCCGGTACGACCCCGAGCACGAGATCCTCATCACCGTCGGCGCGTCGGAGGCTGTCGACCTCGCGCTCCGGGCGACCTGCGACCCAGGCGACGAGGTCGTCATCCACGAGCCGTCGTACGTCGCATATGCGCCGGCCGTCATCTTCGCCGGCGGCGTCGTCCGGCACGTCGCGACACGGCTCGAGGACGACTTCGCGCTCGATCCCGCGGCCGTCGAGGCCGCGATCACTCCGCGCACCAAGGCGCTCTTCCTCGGCTACCCGTGCAACCCCACGGGCGCCGTTCTGCCAGACGTGGTCCAGGAGGAGCTCGCCCGGATCGCCGAACGACACGACCTCCTCGTCTACAGCGACGAGATCTACGATCGGCTCGCCTACGGCACCTACCGCCACCGCCCGTTCAGCGCTCTGCCCGGGATGCACGACCGGACGATCCTCATGGGCGGCTTCAGCAAGGCCTACGCGATGACCGGCTGGCGCGTCGGCTGGCTGTGCGCGCCGGCCGCGATCCTCGAAGGGATCGTCAAGGTCCACCAGTACTCGATCATGTCGGCCCCGACGACGGCCCAGGACGCGGCGCTCGTCGCGCTCACCGATGGCGAGGCCGACGTCGAGCGGATGGTGGCCGAATACGACCGCCGTCGCCGGATGTTCGTCGACGGGCTCAACCGCATCGGGCTGCGCACGTTCGAGCCCCGCGGCGCGTTCTACGCGTTCCCGGAGGTCGCGACGACGACCGGCCTCACGTCCGAGGCGTTCGCCGAGCGGCTGCTCGAGGAGGAGCACGTGGCGGTCGTGCCGGGCGGCGCGTTCGGACCATCCGGCGAGGGCCACGTCAGGGCCTGCTACGCGACCGCGTACGAGCAGCTCGAGGAGGCGCTCGTCCGGATCGAGCGCTTCGTGGGGCGACACGCCGGGAGCTGATCCGCCGTTCGCCGTGCGGACATGCATGCGAACGTGCACTCGCGCCGCCGGACCGGCAATGCCGTTGGAACGCGCAGCAGTGGACCCTCGACGCCATGGACGTCGAGCGTGATCCCCGAGCATGGCCGCCCGAACCGGCGCCTCGCCTCGAGCGGATCACCCGCGTCCGGGTCCACGCGATCGCGTCGTTCGAGCTGATCGACCCGCTGACCCTCTTCTATGGGCTGGCGATCACGGCCGGAGCCGTCGCCGGGATGGTCGTGGCGAACCTGCGTGTCGGGTAGATCCGGTCTCGGACAGCCGTGTCGACGGTGCCGTCTCCCCATGACGAACCACCGGACGTGACTGTGGATCGCGGCGAACCGCGATCATGGCTAGATCGGCGCGATCTGGCTGTAGTGAAGAACGTCCGCGCGCCAGCCGCCCTTGCCCTCACCGATCGTCCGGTAGTCCGCGATGAGCTCCGCCGAGCGCACCCACTTGACCATCTTGTATCCGAGCTGACTCTCGAGCCGAAGCCGGAGCGGCGCACCGAACGGAGCGCTGAGCGGCGCCCCGTTCATGCCCCAGGCGAGGATCGACTGCGGGTGCCGCGCCAGCGCGAGGTCGACCGTTTCGTAGAAGTAGCCGTGGTCGCCGGCGTGTTCCCACTTGTCGTCGAAAGTTCGGAACAGCAGGTACCGGGCCCCGGGTAGCGGGCGCGCTCGGTCCAGCAGCGTTCCCAGCGGTACCCCGGTCCAGCTCGCCACCTGGCTCCAGCCCTGGATGCAATTGTGCTTGGTGACTTGCGTGACGGCACCCAACCCGCGCAGCTCGTCGAGCGAGACGCCGAATGGCTCCTCGACGAGCCCCGATACCTCGAAGACGAAGCCACGAAAATCATTCTCGGCGAGCTGCTGCCAGGTCGAATCGTGGGGCGGACGCCCGTTCGGGCGCGGGATCTCCGTGATCGCGCGCGGCGAATAGGCTTGGCGGGATACGAGCGGCTGGAGCAGCAGGCGCTGTGGCGGATCGACCACCCGCTGCAGGCGATCCTGCATCCGCCGCGGATCGGCGAGCGAGTCGTGCGTCGCCCAGATGTGGATGGCGACGATCGCGGCGAGACCCAGGATCGTGAGGGCGACCGCAAGCGCGGTCTCCGTCGGGGTCGGGTCGCTGGTGACGCCGAGAACGATGGCCGCCAGCCCCGCCGTCAGCCCATGCGCCACGACGAGCGCCGTGTGGTGGACGGTGAAGACGACGAAGGCGAGGAGACCGATGAAGTGGAGGCTGCGCGCCGCCTGGCGGCCGCCGAACAGTGCGGGAAACCACGGAAAGCGCCCAGCGACGGCCGGGGACATGGCCAATCCGGTCGCGATCTGGAGGGGTGACAGCACGAACACGACGGCGAAGTAGGTCAGCTGCTGGAGGGCGTTGTAGGGATTGCCCTCCGGCGGGAGGTGGAACTGGAGGTAGTCGAGGGCAGCGCTCGCCGCCCGCGGGAAGATGTCCCACGAGGTCGGCACGAGACGCTGCCACTCCGCACTCGTGAAGAGCAGCACCACGTAGAGCAAGCCGGTGACGATCCAGCCGCCGAGCGCCAGGAAGTGCCAGTACCGTCCCAGCCCGAGATGGTCCCGACCGGGCAGCGCGACGAGCGGGCTGTAGGGCTGCTTCTCGTCCTCGGCCGTCCACAGCCCACCTGACGGCATCCGCTTCCGCGTGAACCGGACCCATTCGGACCCGGGGCGGCAGTCGTCGCGCCAGTAGAGCATCGGGTGGGCGCCCAGGATCTCGATGCCGGAACGGATCAGCAACGAGAGGAAGAGGATGTTGAAGAAGTGCGTCAGACGAACTGCGAGGGGGAAACCGAGTTCCATCCGGGCCGCTCAGTCGCGCTCGTTCCCGGTGGTCCCGGTGAAGACACCGGCCGGCGGCCCGACGGCGTGCCAGTCTCCGATGACGCCGGGGCGCACGATCGCGACATACGCTCCCAGGATCGGGCCGTACACCAGGGCGTACGACAGGATGCCGGCCCACAGCTGCGTCGGGAGATCGAGGCGGTCGACGAGGAACGGAAACAGGGCGGGCACGGCGGCCATGAAGTCGACCTCCCACACCCCGAACGCGAAGATCGCTCCGTACACGACCAACAGCCACCATCTGGCAGACAGCTGGTAGGTGAGCGCCAGCAGCCCGACGAACACGATGCCGAAGAGCGCCGCGAGGCTGAAGTGGATCGCGGCACCGAGCAGGACGGCGGCGGCCATCGAGAGCTGGTCGCCAAGCGCAGCCGGCCCGACGACGAACGCGGCGGCGAACCGGAACGGCAGCGACGCGTCGCCGGAAAGCACGAGGCTGCCCACGACGGTGGCCGTGCCGAGGATCAAGCCCGCGACCAGACCGGCCAGTGATCCGTGCACGACGACCGTGACGACGTCACGCCGTTCGACCTGAACCGCCATTCGTCTCTCCGCGCGAGCGTCAATCGTACGTCCGGAACCGTGCGATCGCCCTCGCTAGCGAGCTCGTACGGCCGACCGCGCGGTCGGCCGATGTGTCGTTCGGGCGGATTCCACGATCGCGAGTGCGGACGATCCGACGAACAGGAGCAGCGCGACGACGTTCATGACGCCACCCAGCTGCCACGCCCCGGCGATGCCGAGAAGGTCGCCGCCGATGATCCGAACGACGAGGCCGGCGTGGAGCAGGACGAGATGGCCGTAGAAGCGCGGCCGGTAGGGAAGCGCGATCCCCAGCACCCCGGGCAGGATGACCGGCGCGTGCCCGAACACCATCGACATGACGAAGCCGAGGAACAGCGCGTGGATCGACGCGTCGTAGCCGCTGCCACCCGAACCGAGCGCCCCGAGGGCCCACGCAGCACCCGCGACCCCCAGCCAGGCGTAGCCGGGCAGGAGCGCCGCGGCAATGAAGCGCGTCACGCCCCGGGCACGAATCGTGCGGCGCGCGAGATCGAAGCGGCCGAGCCAGAGCGCGAGCCCGACGAGGCCCACGCCGGCGAGGCGGACACCGAGGCCGGGCGACCAGACGGAGCACGTCACGCCGAGGCCGAACAGCACGGCGACGGCGATGAACGCGATGCGAGCCGCTCGGGGAGGCAGGACGACCCGTGACAGCTCCAGGCGCTCGCCGACGATCGTCAGCACGAGGAACGCCGCCAGCAAGGGAACGACGTCGCCGACCGAACGACCGGTCGCCAGGAGGAGCGCGGCCCCGACCCATCCGACGGCTCCGGCGGTCTCGACGGCGAGATGGAGCGAGCGCTCGATCGCCGCGAACGCGATGTAGATCGCAACGAACGTCGCGCCGGCGATGGTGAAGAGCCCGAACGCGAACGGCCCGGGGCCGCCGAGGGCGAGCGCGACCGAGCCGAGTGCCGATCCGAGCGGCGCCATGTAGCCCCACGCTCGGCCGAGGGCGACCGCGCGTTCGAGCGCCACGAGCGTGCCGAGAAAGCCGAGCCCCATGAGCATTCCGTGACCGGCCGCAAGGCCGATGCTCGCGGGCGGCATCGGGAGCCCGAGGAGGACGAGTGCGCCCGTCAGCCCGAGGAGGAGCGCGATCCCGCCCGCTGCCAGCAGGATGACGCGGGGCCCGCGGCCAACGGTCCCGCTGGCGTGCGCACCCGGCGAGCTCACGACGCGGTTCGGGTGCGGCGAGGCGCGAGGTGGGCGAGGCACAGGTCGGGCGCGACGAACGGCTCGAGGCCGACGGCGTCGAGCGGCGCCTCGAGCTCGCGGAGGGCGCCACGCATGAGCCCGAGGTGGACGCCACAGACGACCTCGCCGTGCTCGCGAGCGAGCGGCCCGAACGGGCAACGACGCAGACGGATGGTCCCGTCGTCCGAGGCTGGCTCGGGAGCGAAGCCGTTCGCGTCGAGGAGCGCGACGAGGGAATCCGTCGGCCCTTCGTCAGTGATGTGCCCGCCTGCCGACTCGCGGCCCCAGCGTTCGCCCGCCTCGACGGCGCGCTCGACCGCATCCGGTCGGCGCGCGAGCTCACCGGCGAGGACGCGCGCCAGCTCCCGGTAGGAAGCAGCGTCGTCGCCTGTGGCCGTCGCGGGAGCGGCGGCGTATCGAAGCGCCGGTCGCCCGCGTCCGTGCGGGACCGACCTCGACCGCCTGACGAGCCCGGCCCGGACCAGGGGCTCGAGCTGCTCGCGGACGGAGTTCGGATGGAGGCTGACGTCGACCGCGAGCTCGCGGATCGACATCGGACGGCCTGCTTCCTCGAGAAGGGCGAGCAGTCGCGAGCGGGTGATCCCGGCGAGGAGGCGGTGGTCCCGAATGACCGATTCCACGTTCGTCTGCATGGCCCTTGCATTTTGCACGGAAGTAGCCGTAAATATCAAGCGGCAGGCGGACGTCGTCGACGCGCGAGACCGCTCGAACGACCGCCGTCAACGAGGAGACCGACCGAACATGATCAGCACGCCCGGGCTCCAGGCGGCGGCGGCGATCCGCGACCACCACGCCCAGCTCCACGACACCCTCCGGACGCGCGTCGTCGCGCTCATTGCAGACGTCCGCGAAGGGCGCGACCCGCGAGCTGCGCGGAAGGACGTCCTCGAGTTCCTCGACAGCGAGCTCCTTCCGCATGCGGCAGCCGAGGAACGAACGCTCTACCGCGCCGCCGATGCGGGACCGAGCGCGCTCCTCGTCGAGGCGATGCGCGCCGAGCATGGCGACATCGTCGGTCGCGTCGGAGGCCTCCGGAATGCCGACACGCCGCTCGTGGCGGCGACGGGCGCGAGCGTCGTCCTCGCCCTCTTCGAGTCGCACCTCCGCAAGGAGAACGAGCTGCTCATCCCCGCCCTGCTGGCCAGGCCCGACGTGTCGCTTGCCGATCTCCTCGCCGGGATGCACGAGCTCGTCGGCTGATCCCGTCCCCTCACCAAAGCGCCGAAAGGAGCGCCGAGATGTCCACCGATACCGTCCTCGATGTCCGCGAGGAGCCGCCGATCCGGCGGCATGCGCTGATCTTCGAGACCTTCAAGGCCCTCGAGCCCGGTGCGGGGTTCGAGCTTCGCAACGACCACGATCCCAAGCCGCTCTACTATCAGTTCGCTGCCGAGGAGGCGGGCCGCTTCACGTGGGACTACCTGGAGCAGGGTCCCGAGGTCTGGCGCGTCCGCATCGGCCGGCCCGCGCCCGCCGCCACGGTCCGCGGAGAGGTGTGACGTGTTCGCGCAAACGATCCCACTCGGTCCGCCGGCCGCTGTCGAGTTCAACGCGTGCGGCGTCGAGCACGACACTGTTCGTCACGACCGGCCCTTCCAGTCGATCTTCGACGCGCTGGATGCGCTGCGAACCGGGGAGGCCGTCCGATTGGCGGTCGACCACGACCCGGAGCCGCTGCTTGCGTCGCTCGAGGCGCGCCGGCCCGGCGGCTTCCGTTGGGAGCCCCTGCTCACGGGTCCGATCCGCTGGGTCGGGCTCATCCGGCGCGTCGACACCGGGCTCCCGCACACGGCGCGAGCGCTGTCGCCGCGTCTCGTCCGGCGCGTCGACCACACGCGCGCTCGCGCCCGCCTCGAGGATCAGCTACGGTCCATTGCGCTCGACCTGCTCGGGCCGTCCGACCGGGAGCTCCTGCCCGCCGAATCGGCCGCCTGGGTCGAGGAAGCCGCCGATCGGGCCGTCGAGGCCGTCCGCGACGCCTCGCTCACCGTCCTCGTCGAGCGCCTCGAGGCAAGCCTCGCGGCCGCGCCCCCGACCGTCGCCGAACGGCTCGAGGAAGCCACCGAGCGCCAGGAGGCAGGGATCGTCTGAGCCGTCGTTCAGTCGGGCCAGGCGATCTCACCCGAGCACTCGGGGCAGTCGAGCGCGACGAACCGAAGCCACTCCGTCGCGTCCGACGGCGCGACGAGACCGCCGCCCTCCACGGCGCTCGACACGAGGCGCGGAGCGCCGAATCGGTCGACGAGCACGAGCAGGACGTCCGTAGCCGAGCGGTCGATCGCCCGCGCGACGTCGCCTCGCCAGGCGCCGTCGACGTCCGCGAGCAGCCTGATGCCGTCGCCGAGATCGCGGATCCACGTCGCCGCCTCGTCGGCGTCGCCATCGAGGACGATGATCGGTTCGGCATCCGCCTCGTCCAGCGCCGGCGCCTGGCGGCCCAGCTGCTTCGCGTAGCCGAGGCAGGCGAGACAGTCGTGGCCGTGGCCGAACATGAGCGCCGCACCCCGTCGACCGCGGAGCGACGCGAGCGAGAACGTCCCGCCTGCCGTGCTCGCGAGCGTCCGCAAGGGGATCGCCCGGGTGATGACGGGCCCGTGGAGCTGCTGGGCGCCAGGGGCGGCATATTCGGCTCCGGCCGCCCGGGCGAGCTCGTCCAGCCGTTCGATCGTGGGTTCCGCGACATGCTCCTCGACCGTTCCTGTCTCCGTTGACCGGACGACGGTCGGCGTGACCCGATGGCCGTTGAGGCGGACGACCTCGGCGGCACCGGCCGCGTCGACGTCGATGTCGACGTAGCGATATGGGACGCCGAGCAGATCGAACCGACTCCGGGCGATCGCCGTGTCCTCGCAGGTGGCCGCCCCGTAGACCGTGAGCGGGATCGCCGTCATCGCTCCCAGGCCGGGCATGGGTCAGCCGGGCCAGCCGAGGTGGAGGACGAGGAGCGTGTCCTCGTCGGCCTGCGCCCACCACTCGTGCCCGGGCTCGATCGCGGCGACCGAACCGGCGCGCAGGCGGACGGTTTCGTCGCCGACGGTCAGGCTGACGGCGCCCTCGTGGACGACGAGGCCGACGTGCCCGCGCGGGTCCCCTTCGTCGAACCGAACCCCGGCGCGCAGGGCGACGACGACGATCCGGAAGGCGTCCGACTTCACCAGCGTCTTCGCGTTCCGGCGGTGCTCCTCGTACGGCGGCTCGCGACGCAGCCGTTCGAACTCGTCGCCGAGCGCGAACGTCAGGAGCGGGGCCGCGAGCACGTGCTCCGGACGCGTGGACGACCGGGCCTGGTCGCGAGCGGCTTCACCGGACGACCGATCCATCGCACCTCCACGGTGGTCGTCGGGCGGATGGCGTGCCGAAGCGACCGCCTGCCAGCCTACTGCGATTCGGTGGTCGGCCCCGGTGGCCCTCCCGAGCGCGCCACGCCCCTCCGCGCGGCCTCGATGGCCCAGATCGCCAGCGGTCGGAGATAGACGGTCGCGCGGAAGTTCAGGTCCCGGTCGTACGCCTCGGGCGTTCGGAACCACAGTCCGTGCTCCCACGTCACCCGCGCCGCGCCCGCGGCGGTCTCCCAGGCCTCTGCGTCGAGGCCGCGGCCGAGCATGAAGGCCGCGAGCGCGTATGTCGTGCCGACCCAGACCTCGGCCGACTGCTCGCTCGAGTCGTCGATCGAGCCATCGCGGCGCATGCCGTTCACCGCCCCCAGCAGGCCGCCCCCGAAGGCGATGACGTTGCGCGCGTGGATCATTCGCAGCGTGCGCTCGATCCGCACCGGATCCAGGAGGTCGCCGAGGCCGCAGACGTCCGCGTACCACTGCCCGGCGAGCTGGTCGGCCATGATCGAGTCCGAGCTCGGGCCGTCGCCGTCGTCGAAGGCGTACGTGTCGCCACGCCAGAGCCGCCGTTCGAACGAGCGACGGCCTCGTTCGTAGCGTTGGCGGCAGAGGGCCCCGGCAGCGGTGTCGCCGATCACCCCGGCCATCTCCTCCGCGGCGCGCAGCGCCGCGAGCCAGAGCGATCCGCCATACGCCGACGGGCCGCGCATCGGCCAGGTGTCGTAGGTCTGGTCGGGTGTGCCGTCATGCTCGGGCAGCCCATCCCCGTCGCGGTCGAGCGCCGCGAGCCGGTCGAGGACGCCGACGACGCGCGACCACTGCTCGCGAACGAGCGGCAGGTCGCCGGTCGCGCGAACGTCGCGCCAGACCTGGAGGATCCACTTCGGTCCGAGGTCCTTCCAGGCGTTGACGTCCTGGAAGCGGTACCAGTTCGGGCGGACGAACGGGTCGTCCGCGGGTCCGCCAACGTCGTGGGGCGCCGTCCCGCCGACCTTGCGGACCGCGCGTGCACCGGTCGCGACGATCTCGACGCCCGTGGGGTCGTCGACGTCGATCGCCCGCCCGACATCGCGGACGACCGACAATTCGAGCGCCGGCCACAGCGCGAGGAGGGCCGCCGAGGCCGAGGCGTTCACGTCGACCGTGTTGTAGAAGGGATAGTCGAGGCACTCGAGGAGGCCGAACCGGCCAATGCCGTCACTCGGCGGCGGTTCGGCGGCGTCGCCGTCGTCCCAGAACGTGCCACCGTCGACGAGGAAGTAGAGCTCGTTGAAGAGCGCGGATCGGTACCAGTCGGGCAGCGACCCGTCCTCGACGATCGCGGATTGCCAGGACTCGATCGCCGCTCGCCACCGATCGAGCGAGGCGAACGCGTGCGTCGCGAGATCGACAGCGCGGTCGCCGCCCGATCCCCAGAAGCGGGTGTAGCGCTTCCGCCAGCGCCGGCCGGCGCCGAACTCGACGATCGGCAGGTCCCAGGCGATCGCGAAGCGGATCTGCGCGCGCTCTCCCGGCTCGAGGTGGACGGTGCCCGCGACCGCGCCGCCGACGGCCTGCCCGTCGAGCGACGGCCGCTGGTCGTCGGTGTCGTCGAGCCGCCCGTCCGACACGAAGTCCGCCCATGTCTCGGCGTCGTCGCCCGCGTCGAACCGCGTACGGTGCGATGTCTCGACGCCGGAGTCAGCAGCCACCGCGACGGCCATCTCGCCGCGAGCCCAGGTCGGCGCAGCGGCGTCGGGATGGAAGCGGACCGCCAGCACGCCGTCGCGGCGGACGGCGTCCTGCCACCCGCCCCCGGCCGCTGGCTCACCGGGACGCGCGGCGAGGACGTTCTGCCACGACAGCATGAGTCCGACGACGAGGGAGCGGTCCGTCGGGTTCTCGATCGTCCAGCTGACGAGGCCGACGGGCAGGCTCGCGTCCTCGTAGTCGCCGGGGATGACCGGGCTGAGCTGCTCCGAAACGAGCCGGACCGGCAGCGCGGGTGGCTCGAACGTCGTCCACGCCCGCGGAAACAGCGCGTGATACATGCCGGCGCCGGTCGCGAGGTTCCAGCCCCACGCCGGCAGCGCGGCCGGGCGCAGGGCGGACAGGACCGTCGCGACGGCCCGCGCCTCCGGCATCGCCGGATCGACGACCGCGACCGAGAATGCACACGCCGCGACGGGCTCGAACCGGTGGCGGCCCACGTCGAGGTGCCAGCGGGCGATGTCACCGCGAAACGTCGGGCCGATGCTTCCCGCGCCCAGCCCACCCAGCGGGACACCGGCCCACTCACCGTCGTCCAGCAGCGGTCCGGATACCCGGGGATGGCCCACGTCAGGGCACGGCAGCCCGATCGGACGGCGCCAGGCGACGCCCGGGATCGCCGGCCAGGCGTGCGCCCGACCGGCCTCCGGTTCGGACGTCGTCGTCACTTCTCGACGCCCGTGATGACGACGCCGCGCACGAACGCCCGCTGGGCGAGGAAGAAGACGACGATCGGCACGGCCATCGTCATGAGGGCGGTCGCCTGGATGAGCGTCGGCTGGGTCGCGTACGCGGCGTTGTACTGCTGGATCGCGATCGAGAGCGGCTGCAGGTCAGGCTTGTCGGCGAGGTAGAGGAGCGGCACGAAGAAGTCGTTCCAGGCGAAGAAGAAGTGGAACAACGAAACGGCCGTCAGGGCCGCGACCGACTGGGGGACGATGATGGAGCGCAGCACCCGGAACGGGCCCGCTCCGTCGATCATCGCGGCCTCGTCGAGGTTTCGCGGGATCGACATGAAGTACTGCCGCAGTAGGAAGACGTTGTACGCGTTCGCGAAGCAGTGCGGGATGATGAGCGGCAGCCACGTCCCGTTCCAGCCCAACGACGTGAAGATCACGTAGGTCGGCAGCAGCGTGACCTGGAACGGCAGGATGATCGTCGCAATGAGCACGACGAAGAGGGAGTTCCGGCCGGGGAACCGGAAACGCGCGAAGCCGTAGGCGACGAGCGTCGAGGAGATCACGGCGCCGATCGTGCTGAGCGTCGCGATGCCGACCGTGTTGAGCAGGAGCCGCGGGAAGTTCAGCTGGTTCCACGCGGTGGTGAAGTTGTCGACGAGCGGCGAGAACCGCCATGCCTGCTCGAGGGTCCGCCAATGGCCCTGCCAGTCGATGCGGGTCAGGCTCGCGTCGTTCGGATCGACGAAGACGCTCGACTCGCGCCCCGGCTCGACGAGCATGAGCTGGCGGACGACGCCGTCGATCGGGACCGAGTAGATCGCGCGCTGCTCGCCCTCGTACATGCCGGTGAGCGGTTCGGCCGGCCAGACCGGCGCTCCCGGCGTCGAGCTCTGCCCCGGCTGCTGGAACGCGGTCGTGACCATGTACAGCAGCGGCAGGAGGTACGCGCTGACGACGATGAGCGCGAGCATCGTGATCGAGGCGCGGCCCAGGTAGCGCCGGTAGCTCCGCGCGAGCGGCCCGCGATCGCGGAGCGAGATGCCGGCCGCCCGAGGCGCGACCGCGACCTCGGCGTTCATCGATCGCCGCCGGCGTAGTAGACCCGCCGCCGGGCGAAGGCGAAGAGCGCGAGCGTCAGGACGAGGACGATCGCGAACAGCAGCCATGCGATGGCCGCGCCGTAGCCCATCCGGCTGAAGCGGAACGCCTCGCGGAAGAGGTCGAGGTTGATGAAGAGCGTCGCGTTGTTCGGGTCGCCCTGCCCGTTCGTGATCGTGTATGCCTGCGTGAAGTACTGGAACGTCCCGATCAGGCAGATCACGAGGTTGTAGAAGAGGATCGGTGACATGAGCGGGATGGTGATCCGCCGGAACGAGGTCCAGCGGCTCGCGCCGTCCATTCGCGCGGCCTCGTAGAGCTCCGTCGGGACCGCCTGCAGCCCGGCGAGGTTGATCAGCATGAAGTTGCCGATGCCCCACAGTCCGATGATCGACAGCGCCGGGTAGATCCACAGCTCGCTGTTGATCCAGTCGGGCCGCGGCAGGCCGAGGAAGCCGAGGATCGCGTTCAGCCAGCCGGTGTTCGTGTTGAGGAAGCCGAGCCACACGAGCGTCGACGCGACGAGCGGGATCATCATTGGCATGTACACGAGTGTCCGGAGCGGGCGCGACCCGACGAGCGCCGGGCTGTTGAGGAGGAGCGCGAAGCCGAGGCTCGCGATCATCGTCACGGGCACTGCGATGAGTGCGAACTTGAACGTCGCGAGGAGTGAGGTCGCGACGAGCGGGTCGCGGGTGAGCTGCACGTAGTTCGCCAGCCCGACGAACCGGATGCTCTCAGGATGGACGAGATCGAAGTCGGTCAGCGACATCGCGAACGACGCGATCATCGGCCCGAGGACGAAGAGCACGAGGCCGACGATCCACGGACCGATGAAGACGAACCCCCACGCCGCCTCCCGACCGACCGGTCCGACAGCCGGGCGTCGGACGCGAAGTCGCGGCGCCCCGGCGACCGCCTCGCTCGTCTCGATCACCGACGGTTCCGTCCCTTCAGAAGGCTGAATGGGACCCCGGGTGGTGAGGAGGCCACCCGGGGTCGCGTGGTGGTCGCCTAGCCGGCCGAGTCGTAGATGCCCTGGAGCGTCGACTTCAGGGCGTTGAGCTCGGCGTCGATGTCGAGCCCCGACTGCGTCCGGTACTTGTTCCAGAAGGCCTGGAGCGCAGCCTTCGCCTTGCCGTAGTTCGGGACGAAGGCCTGGTGATTCGGGATGTCGGGATGGACGAGCATCTCCTGGGGCACCGACCAGTCGAGCTTGATGCCCTTGAACTGGGCGTTGATCGCGTCGATGAACGACTGACGCTTGTCCGCGTTCGCCGCGAACGCACCGTAGTCGACGAGCAGCTCCTTCGAGTCGACCATCGCCTTGAGCGCCGTGAACGCGAGGTCGGCGTGCTTCGAGCCCTTCATGATGCTGAACGTGTCAGCGTGGAGCTTCGCCGTCGTCGTGCCGTTGTACGACGGCGCGACGGCCCAGCCGAAGTCCTTGACGACCGGCTTTGCGGGCGCGGCGGGCCAGACGCAGCACGTGAACCAGGTGTGGCCTTCCATCATCGCGAGGTTGCCCGATGCGAACTCGCTGCCCTTGCTCAGGAGGTCGCTGTTGATCTGGGTGTTCGTCGGGATGAAGTGGTCCTTCCAGACGCCGTCGTTGTACCAGTGCATGGCCGTCGACAGCTGCGTCGGGATGTCGGCGGTCTTGCCGTCCGCGGCGATCGGCAGGCTGGCGCCGAACAGCGAGGCCTCGGCGATCGGGCTGCTGTCGGCGAACTGCATGTCGAAGCCCCACTGCACGACGTTCGCCGCATCGAAGCTCGCGCTCGTCGCATCGTTGCCGTTCTTGTCGACCGTGAGCTTCATCCCGAGCTCGCGGATCGCATTCATGTCCCACGGCTTGCCCTGGTACGTGTCACCGAGCTTCGTCGGCGGGTAGGGGAGCTTCGCTTCGTCGAAGAGCGCCTTGTTGTACCAGAGGAACGAGGGGTAGACGGCGTACGGAACGCCGATCATCGCGCCGCCGGTGCCCATCTTCCAGAAGTCGACGAGAGACGGGTCGATCTTCGTCAGGTCGAAGCTCTGCGACTGGACGAGTGGCGCAAGGTCGAGCAGCTGGTCGCGGAACAGGTTGAGGCCCTCGACGCCGACCGGCCCGATGATGTCGGGCGGGTTCCCGGCGGCGATCTGGGTCTGGAGGATGTCCTTGGCGACCTTGTTGTCCTCGATCTCGGTCGAAAGGTAGATGTCCTTCTGGCTGTTGTTGAAGTCGTCGGCGAACGTCCGCTCGGCGGCGACCTGCTGTGGCTGCGCACCGGCTCCGAGGCCGATGAACCAGCGGATGACGGTCCCGCCGTTCGGCCCGACCGCGCCGACGGGCGCCGGCGTGATGGCGACGAGCGATGGACTCGGGGCGGCGGGCGCCGAGGCCGCCGCGGTCGGCGACGCCGGCGGTGCGGACGACGCGGCCGGCGGGGCGGACGAGCCGCAGGCGCTCAGCACGAGTGCGAACGTCGCCGATACCGCTGCGATCGTTCGACGGTGGAAGCGATGGGTCGAGCTGGATCGGTTCATCGGTCCTCCTCTCCTCGGGTTCGTGTCGCGATGCCGTGTCTCCTGTCGTGTCGCTTGGGAACTCGGTTGCCGGCCGACGGTCAGTGGCGCAGCTGCACCTCCGTCGATGCGCGGGGAACGAGCTCTGTGGCGAGGACGATTCGGCGCGTTGCCCGTTCACCGCGCTCGATCGCCTCGATGAGGAGGCGAGCCATCTCGCGGCCCATCTCCTCGATCGGCTGGCGGACGCTCGTCAGCGGTGGCCGGGTCGCGGCGGCGATCGGCGAGTCGTCGTAGCCGACGACCGCGACGTCGTCGGGCACCTGCCGGCCCGCCGCGAGGATCTCCGAGAGGGCTCCGGCGGCCATTGCGTCCGAGGCGGCGAAGACGCCGTCGATGTCCGATCGGCGGGCGAGGAGCGCGCGCATCGCCTCGGCCCCGCCGTCGTGGGTGAAGTCCGCCTCGACGATCAGCGCGGGATCGGCGCCGATGCCGGCATCGGCGAGCGCGTCCCGGAAGCCGGCCAGGCGATCGACGCCGACCGTCATGTCCGCGGGCCCGGCGATCGTCGCCACGACCCGCCGACCGGCCGACAGGAGGTGCCCGACCGCCGCTCGGGCGCCGGCGCGATTGTCGACATCGACATAGCTGACGTCGGCTGGTTCGAGCGGCCGGCCGCCGACGACGACCGGCACGCCCCGCGCGGCGAGCTGGGCCGGCAGCGGATCTGCGCCGTGGAGGCTCGTGAGCAGCACGCCGTCGACGTGGCCGGCCGACAGGTAGCCTGCCGCTCGGCGCTGATCGGCCGTGGACTGGGGCATGACGAGCACCAGCTGGCGGTCGCGGGCCGCAAGCTCGGCGCTGATCCCGCGCAGCAGCCGCGGGAAGAACGGGTCGCTGAACAGCCGGCCGGTCGGCTCGGTGATCACCACACCGATCGAGTCGCTCCGTCGGGTGACGAGGCTTCGCGCCGCGCGGTTGGGGACGTAGCCGAGCGATTCGATCGCGCGCTCCACCGAGCGGCGGGCATCAGGGCTGACGCGCGGGGAATCGTTCACGACGCGGGAGACGGTCGCTCGCGAGACGCCGGCTGCGCGGGCGACGGCCTCCAGCGTCGCCAGGCCCGTCGTCCGGTTGGCGATCGCGCCTCGTCCGTTGCCATTCGTGCCGGCCACGCTCGTTCGGAACCTCCGGTGTGGGAGCGCTCTCACGCCTGGCTCGGACTCTACAACCGCTTGTCAAGAGAGCGCTCTCACGCTGCCTGTGTATGCCACGCGCCTCACCGCCCCACCACGAGCGGCCGAGGCACGGGCATGCCTCATCCGCCGCTGCCTGGTGGAACGGCGCTCGGCGAGCTCCTCGTGCCTCGACGACCCTGTGCGAAACTCTCGGGGAGATGGGACGTGCCGCGACCGCCGCTCGGCCTGGCCTCGAGGCGATCCTCGAGCGCTGGGAGCCCGTCATCGGGATCGAGGTCCACACGCAGCTGCGGACCGAGTCGAAGATGTTCTGCGCCTGCTCGGCCGCGTACGACGGCGCAGCCCCGAACAGTCGCTGCTGCCCCGTCTGCCTCGGCCTGCCGGGTGCGCTCCCGACGATCAACCGCCGCGCGGTGGAGCAGGTCCTTGCGACGGGCGTGGCGATCGAGGCGACGACGCCCGAGCGGACGATCTGGGAGCGCAAGAACTACTTCTACCCGGATCTCCCCAAGGGCTACCAGATCAGCCAGTACGTCATTCCGCTCGCGGCGGACGGTCGCCTCACGTTCGACACGTCCGAGGGACCGGTCACGATCCGGATCGCCCGGGCACACCTCGAGGAGGACACCGCCAAGCTCATCCACGGCACCGCCGATGACGGCCGGCGGGTGAGCTTCGTGGACTTCAATCGCTCGGGTACGCCGCTGATGGAGATCGTCACGGAGGCTGACGTCCGGTCGGCGGAGCAGGCCCGCCGCTATGCCGAGGAGCTGCAGCTGCTGCTTCGCTCGATCGGTGCGTCCGATGCCGACATGGAGCGCGGCCAGATGCGGGTCGAGGCGAACGTCTCCCTGCGCGAGCGCGGGACCGAACCGTTCGGGACCCGGGTCGAGGTGAAGAACATGAACTCGTTCCGCTCCGTGGAGCGGGCGATCGCGTTCGAGATCGAGCGGCAGGCCGCGGCGCTCGAGGCCGGCGAGCCGCTCGTCCAGGAGACGCGGGGCTGGGACGAGGACCATGGCGCGACGTACGTCATGCGGCTCAAGGAGACGAGCGAGGACTACCGCTACTTCCCGGAGCCCGACCTGCCGCCACTCGTCGTCGATCGCCTCTGGCTCGACGAGGTCGCCGCCGGGCTGCCCGAGCTCCCGTCCGCTCGCCGGGCCCGCTACGTCGCCGAGCTCGGCCTCTCGCCGTACGACGCCGCCGTGATCGTCGGTGACCCGAACGCGAGTGCGCTGCTCGAGCGGCTCGTCGCAGAGGGCGTGCCTCCGAAGGAAGCGGCGAACTGGGTCAGCGGCGAGTACCTCCGGCTGCTGCGCAAGTACGGCGAGGGCGACGTTCCGCGCGTCGGCGCCTCGGCCGTCGGGGTGGAGCTCGCCCGGCTCGTTCGGCTCGTCCTCGACGACGGCATCACCCGAACGAACGCGAAGGAGGTCTTCGAGACCTACTTCGCGACCGGGCAGGCGCCTGACGCGATCATCGCCGAGCGCGGGTTCGTCAAGATCTCTGACGCGGGCGAGATCGGCGGCGTCGTGGACGACGTCCTCGCCGGCAACCCCGCGGCGATCGCCGACTACCGCGCCGGCAAGGCGCAGGCGATCGGCTTCCTCGTCGGCCAGGTCATGAAGGCGACGCGCGGCCAGGCGAACGCCGCGGTCGCGGCGGCGGCCATCCGCGAGCGGCTCGACGGTTCGGGCGGGTGAGCATCGTCAACGTCGTGCTGTGGGTCGCCGGGATCGTGCTGATCGCCGCCGGCTGGCGACGCGCCCGGGGACCGTGGAACCGGCTCCAGGCGCTCCGCGAGCAGGACGCGAATGTCGCCCGCTACGAGGCCTGGCGCGGCGGGGTTCGAAGCTCCGAACCGACCGGTGCCTCGGTTGCCATGGCGATGCTGCGGCGACAGGCGCAGACCGGGGTGGGGCTTGCGATCGTCGGCGTCGTCCTCGTCATCGCCGGGTTCGCGGTTCGGTAGGGGCCGCCGCCGGGGAGGCGTGGCCGTTACCCACGAGGGTACGATTCTGACTCCAGCGCGTCGCCCTGTTACCTCCGAGGGTGCGGAGCGACATGGAGAGGCCCATTTGGGCGTCGCATCCTCGCCCCGCAGGCACCGTTCCGACCCGACAGCGCCGGAGATAGACCCTGGCGGGCAACCCCGCGGCGACTCCATCGGGTCAGCTCGAGCGGCAGGTTCCGCCCGCTACCCGCGCAGCAGCCGTCTGACCTCGATCTTGAGGCAGCGGTCCATGACGACGCCGAGGCCGGCGTCGGCCGCCACCTTGGCGGCGTCCCAGCTCACCACGCCGAGCTGAAGCCAAAGGCACTGCGCACCGACCTCGACCGCCTCGTGCGCATGCGGCAGGCACAGCTCGCTGCGACGGAAGACGTCGACGATCTCGACAGGCCCGGTCGCCTCGACGGCAGCTCCAAGCGTCGGGAAGCAGTCACGGCCCAGGACCGAGCGTTCGTTCGGGTTGACCGGGACGCAGTCGAAGCCGCGGGCGAGGAGCGATCCCATGACGTCGTTCGACGCGCGCTCTGCACGCGACGAGGCGCCGACGACGGCGATCCGCGGACCGTTCGCCAGGAGGGTCCGGATCGTGCCATCGTCGAGCAGCTCGACCGGGCCGCGGCCCTCGTCGAGATCGAGGTAGGCGATCGTCCGCAGCCGATCCGCGCGCGCCGCCGCGGCGTCGCTGCCCGCGTCCGAATTGGCGGCACGCTTCGGCTCGTCGTCGCTCAGGTCGCCGCCTCCCGCTGGTACGGCTGGCCGTCCGCAGCGGGCGGGATGCTCCGTCCGATGAGCCCGGCGAGGACGACGATCGTCACGAGGTATGGCAGCGCGTTGTAGAACTGGGCCGGGATCGCGTTCACGACGTCGCCGAGCGCGCCCCCGGGCGCCGAGATGACGATCGCCTGACCGAGGGCATCCGAGGTCGCGAACAGGAGCGCGGCGAGGAACGCGCCGACGGGCGTCCAGCGGCCGATGATCAGCGCCGCCAGCGCGATGAAGCCGCGGCCGACGGTCATCCCGGCCTGGAACGAGTTCGTCGCCTCCATGCTCAGGTACGCGCCGGCGAGGCCGGCGAAGATGCCCGACAGGATGACGTTCCGGTAGCGCAGTCGGATGACGTTGATGCCCACCGTCTCGGCGGCCTTCGGGTGCTCGCCGACGGCACGCGTGCGGAGGCCCCAGCGCGACCGGAACAGCAGGACCTGGAGGACGATGACGATGACGATCATCGACATCGCGATCGGGCCCTGGCTGAGGAACGCGTCGAGCAGCCAGCCGACGACCGGCAGGTTGACGAGCTCGGATGGCGGGTGGAACGGGACGAAGTTCCCGGCGCTCGTCGGTGACCCGGCGGCGATGAGCGTATTCAGATAGCCGGTCACCCCGAAGGCGGCGATGTTGATGATCGTGCCGCTGATGATCTGGTCTGCCCGGATCGTGATCGACAGCCAGGCGTGGAGGAGCGAGATGAGCAGCGCGACGAGGACGGCCGCGGCGACGGCGACGAGGAGCGCCGGCGTGATGCCGAAGAACGCGCTCGCATCGCCGCCCAGGATCGGGGCGACGATCACGCCGACGACCCACCCGGTGAACGCGCTCGCGAGCATGATCCCTTCGATTCCGATGTTGACCACGCCGGATCGCTCGCACAGCACGCCACACATCGCGCCGAGCGTCAGCGGCGTCGCGGCCTGGATGATCAGCGGGCTGATCGCGGGGAGCGTCGCGATGAGATAGCCCCCGAGCTCGAACACGATGCCGAGGATGGGGATCGCGTAGAGCGCCGCGATGAGGGCGTCCATCAGTGCGCCGCGACCTCGGGGCCGCCGCCGTACGTCGCGGTGATCGTCGGACTGTCCACCATCTCGCCGGCGCCCCGCAGGTGGAACAGCCGTCGGATGACGGGGCTCGCGACGAGGAACAGCAGGATCGTCGCCTGGAGGACGTCGACGAGCTCGGGCGGGATCTGGGCCTTGATCTGCATGAGCCCGGCGCCTGCCCGCATGGCGCCGAAGAGCAGCGACGCGAAGACGATCCCGATCGGATTCGAGCGGCCCAGCAGCGCGACCGCGATCCCATCGAAGCCGACCGTCGTGCTGTACGCGGCGTTGAGCTGGTGGTTCACGCCCAGGAGCTGGCCTGCGCCGGCGAGCCCGGCGAGCATCCCCGACAACGACATCGTCAGGATGATCAGATAGCGCGGCCGCATCCCGGCGTAGCGGGCGGCTTCGGGGTTCGCGCCGACGGTCCGGATCTCGAAGCCGAGGGTGGTCCGGTAGAGCAGCCAGGCGACGCCGAACGCGGCGGCCAGCGCGATCACGAGCCCGAGATGCCCGTTCGGGCCGATGACGATCGGCAGACCTGCGTTCGCGACGTCCTGGGTGATCGGGTTCGGCGAGCCCGGCGCGCGCAGCGGGCCGCTGACGGCCGCCGCCAGGACGTAGATGCCGACGTAGTTGAGCATGATCGTCGTTACGACCTCGTGGGCGCCGGATTGCGCCTTGAGGAAGCCGGGCACGAAGCCGAACAGGAAGCCGCCGGCCGCGCCGGCCACGAGCGCCGCGGGGAACGCGACGAGCGGCGGCGCGTCGCGCAGTGCGAGCCCCACCCAGCAGGCGCCGAGCGCGCCAACGAGGAACTGCCCGAGCGCCCCGATGTTGAACAGCCCGGCCCGGAACCCGATCCCGACCGACAGACCTGCGAGAAGGAGCGGCGCGGTGAAGACGAGCGTCTGGACGATCGCGGCGGGGCTGCCCAGGGCGCCGACGAAGAGCGAGCTGTACGCGTCGAGCGGCAGGCCGAGGTTGAACGCCCGGTTCGGAATGGCGAGCTCCGAGACGAGGATGAGGATCGCGCCCACGATGATCGCCAGACCGATCGAGATCGCGGGCAGCGCGAGCACGGAGATCCAGCGGCCCAACCGCCTCGAGCCGCGCGGACCCGTCTCCGAGCCGCTCATGCCGACATGCCGAAGACGGGCTGCTGGGCTTCGGCTCGATCGCGCCCGCCGGTCGCCATGAGCAGCCCGACCTCGTTCTTGTCGGCGGTTCGGCCGTCGAGCACGGCGACGATCTCGCCGCGGTACATGACGGCGATCCGGTCGGACATCTCGAGGACCTCGTCGAGCTCCGCCGAGACGAGCAGGATCGCGGTTCCAGCGTCGCGCTTGCGGATCGACTGGCGGTGGATGAACTCGATGCTGCCGACGTCGAGGCCGCGCGTCGGCTGGTCGAGGACGAGGAGCTGCAGGTCGCGGTCGAACTCGCGCGCGACGACGACCTTCTGCTGATTGCCGCCCGACAGCGTGCCCGCGGCCGCGGTCGCCGAGGGGGTCCGGATGTCGAACTGCCGGATGCTCTCCTCGGCGGCCTCCTCGATCGCCCGGTCGTCGCGCAGGATCCCGTGCGCGAACGGCGCCCGGTAATAGCTCGTCAACACGAGGTTGTCGGCGATCGGGAACGGCAGCACGAGCCCGAACCGGTGCCGGTCGGCGGGCACGTACGCGACGCTCGCCTCGTTCATCTCCCGGCTCGATGCACCCGTGACGTCACGTCCGCCGAGGAGCACGCGCCCCTCGACCGGCTTGCGGAGCCCGACGAGCGCCTCCACGAGCTCGTCCTGGCCGTTGCCGGCGACACCGGCGATGCCGAGGATCTCGCCGCGACGGACCTCGAGGCTCACGCCCCGGACGACCTCCGTTCCGCGGTCGTCGCGAACCCGGAGGCCCTCGACCCGCAGCTCGACGTCGCCCGGATGCGACTCGCCACGATCGACGATCAGCTGGACCTCGCGGCCCACCATGAGCTCGGCGAGGTCCTCCTCGTCGGTCTCGGCGGGCAGCCGCTGCCCGACGACCCGGCCACGGCGGATGACGGTGATCCGGTCGGCGATCTCGAGCACCTCGTAGAGCTTGTGGCTGATGAAGATGATGCTGTGGCCGGCATCGGCGAGACGCCGGAGGACGGCGAAGATCTCTTCCGTCTCCTGGGGCGTCAGGACGGCCGTCGGTTCGTCGAGGACGAGGATCCGCGCGTCGCGGTAGAGAGCTTTCAGGATCTCGACCCGCTGCTGCCACCCGACGGACAGGGCGCCGACCTTGATGTCGGGATCGATCTCGAAGCCGAACCGCCGACCGAGCTCGGCGATCCGACGGCGTGCTTCGTGCTGGTCGAGGAAGACGGCGTTCGCCATGGTCTCCTCGCCGAGGAGGATGTTGTCGGCGACCGACAGGACCGGCACGAGCATGAAGTGCTGATGGACCATGTTGATGCCGCGGGCGATCGCGTCGGACGGTCCCGCGATCCGTACCGGCTCGCCGTCGAGCAGGATCTCGCCCTCGTCGGGCGTCGCGAGCCCGTACAGCACGTTCATGAGGGTCGTCTTGCCGGCGCCGTTCTCGCCGAGCAACGCGTGGATCTCGCCGGGTTTGATCTCGAGGTCGATATGGTCGTTCGCGACCACGCCGGGATAGCGTTTCGTGATCCCGCGCATCTCCAGCGCGGGCGGCCGAACCTTCGCGTCGTCGAGCGTCATCGGAGGGTCGCCTCGGACCTCAGGCGGGGAGAAACGCGCGAGCGGGCCGGCCGATGGCCGAGCCCGCTCGCGTCAGGTCGTGGATCGCTCTCGGCCTACTTCGGCGGAGCACCGCAGCCGGTATCGGGACAGGTCTTGACGGAGCCGTCCTTCATCCCCGCCAGGGCCGCATCGAGCTTGCCCTGGAGGTCCGACGGCCACTTGCTCGCGAGGTCATGGCCCGGCGAAGCGCCGATGCCGTCGTTCGTCGCGTCGAACTTCGCGTCGCCCGGCTGCTGTGAACCGGCGGCGATCGCCTTGATCACCTGGTCGACGGCGTTCGCGAGATGCTTCTCGGCCGACGTGATGAGGCACTTCGCGGCGTTCGGGTAGGACAGGAACTGGTCGACGTCGACGCCGACGCCGTAGATCCCGGCCTCGCAGGCCGCGTCGAGGATCCCGTTGCCGGTCAGCCCGGCGACCTGGAACAGAACGTCCGGCTTGTTCTGGGAGATGAACTGCTTCGCGAAGTTCTTGCCGGTCACCGGATCGGCAAACGCCTTCTTGAAGTCGCTCGTCGTGATATACGCCGTCTTGACGTTGATGCTCGAGTTGACCGACTTCGCACCGAGCTCATAGCCCTGAATGTAGCGGACGCACGGAGCGCAGAGCGTGATCCCGCCGATCGCCCCGATCGTGCCGGACTTGCTCACCGACGCGGCGACGATCCCGGCCAGGTAGCCGGCCTGGTCCTCCTGGAAGCCGAGGGCGACGTACTTCGGCAGCAGCGTCTTCGGATCGCCCTTGCAGGCGAACGTGCTGTCCGGTGCGCCCTGCTCGTCGATGCAGATCGGCGCCTGGTCGACGCCGATGAACCAGACGTCGGGGTTCTTCTTCGCTGCGGCGATCGTATCGTTCGTCAGGTTGAATCCCGTCGTCACGATGACGTTGAAGCCCTGCGTGACGTAGTTGTTGATCAGGGTCGGGTACTCGGACGCATCCTTCGGGACCGCGTACGGGATGTCGCCGCTGACGCCGACGTCCTGCGCGCCCTGCTGCGCGCCCTTGTACGTGTACTCGTTGAAGTTCTTGTCGTTGATCGTGCCGACGTCCGTGACGACGCCGATCTTGAGGTTGGACGCCGACGCCGACGGGCTCGCGGCGGCGCTCTCCGACGGCGCGGCGCTCGACGGCGCCACGGACGGGGCCGTCGACGGTGCGGTGGACGGCGACGGGCTCGCCGCGCCACTACACGCGGAGACGATGAGGGCCAGCCCGCCGAGCAGGCCGAGACCCTTGCTGCGAATGTGCATTGTTCCTCCTCTACGCGGCCGTCCCTCGTCCGGCACGTCCGAGGCGACGCGACACACGAACGTCGCGCTCGCCCCGGTCCGGCGCATCCTACCGATGCCGGGTCCGCCGTACAGGTCGCTCGCGCCGTTCTTCCTGCCCACAGGATAGTGGCGCCGCCGCGCGTCGGTTCGGGCTCCCCGCCGTGCCGACCCCGATCACGCTCGGTGGGTCAGCCGGCGGGTGTCAGCCAGACCGGTTCGTCGCGCACGTCCTCGGGGCTGCCGTCCCTGGCCGATGGGTTGTACATCCGCAGCGTGCCCCACTGGGGCGCGCGCACGGCATACCCGAGCGTCACGTCGAACGCACCCCAGCAGCCGCTGCCGCAGCTGGCCATGACCTGCCGGTCAGCGAGGGTGTTGCCGGCAGCATCGACGAGGCGGACCCGGAACGTCGCCTCGAAGACCCGGGTCACCCCGGTGATGCGCGCCGGGTTGCCGATCGAGGCGTGCCAGGCTGGCCGGTCGACGAAGATCTCGGGCAGCTGCTCGCGGTAGTCGGCCCGGGAGACGGCATCGGTCCGGATCGTTCCACGGTCGTCGGGGACCGGCAGGGCTGTTCCGGCGACCTGGAGCTTCACGCTCGTGACGTTGCCGAACTGGGTGAGCGTGTAGACGACCTGGGCGACGCGCGAGACCTGGCTGGCCGTCGAGCCGCCCGAAGCAAAGGCGGAGGAGAGGTCGACGCTCGCGGTCTCGCCGCTGATCGAGATCCCGAGCAGGCTGACGCCGCTCGGCACGGCCGTTCCGACGGAAGCTCCGTCGGACGAGGACGGCCCGGCGAGGAGCGCGTTGATGGCTGCGCGCGCGACGCCCTTCGTCGCGGGCACGGAGCGAAGGACCGGCACGAGGCCGTCGGCGAGGGTGAGGTAGGCACGGACGACCGTCGTACCGGCCGGCGAGGCCGAGGGCGAGGACGGGGCGACGGATCCGCCTGGCGACGAGGCCGGCGGGCCGGAGGGAGAGGTTGACGGACCGCCGGACGGGTCGATCGAGCCCGCCGGGGACGGCGGCGGCGTCGGGTCTTCGCTCTGGACGACCGACGGCTCGGTGCTCGGCGGCGGCGTCCCGACCGGACCGATCACGCCGCTGGACGGACCGCATGCCGCGACGAGGGCGACGACCGCCAGGGCACGCGCGGTCCCGTCCAGGATCCTGACGAGTGGGCTCATGAATCGAACCTCGACGATGCTGGTTCCGACTTGAGCCAAGCCTCGGATCCGCCGATCACCGCTCCATCGCCGTTCGGTAACGGTTCGGAAACAGCAGCGGCCGACGGCGGCAGCCGCAGCTCGACGAGCAGGCCGCCGTCGGGCGGGACCGACGCACGGAGCGTCCCACCGAGCAGTGCCGCGTGCTCCGCGGCGATGGCGAGCCCGAGCCCGCTCGTGCCCGTCGCCCGGGACGCGTCGGCCTTCCAGAACCGCTCGAAGAGGTGGGGCAGCGCCGCCGGGTCGACGCCCGGACCATGGTCGCGGACCGCGATCGTCACGCCGTCGGGGCCCCCGTCGGCGCCGCCGCTCAGAAGGCGAACCTCGACCGGCGAGCCCGGCGCGTGGTCCCGGGCGTTGTCGAGCAGGTTGCCGACGATCCGGTCGAGGCGGCGGGGCTCGGTCTCGATGACGAGCGGCTCAGGCGGCACGGCGAGCGCGGCATCGGGCGCGCGCGCGGACACGATCCCCTCGACGAGCCGTCGAACGTCGACGCTCTCGCGCCTCGGCTGCTCCGTCGCGGCGTCGAACCGCGACAGCTCCATCAGATCCTCGACCAGGCCGCGGAGCCGTCCGACGTCGGCAACGAGGAGCTCCGCTGCGCGCCGCTCGTCCGGTCGAAGGTCGCCACGGGCGAGTCCGTCCCGGACGAGCGATGCCTCGGCGACGAGCGCCGCGACCGGGGTCCGCAGCTCGTGCGAGACGTCGGCGACGAACCGCCGGTTCTGCGACTCGGCGGCGCGCAGCCGCCCGACCGTGTCATCGAGCGCCGCGGCCATCCGGTTGAACGATCGAGCCCACGCACCGAGCTCGTCGGCACCGCCGGCCGGGACGCGCGCCGACAGGTCGCCGGCGGCGATCCGCTCGGCGGCCCGGGCCGAGCTGTCGATCGGGCTGAGGATTCCGCGGGCGACGCGCTGCGCCACGAGAAGGCCGACGACGACGAGGATCAGCCCGCCGGCGAGGAGCGCGATCCGCAGGGTCGTCAGCGCGCTCTCGACGTCCGACACGTCGCGGACGAACCAGAACGTCGCGCGGTAGCCCGGCGGCCGGCCGCCGACGACGAGCGACGGCATGCCGGCGATCGGCAGCCAGACGTAGGTGAGCTGGGCGTTCGCGGCCGCCGATCTCACGGTCGTCGGGATGGCGTCGAGCGCGCCCGCGAGCTGGGGCTGCGACAGGAAGGGATCACCGTCGCCCCAGTCGACGATCGTTCCGATACCGCCTCGCAGGCGGAGGGTCTGAGCGAGTCCGCTCGCGGCGAACGCCGCGGCGCCGTCGCCGGGGGCCAGCGCCGACGGCACGAGGACGGACAGATCGAAGCTCGCCTCGCGGGTCGCCTCGTCCTGGAGGCGGTCCCGGAGCACGCTCTCGGTCGCGGCCGACGCGCCGATGCCGAGGATCGCGGCCGTGACGGCGACGAGGACGACGAGCGTCGCGGCGAGCCTGAACCGGAGGCCGCGGTGCATCTCAGCCGCTGCTTGCCTTGTACCCGGCGCCCCGGACCGTGAGGATGAGATCGGGGCTCGCCGGGTCCCGCTCGACCTTCGACCGGAGCCGGCCGATCGCGACGTCGACGAGCCGCGAATCGCCGAGGAAGCCGTAGCCCCAGACGCGGTCGAGCAGGACGTCGCGGGCGAGGACATGGCCCGGCCGCGCCGCAAGCTCGGCGAGGAGGTCGAACTCGGTCCGCGTGAGCGCGATCTCGCGACCGTCGCGCTCCACGGTCCGGCCGGCGAGGTCGATCGCGAGCGGTCCCAGTCGCGTTCGCTCGGTTGCGTCGGGCGCCCGGCGGCGGCGCAGTGCCGCCCGCACGCGGGCGACCAGCTCGGGCATCTCGAACGGCTTTCGGACGTAGTCGTCGGCGCCCGATTCGAGCCCGACGACGACGTCGATCGTGTCCGCCCGGGCCGTCAGCATGACGATCGGGACGGTCGAATCCCGTCGGATCGCGCGCGCCACCTCGAGGCCGTCAAGGCGGGGGAGCATGACGTCGAGCAGGACGAGGTCCGGCGCACGCGCGCGGAACCGCTCGAGCGCGGCAAGCCCGTCCGCCACGGACTCGACCTCGAACCCGGATCCGGTGAGGCCGAGCGCGGTGACCTCCCGGATCGACGGATCGTCCTCGACGACGAGGATGCGCCCCTCCATTCGCGGAGGGTAGCGGCCGAACGGGCCCGCGCCGCGCTCGATTTCCGGGCGGTCCCTCAGCCGGACGGCATCTCA
>DASSHA010000051.1:0-4039 GCA_035693145.1 Candidatus Limnocylindrales bacterium
GAGGCGATCCAGGTCGTGCTCGCGCGGCGACAATCGATCCCGCTGCCGGCAGGGCCGGATGGCGACGTGCTCGACGGCCTCGGGATCTACCGGGCGCTTCGACGGGTGAACCCGAGCCCCTATCTCTTCTACGTCCGGATGCCCTCGTTCGAGGTGGTCGGCGCGTCGCCGGAGCTGCTCCTGCGGGTCGAGGGCGATCGTCTGACGACGCATCCCATCGCCGGCACCCGGCCGCGGGGGGCGGACGCGGCAGAGGACGAGCTCCTGGCCGATCAGCTGCGACGCGATCCGAAGGAGCGCGCGGAGCACGTCATGCTCGTCGACCTCGGGCGCAACGACATCGGCCGCGTCTCGCGGCCGGGCACGGTCGCCGTGACGAAGTACATGGAGGTGGAGAAGTACAGCCACGTCCTCCATCTCGTCTCGCACGTCGAGGGTCGGCTCCGCCCGGGTCTCGACGCGCTCGACGCGCTGCGGGCCGTCTTTCCCGCGGGCACGCTCTCGGGTGCGCCGAAGGTCCGCGCGATGCAGCTCATCGCCGCCGCCGAGGGCGAGCGTCGCGGGCTCTATGGCGGCGCCGTCGGCTATCTCGGCTACGACGGCAACCTCGACACTGCGATCACGATCCGCTCGGCGGTCCTGCGGGACGGCCTCGCCCATGTCCACGCGGGAGCCGGGATCGTGAAGGACAGCGTCCCCGAGCGGGAGTTCGAGGAGACCGAGCACAAGGCGGCGGCGCTCCGCCGGGCGATCGAGGTGGCCGCGGGCGACGGGACGAACGCGCGCGCGGGCGCCGCTCAAAACGACGACGCCCTCGGCGTCGGGGTCGACGAGCGGGTCGAGGCGATCCAGTGATCCTCGTCGTCGACAACTACGACTCGTTCACATTCAACCTCGTCCAGGCGCTCGAGGCCGCCGGAGCCGACGTCCGCGTCGTCCGCAACGACGCCCTCGACCGGGCCGGCGTCGAGGCCCTCGCCGGAGACGTCGACGCGGACCTCCGCGGAATCGTCATCTCCCCGGGTCCCGGCGAGCCGTCGGCCGCAGGCGTGTCCGTCGACGCGGTTCGGGTCGCCGCCGAGCAGGCGATCCCACTCCTCGGTGTCTGCCTCGGGATGCAGTCGCTCGCAGTCGCGTTCGGCGGGGCCATCGTCCGTGCTCCGACCCTCGTCCACGGCGAGGCATCCGAGGTCACGCACGACGGCGACGGCCTCCTCGCCGGCCTGCCCGCCTCGTTCCCGGCCGCGCGCTACCACTCACTGTGCGTCGACCCAGCCTCGCTCCCGAGCGAGCTCCGGGTGACGGCGATGAGCGAGGTCGATCGCGTCGTCATGGGCATCCGGCACGTCGCACTGCCGCTCGAGGGCGTCCAGTTCCACCCCGAATCCGTCCTCACGCCGAGCGGGCCCCGGCTGCTCGCGAACTTCCTCCGCCTCGCCGGGGAGGGGCATGCCGCCACGCTGGACGAGGCGACGGGTTCCTTCGCCGTCCGCGGCATCGTCGACGAGCCTGCCGACCCGGCCGCGTCGTCCCACGAGCCCCTCGCGAGCGTCGGAGGCGCTCGATGAGCGACGTGGTCCGGGGCGCCCTGGCGACGGTCGTCGAGGGCGGCGCGCTGTCCACGGCAGAGGCGACCGCGGCGATGGGCGCCGTGATGGACGGCGAGGCGACGTCCGCCCAGCTGGCAGCGCTCCTCGTCGCGTTGCGGATGCGCGGGGAGACCGTCGAGGAGCTCGTCGGCTTCGCAACGGCGATGCGCGAGCGCGTCCTCCACGTCGACGCGCCCGCGGGGTCGATCGACCTCGTCGGGACCGGCGGGGACCGAAGCGGGACGTTCAACATCTCGACCTGCTCGGCGCTCGTCGTGGCCGCGAGCGGCGTGCCCGTCGCGAAGCACGGCAACCGGGCGATCACGTCGAAGGCCGGCTCGGCCGACGTCCTCGAGGCGCTCGGCGTTCGAACCGATCACGACGCGGCGTCCGCGGGCGCGGCGCTGCGGACGATCGGCTTCGCGTTCCTCTTCGCGCCGTCGTTCCATCCCGCGATGCGCCACGCGGGGCCGACCCGCGGCGAGATCGGCGTCCGCACCGCGTTCAACCTGCTCGGACCGCTGACGAACCCGGCCAGGGTGCGCCGACTGGTGGTCGGAGCGGGTGACGCCGCCGCTGCGCCGAAGCTCGCCGAGGTGCTCCGACTGCTGGGTGCGGAACGGGCCCTCGTCGTCCACGGTGCCGGCGTCGACGAGCTGCCACTCGACGGCAGCGGGGTGCTCTACGACGTCCGGCCCGACGGCGTGCAGCGCGAGAGCATCGAGGCCGCGTCGCTCGGGCTGCAACCGGCCGCCACCCCTGATCTGGCGGGCGGCACGCCGGACCGGAATGCCGCCCTCCTGGAGGCCGTGCTCGGCGGCGAGCGCGGCCCGCGCCGGGACGTCGTGCTGCTGAACGCGGCCGCGGCGCTCGTCGTCGCCGGCGTCGCCGACGATCTCGCCGACGGGATCGCCCGCGCGGCGGCGACGATCGACGACGGACGGGCCGGCGCGTTGCTCGAGCGACTCCGTCGGGAGCGCCGGGGCGCGCGAGAGGCAGCGGAGCAGGGTTCGGCGGACAAGGGCGCCGGACGCTCGACCGACACGGTGCCGGCGTGACCGTCCTCGACCGACCGATCGTGCGTTCGCGGCGAGCGTCGGGCGTCGTCGGCGAGATCGCGGCTCGGCGCGCCGCCGACGTGGCTGCTGCGCTCGACGGGCTGACGTCACGCGAGCTGACACGGCAGGCCACCGCGGCCCCGGCGCCGCGCGGCTTCGCCGAAACGCTCGCCCGGGGCGGCCTGCACCTCATCGCCGAGCTCAAGCGGGCCTCGCCGTCGGCCGGCTCGATCGCGGCGGGCGACGACATCGCGGCGCGGGCGCGCGGATACGCCGCCGGTGGCGCCGCCGCGGTCTCGGTCCTGTGCGAGCGGCACTGGTTCGGGGGTTCGCCGGAGGACGTCACGCAGGTTCGCGCGGCGACGACCGTTCCCGTCCTCGCCAAGGAGTTCGTCGTCGATCGCCGGCAGCTGCCGTTCCTGCGGTCGCGCGGTGCCGACGCGGTCCTTCTCCTGGCCGTCCTCCATCCGCCACGGCGGCTCGCGTCGCTCGTCGACGAGGCGCTGGACCTGGGGATCGAACCGCTCGTCGAGGCGCACGACGCGCGCGAGCTGGACGTCGCGCTCGGCACGCGGGCCCGGGTCGTCGGACTGAACAACCGGGACCTCCGGACGCTCGACGTGGACCTCGAACGCGCGGCGATCCTCCGCGATGCGATCCCGAGGGATCGCATCGCCGTCGCGGAATCGGGCGTTCGTGGCCCGGCGACCGTTCGGGCCTGGCGAGCGCTCGACTTCGATGCCGCGCTCGTCGGCGAAACGCTGATGCGTGCCCGCGATCCGTCCGCCGCGGCAGCGGAGCTCGCGGCGACCGGCCGTCCGCCCGCGGATCCAGCGAACGTCGACCGACGCGCGATGGTGAAGATCTGCGGCGTGACCGACGAGGAGGGCGCGCTCGCGGCCGTGCGGTCGGGAGCCGATGCGATCGGCCTCAACCTCGTGCCGGGGACGCCGCGGGCCCTGTCGATCGGCGAGGCCGCCGCGCTTGCGCGACTCGTTCGGGCCGCCTCGGCCGAGGGTCGCCGCCCGGCAGTTGTCGCTGTCACCGCCGACGCATCGGTCGTCCGGATCGAGGAGATCGTGGCGGCCGTCGACGCCGACGTCGTCCAGCTTTCGGGCGACGAGCCGAGCGAGCTCGTGGCGACGCTCGCCGCGACCGGCCGACCGGTCTGGAAGGCCGTCCATGTCGTCACGGGCGACGCCGCCGCGGCGGTCGCCGGGCGCGTCCGGCGGCACCTCGACGCCGGTGCCGAACGGATCCTGCTCGACGTGGGTGGCGGAACGTTCCCGGGTGGCACCGGCCGCTCGGTCGACGTGGACGTCGCGGCGGCCGTCGCGCGCGAGCTGCCGGTGGTCCTCGCGGGCGGGCTCGATTCGGGCACCGTCGCCAGCC
>DASSHA010000052.1:0-2517 GCA_035693145.1 Candidatus Limnocylindrales bacterium
ATGGGCGGCCGCGTGCGCGGTCGGCGGCGACCAGTGTCCCCACCGATGCCATGCACAGCCCGGTATGGGCGGCCGCCGGTCCGCGAGGTTCGCAGGTGGGTCGGAGGGAGGCGCGACTCGAGGCGCTCCGCATGCGCGGCCGAGACCGCGTTATGCCACGCATGGCATCGAGCGGCGGCAATGGGCTATCGGTCGGCGACGCGATCGCGCGGCCCGAGACCGCGTATGCCACGCATGGCATCGAGCGGCGGCAATGGGCTGTCGGCGCCGCGACCGATCGCGCGGTACGCGATGGCGGACATGCGACGCCCAACGGAACGAGCTCTACCAGTGCTCCTCGCGGACGACGTCGGCGCGTGGGCGTCGGCCGCCGGGACGGTTCGGGCGATCGAAGACGGAGGCGTCGGCCGGGTAACCGAAGGAGATCACGTATTCGCACCAGCGGTTGGCGGGCAGGCCGAGGATACGGTGAACGAGCGCCTGATCGTAGACGGTGGCGGGGCAGCTGCCGATCTTCAGCTCCCACGCGACGAGCATCATCTGTGCTGCCGCGCCGCCGAGGTCCCACATGATGGACAGCGCCGATCCGTCGGCCCGGGGATCCGGGGTCACGAGGGCGATCGCGAGGGCGGCACCGGCGATGTGACCGGCGAACGGTCCGACCGAGGCCAGCGCGGCGAGGCGCTCTCGCTCGCGGACGATGACGAATGCCCAGCGCTGGAGGTTCTTCGAGCTGCCCGCACGTCGACCGGCCTCGACGATCGCGTGAACGTCCGCGTCCTCCAGCGGGCGGGCCTCGAACTGGCGGACGACGCGCCGTCGCGCGATCGCCTCGCGGACAGTCATCGTCGGTTGGGGAGCACGACGCCGACGAGCGCTCTGCCGCCGACCGGCCCCGAGTCGAGGGCGGTCAGGCCGTCGGGCTCGGGGAATCGTCGCGCGTCGACGGACTCCCCCCGATCGGCGGCATCCGCAGGCGTGAGCGGACCGCCGAGAGCCTCGGCCAGGAAGGCTGCGACGACACGGCGATACGCGGCGTGCTCGTACAGCCAGCTGTGCTCTCCACCCGGGATCGTTGCGACACGCACGGCGGCGCTCGGGCCCGGTGCCTCGGCACGTGCGCGACGCGCGGCCGCAGCGAGGCGCGACAGGTGGTCGGTCGGGACGACGTCGTCGGCGTCGCCCTGGAGGAGCAGGAGCGGACCTCGGTAGCGCGCGGCCGCCCGCGCGGCGCTGACATCCGCCATGGCGTGGCCGCGCGGGCGGAGGAATACGACGGCGGTGATCCACGCCAGCGGGATCGCGATCGGGGCGGGGAGCGGCAGGTGCGCGAGCCGGAACGTGAGGCGCGTGAGCCGGTAGGGATCCGCCGGTGCTGCGACGCTGACCGTGGCGGCGACGCGCGGCTCGCGCGACGCCGCGATGAGTGCGCCGACACCGCCCATCGAATGGCCGACGATGCCGACGCTCGTCACCTCGGGCCGATCGAGCAGCGCGCGCACGGCCGCGAGGGCGTCGGCGCCGTACTCGCCGGCCGTGATCGGGAGTCGCTCCGCGGGGTTTTCACCGTTGCCGCGGACGTCGAACGCGAGGACGTGGAGCCCTATTGCATTGAGGATCGCGGCGTCCGGGAGCGTGCGGTCGCGTGCCGATTCCCAGCCGTGGACGAGGACGACGCCCGGTCCCGACGCTCCACCGCGCGCCGGGATGAACCAGCCGGGTAGCGAGGCGTCGCCGGAGCGGATGACGAGATGCTCGTAGGCGAGCCCGAGCTCTGCCGGATCGTGGGCGGGCGGTAGCTGGGCGGGAAATCCGGCACGGGCTCGATACTCGACGGCGAACCGATAGGCGAGCGCGACCGGGGCGGCCGCGGCCGCGGTCAGGATGCCGGTTCGGCGGAGCGACGCCACGGTTGGATCGGACGCGAATCCGCCGCGTCTGTCAAGCGCGTCCGGGCGCGACCGAGCGGTGGCTGCGACCGCCGCATGCTCCGAGCCGACGGTTGCGCCCACCGTGGCGATCGAACGCCCGTTTCGACCGATCGCCGAGGCGGAGCGACAACCCCCGCTCGGTAGACTTTCCCGGTGCCATCACGCGACCCGTACCTCGTCCTCGGCGTCGGCCCCGGCGACAGCCAGGCGACGATCAAGGCCGCCTGGCGCCGCCTCGCGCGCGAGCATCACCCCGACGTCGTCTCGGCCGATCGCGCGACCGTCGAGCGCGCGACGCGTCGGATGGCCGAGATCAACGCCGCGTACGAGGAGCTGCGGACCGGGCGCGGCCGCGGCCCGGGAGCGGCGAGCCCCCGGTTCGACCAGGACGCATCGACGGCCGCCGGAGCCGGAGCGGCCGGCGGCCGGGACGGCGATCGTGCCCGATCCTCGGGGCCGCCACCCCCGCCGCGGACACGACCGGTGACGCGCCGAGTCGACACATCGACGACGTTCCGGCCGCGGAACGCCACCGTCTCGGGCGGTGCCTCGATCCTACGCGGCGCGCGGACCGGGCCGGCGGCCC
>DASSHA010000053.1:0-17059 GCA_035693145.1 Candidatus Limnocylindrales bacterium
CGACGTTGAGCGTCGTGCCGGCACTCTGGAGCGCAAGAAGCCCGATCCGAAGAGCACGTTCGACGAACGACGAGCGTTCGTCGTCCGGCCGATCCGCGACGATCGCCGCGAGCGCCGGATCGACGATCGCCAGGTGGTCGACGACGAGGCGGTCGGGTTCGAGCCGGACGAGCGTGCGCGCGGTCTCGATCGGGCGCTCACGGTTCGGCCTCGAGGGCAGCGGGACGAGGTTCGGCGCTTCCATGCGTCGCACTCTCGTGCCCCCGCGTGACAGCTAGCCTGTCACGCCTCTCACGCCTCGCGACCCGATCGAGGAGGTCGCCTGTGAAGCTCGCCGCACCGTCGCCTCGATCGACCCGAACGGCTCGTTCGTCGCGACGAAGATCTCGTCTTCGTTCTCGAGGCCGAACGGCGTCAGGTCGACCAGCCAGTGGTGGAGGTTCGGGAGCGAGAGGTGGACCTCGTCGACCGCCTCGTGACGCTCGAGGATCGCCCGGCCGACGATCCAGATCGTCTCCTGCACCGAACGGCTCTCATGCTCGGCGAAGGCGTCGACGAGCGTTTCGATGACCGCCGTGAACGTCGCCTCGTGGTCGATCCGCGCGTCCCGGTAGCGCCAGTCGCCCGCGAGCCGCGTCGCCATGATCCGGTCGTCGGTCTCCCGCAGCGTCGTGTATCGATCGCGCGGGAAGCCCGAGAAGCTCGACCTCGCGGTCTTCATGAGGACGAGGTCCTCGACGCCGGCGCGGACGACCGAACCGTCGGCGCCGGTCGCGACGGAGGCCGTCCGGAGCATCGACCCGTCGCGCCGGAAGGCGTTCTCGCCGGGCCGGAGCCGCGTCCAGTGGTGCTCGCGCAGATCGATGATCGCGCGCTCCACGGATGGCAGCCCCCGAAGGTGCTCGCCGAGGACGATCGCGAAGTCCTCGACCGAACCCGTCAGCCGGTCCTTCGCGAACGCATAGACCGTGTTCTTCATCGTGTCGGTGGCGACGACCGCCGAGTTGTCGCCGTCGGTATAGGCACGACCGAATGCGCCCTCGAGAGTGACCTCGATCGTCAGGTCGCGGACGGCGTGGGCCGCACCGTCCCGGACGATCTTGACGAGCCTGATCTTCGACTTTCCGTAGCGATGCTCGCCGAGCTCGATCACCCCGTCTCCTTCGCTCGCGTGCCATCGTCGGCGTGCACCCCGTCCTCGGTTCGCACCCGATCCTCGGCTCTCGCTCCACCCCGTGCCCGACGATAGCGGTCGCGGCCGATCGCGACGACGTCGCCAAGCGCACGGCGAAGCTCGGCGGCGCGATCGTTCGAGGCGAGATGCTCTTCCCACTCCGGAATCAGCGCGTCCCGTGGCCGGCCGGCGACGAAGACGCAGTAGCGGAACCCGTAGCGCGCCTCGTAGGCGGTGTTCAGCCGTTCGAGCCGCTCGGCTAGCGCACCGCCGGCATCGTCGGCGTCGGTTGCCGCGCCGTCGTGCCCCTGCTCCCGCCGTGACGAACCCGACAGGGTGGCGGGCGGGGCACCGAGCCGTGGGTGCGCGTCGACGAGCTCGATCGCCTCGTCCTCCGGAAGCGCGAGGGCGATCTCGCGCGCCCGGTCGAACAGGTCCGACTCATTGGTGAAGGGTCGCGCGGCGACGAGACGGGCGACGAAGCGCGGGGCGGCTTCGAACAGAGGCGCAAGCGCAGCAGCGGCCTCGGACGGCGGGAGGGCGTCGAGCTCCGCTACGGCCGGAACCGGCACCGGTCAGCTCCCTCGGTACGTGGACAGCCCGAACGGAGAGAGCAGGAGTGGCACGTGGTAGCTCCGGCTCGTGTCGGTGATCCGGAAGTCGACGGTCAGGCGCGCGAAGAACGGGCTTCGGTCGGCCGGAACGGCGAAGTCGAGCCGGTACTCGCCGGCAACGAGCGGGCGGTCGAGCAGGTCACGGACGCGCCCGTCGGAATCCGTCAGTGCCTGCGTCATCCGGCCGGGCGCCGTGCCGCCGTCGACGCGCCAGAGCGTGACGTGGATGCCTTCGGCCGGCTGTCCCGATGCCGTATCGAGGACGTGCGTCGAGATCGTGGGTCGGCCGGGGTCGCTCTGCGCCATGCCCGCCGGCACCGGCCGTCCGGCGCTCTCGTCCATCGTTATCCTCCGCGGCATGGCCGACCTGGAGATTCGCGTCGGGGACCTGCACTTTAGCGCCGCCTGGCAGCGCGAGGCGCCTCGAACCGTCGATGCGATCCGCTCCATGCTCCCGATCCGATCGCGCCTCATCCACTGCCGCTGGTCCGGCGAGTCGACGTGGATCCCGTTCGGCGACTTCCGCCCGGGTCTCGAATGGGAGAATCACACGTCGCACCCGGCCGCCGGCCAGCTCGCGATCTATCCCGGCGGCATCAGCGAGTGCGAGATCTTCTTCCCGTACGGCGCCTGCACGACGTCCTCGAAGGTGGGCCAGCTCGCTGCGAACCACTTCGCGACGGTCGCGCCCGACGACGGTTGGGCCGAGCGGTTGCGCGAGCTGGGTCGGCGGTGCCTCTGGGAAGGGGCGCAGGACATCGAGATCACGCCGGTCATGCGGTCGTGAGCGGCGTCGAGATCGCGGTGATCGTCGCGATCATCGTCGCCGTACTCGTCGCGGCTCGTAACGGGTCACGGCGACGGTAGGCCGGCAGACGTCACGATCCGGGTGACCGACCTCGTGGTTCACGGCGGGACCGTCGTCACGGCGGAGGGCTCCCGGCGCGCGGACGTCGCGGTGACGGGCGGACGCATCGAGGCGGTCCACGTCGACCTCGACGGGCTGGCGGCGAACGCGCGGGAGGTGGTCGATGCCTCGGGCCTCCTCGTGTTGCCGGGATGCGTCGACGTGCATACGCACGCGCGGGTTGCCACGGACGCCGAGCCGGATCGGTTCTTTCAGGACTCGGTGGCGGCGGCCTTTGGCGGCACGACGACGTTCCTCGCGTTCAACAACCCGGGCACGGGTTCGTCGGACGCGGCCCAGCGGTCCGTGATGGCCGGAATCCGCGAGTTCCGTCGGGTGACTGCAAGCGACGCGGCCATCGACTTCGCGCTGAGCCCGGCGATCCTCGGCGGGATGGACGACGCGGTCGCCGAGCTGCACGCGATGGTCGACGCCGGCGTGCCTACGGCGAAGGCGTTCATGGTCTTCGACTTCCGCCTGCCGGACGCGCGACTGTACGAGGCCATGCGCGTGCTCGGCGAGGCCGGTGGAATGCTCGAGGTCCACTGCGAGGATCCCGTGCTCGTCGACGCCGCCGTCGCCTCCGCGCTTCAACGTGGTAACACGCTACCTCGCTACCACGCCGAAACGCGGTCGACGGATGCGGAGGCCGTCGCCACCCAGCGGGCGATGGCGTTCGCGCGGCAGGCGGATGCGCCCGTCCACGTCGTCCACCTCTCGTCCGCGGCGGCGCTCGAGCAGGTTCGGGCGGCGAAGGCGTCGGGGGTCCGCGCGTACGCGGAGACATGCCCGCACTACCTTGCGGAGACATCGGCGCGCTACGACGGGTCCGAGGACGATGCGATTCGCTTCCTCATCTCGCCGCCACTTCGGTCGGCGGCCGACCAGGACGCGCTGTGGGATGGCCTCGCCGACGGGTCGCTGGACGTCGTCGCGACCGATCACGTGCCTGACCGCCTGTCGGTCGAGAAACGGCGGCCGGCACCGCCGTTCCCGCAGATCTCGAACGGAGCACCCGGGATCGAGACCCTTCTCTCGATCGTCTGGTCCGAAGGGGTGGCCAGGGGTCGGCTGACGCCGGAGCGGGCGGTCGACCTGCTCGCGACGACGCCTGCCCGGCGGTTCGGCCTCCGCACGAAAGGAGCCATCGAGGTGGGCCGCGACGCCGATCTCGTGCTCTTCGACCCCACCGAGCGGCGGGTGATTCGGGCCGTCGATCTCCACCACACGAGCGACTACACGCCGTACGAGGGCCGCGGGGTCCGGGGGGCGGTTCGGTCCGTGTTCGTGCGGGGTCGGGCGGTCGTCCGCGACGGCACCTTCGTGGGCGAGCGGGGGTTCGGGCGGTTCGTCGAGCGCGCGATCGAGGCCTGATCGGCGTTCGGGCCTACGATCGAGCGGCCGAACTCGAGAGGAGCCGTTCGATGCCCGACCAGCGCGTGACCGTCGCCTACTTCTACCGAGTCAAATGGGGGTTCGTCGACGAGTGGCTCGAGCTGTTCGGGCGCAACCACTGGCCGGTCCTGCGCGAGCAGCTTCGAGCCGGGCGGTTCACCGACGTCCGCGCCTACACGCCGCGCTTCCACGGCGACGGGCGTGCCGATTGGAACGTCATGGTCACGATCACATTCCGCGACTGGGCATCGATGGAGGAGCACTCCGACGCCGAGATCGCCGGCCGCCTCTACCCCGACCAGGCGACGTTTCGCGCGGAGGAGCAACGCCGGTTCGAGCTCCTCGAGGCGCACTGGGACGTGCCGCTGAGCAATCACCTGCTGCCCGACGGGTAGCGCCGGGGCGAAGCTGACCGCCACCGCCGGATACGTCGCGGTGAAGCCCTCGTGCGTAGGGTGGGCGGCGTGGATGCGGCGCGAACGGGAGCCGTCGTCCGCGCGGTTCGGATTCGCTCACGCCTGACGCAGGCTCAGGTCGCCGCGGCAGCGCGCGTGTCGCGAGGCACCGTCTCGCGGATCGAGCGGGGCCACCTTGCCGAGGTCACGTTCGGGACCTTCGGGGCCATCTGCACCGTGCTCGAGATCCGCGCGGACGTCGTGCCTCGCTGGCGAGGCGGTGAGCTCGATCGGCTGCTCAATGCCGAGCACGCGCGACTGCTCGAGGTGGTCTCGCGACGGATCGCCCGGCTGGTGGGCTGGATCAGCGTGCCGGAGGTCACCTTCTCGATATTCGGCGAGCGAGGCAGCATCGACCTGGTCGCGTGGCATGCGGCGAGCAGGAGCCTCCTCGTCGTCGAGCTCAAGACGGCGATCGTGGACATCCACGACCTGCTCGCGACGCTCGACCGAAAGCGGCGCCTCGCGAGGCAGATCGGCCGGGAGCGAGGCTGGGAGGCAGCTTCAATCTCGGTCTGGGTCGCCGTCACCGACACGGCGACGAACCGGCGCCGCGTCGCCGCCCATGAGGTCGCGCTGCGGAGCGCGCTGCGAAGCCCGGGTGTCGAGGTCGGCCGATGGCTGCGCCGGCCATCGGGACCGATCGCGGGCCTGTCGTTCCTCTCATATGCACGCCACGAGAGCACTAGGAGCACGCGGCGAGGTGTCCAACGGGTTCGGCGGGCGAAGGCAGCGGCCGCGTGAGCGTGACGACGTCGCTGGAAGGCCGCGCGGAGTCGCAGAAGCGGCCTCCGCACGCGTCCAGTGACCGGGTGGCGTGCGTATGAGCGGAAACGGCGAGTTCCGGGTGACTAACGAACGTCCAGATGGACATCTGACGGGAAAGAGCCGGCTGCGGGGCGCGCGGCCGCGGCGCCGGTGGGTGGCGCGGCCGCGGCGCCGGTGGGTGGCGCATCGCCCGTGACGCGGCCGCGGCGGCGCGTCGCCCGTGGCCCAGCCTCAGGTCGTCGCTGGCACCGCGTCACTGTCCGCCGCGGACGCATCGAGCGCCCGACGAGCCTCCACCTTCCCGAGCAGCACGTGGAGCGTGGCGAGCCTCGTGAGCCGCGAGTGCAACGCAGTGCTGCCAATGCTTCGGCGCTCCAGCGTCCACTCGCGCGCGAGCCGCCCGGCCAGGCTCCGCTTGCCGGCGTCGCGGAGGCGAGCGACCGCGCCACCCGACACGGGCCGTTCGGACGTCGGGGGGTCGGCGCTGCCTTCACCGGCGCGCCGCGCGGCGCGGGCTCGAGCGTCGGCCGCCAGCCGCCGGAACGCCTCGACGACCCGCTCCTGAGCACCGATCGTGGAGAGCCATCCGGGTTCCTCGCACAGCGCCGCGAAGAAGTCGGCTGGACGGGGATCCTCCTGCCATCGGCGTTCCCAGTCCGGGAGGTTGGTTCGCGTCGCGAACGGGATATCCGCGAGTGCCGGAAATCGCCGCCTGAACGCGAGCGCGAGGAGGCGCTTCTCGGCTCGAAGGGCGTCGGGCGTGTGCCGGACCCATTCGACCAGCGCGCGATCGAGGAGCGGCACGTAGACCTCGAGGTCGGCGTGCTTGACGACGTTCGACGCCGCGAGCTGGCGGTTGAATTGGACCTCGTGGCGGAGCTCGTGAAGCCGCCCCGTGGCGGTCGGCGACACGAGCACCGACAGCGCCCGCTCGACCGCCTCGTCCTGCGCGTCGCTGAAGCGCGCCACGAGTTCCGGGTCGAGCACTCCCGCGTAGCCGTCGTCGTGAGCCAACCGGACGATCCCCGCGCCCGCGAGGAGCCCCCAGCCCGTGAGCATCGCCTTTGCCTGTCCCATCTGATGATCACCGCGGAACATCGACTCGAAACCCTGCTCCGCGAGTCCTTCGTGGAGGAGGTGGTCGACCGGGGCATCGGCGTGGCCGCTGCCCTCGCCGCTCGAGAGGTACAGGCGGCGACTGACCGTCCCGGAGGTATGCCGCTGCGCGCGCTCGTGCCACACGTTCTCGGCGCCGATCGTCGCCGCAACCAGGGGCGCGATCACGCCGTCGCTGCCCGGGCGCTCCCTCTGCTCTCCCCATGTGATCGTCCTGATCGTGTCCGGGCCGGCGACCGTGGCGATCTCGGCCGCAAGGTATCGCGAATCGAGCCCCCCGCTGAGCGGCACGATCGGCGCCCGCGCCGAACGCCAGGCTCGGCGAATCGACGTCGACGCAAGGTCGCCCAGCTCGTCGGCGAGGACCTCGGCCGACGCGCCACGCCGGGCACCGTCGAACGCGAACGTGAAGTGACGGTGCGCATCGGCACGACCGTCGCGGAGCTCGACGTACTCGCCGCCGGCCAGCCGCCGAACCGCGCGGAAGGGCGTGATCGCGCGGAGGTACGACCCCGAAGCGAGGTAGGTGCCGATCGCTCCGAGGTCCTCGGCGAGTGGAGCCGGATATGACGGCACGAGATCGAGCAGGTGCGTATGGAATGCCAGGAGGCCGTCGTGCACGTACCAGTACACGCCGCGGGTCCCCGCCACGTCCACGCCGATCGTGACCGACTCGCCATCCCTGACGATGAGGCAGAACGAGCCTTCGAGGCGCTCCCAGAGCCGTGACCCGAGGGTTCGGTGGAGCTCCGCAATCGCGGCGAGATCGCCCTCACTCGTTCCGTGGTTGCCCGTCTCCCGGCCGTCGATTGCGTCGACGCGCCCATCGAGCCAGACGGAGAGCGACCCGTCCCCCGAACGCCACGTACCGAACGACCGCGCGACCCTGCCGATGAGCAGTCCAGCTTCCGAGGAGATCGTCGGATTCACCCCCGGGTTCGAGTCGCCCGTCCAGCGCATCAGGCTTGCGAAGACCGACGGCGCCCGCGACGACCGCCCGGCAACGCCGAAGAGCAGCTGCATCGTCGCGCCTACCCCGCCGTCGGCGGCCTACCAGGCGCCGGCGTCGCGGATGAGGCGGTGGAGGACGCGGGCGGCGACGAGGCGACGGTACCCGGCGGTCGAGCGGACGTCGTCGATCGGCGAGATCTGCGCGGCGAGCGCCTCCGCCGCGCGATCGGCCGTCTCCGGCGTCGGGCTGGCGCCCTCGAGGACAGCCTCGGCGGCGGACGCGCGGATCGGGGTCGGCGCGACCGACCCGAGCGCCACCCGAACGCCGCGCCACGATCCGCCCCCAGCGCCGCCCGCGCCCGCCGCAGACCCGTCGGCCCGCCAGGCGACCGCAAGCACGACCTTGCTGATCGCCTGCGCTCGGCGCGTTCCCACCTTCCGGAAGCGCGCCTCCCGACCCGGCACGATCGGGATCCGGACGCGGAGGATGAGCTCGTCGGGCGTGAGCGCCGTCCGGCGGTAGCCGGCGAAGAACGACCCGATCGGGATCGAACGCTCGCCTCGGGCGGAGCCCGCCACGACCTCCGCGTCGAGTGCGAGCAGCACCGGCAGCGTGTCGCCGGCCGGGGACGCGTTCCCGAGGTTGCCCCCGACCGTGCCACGGTTCTGGATCTGCGCGGCTCCGATGGTCGCAGCGGCCTCGACGAGCGCGGGCGCGACCTCGGCGACGAGCGCCGAGCGCCGCAGCTGGGTATACGTCGTCAGCGCGCCGATCGACAGCGCCCGGGGCTCGAGGCTGATGCCGCGCAGGCCGTCAACCCGCCAGAGGTCGACGAGCCGCTCGGGCGGCTCGCCGATCTCGCCGGCCAGCTGGACCATGACGTCGGTTCCGCCGGCGATCGGGCGCGCAGGAGGTTCGGTCGCCATGAGCTCGAACGCCTCCGCGAGCGTGCGCGGCGATTCGACCGGAGGTTCCACCGCCATCGCGCTCAACCGCGGTCACCCATCGAACCGGGATTCGCCACCCGCGCGATCGCCTCGACGATCTTCGTGTATCCGGTGCAGCGGCAGAGGTTGCCGGCGATCGCCGTTCGAATGGCCTCCTCGTCGGCGGCACCACCGTCGTCGAGATAGGCGCGCGCGGCCATGAGCATGCCCGGCGTGCAGATGCCGCACTGCGCGCCGCCGGTCTCGAGGAACGCCTGCTGGAGATCGTCGAGGCTGCCGACCTCGGCGCCGTGGCGCGTGCGTCCGCGAGCGGCCGCCGGAGCGAGACCCTCGACCGTCCGGACGGTGTGGCCGTCGACCTGGCAGATCGGGACGAGGCAGGCGTCGACCACGGCCGAATCGAGGATGACCGAGCAGGCCCCGCACTCGCCCTCTCCACAGCCCTCCTTCGTGCCGCTCAGGCCGAGATCCTCCCGGAGGACGTCGAGGAGACGACGCATCCCCGGCACGTCGAGCTCGACGGGCTCGCCGTTGACGAGGAACCGGACGTTCACGCGGCCGTCGGCCGGGCAGAGCGCGAGCTGACGCCCGGCGGCGACGGTTCGACGTCTTCGGCCGCGGTGAGCGCGGCGAGGATCCGTTCGGGCGTCGCCGGGAGGTCGTGGATCCAGACACCCGTCGCGTCGTGGATCGCCGCGACGACCGCGGGCGCCGCGACGTCCATCGGCAGCTCACCGACGCCCTTCGCGCCGTGCGGGGCGCCGCTGAACGGGGCCTCGACGAGGATCGTGTTGATCCGCGGCGCGTCGAGGGCCGTCGGGATGAGGTACGTCGCGAGGCGGTCGTTGAGGTAGCGGCCGTCGACGAGCTTCATCTCCTCGATCGTCGCGTAGCCGACCGCCTGGAGCGTCCCGCCCTCGACCTGGCCCTCGCACAGCACCGGATGGATGACGTGCCCAACGTCGTCAGCGGCGACGACGTCGCGGACCGTGACCTCGCAGGTGTCGAGGTCGACGTCGACCTCGGCGACACAGGCGGCCCAGCCGAATGCGGGATACGCGTCTCCGACGTAGGTCTCGTCGTCGAAGCCGACTCCCGGGTAGGGCTCGAACCGCTCGTCGACCCGGCGCGGTCCGTGCGCGGCGGCCCACGTGCGATACGCCTCCGCGAACGGCCGACCGGCGGCCTCCCGCGACGCCTCGACCTCCGATCGCAGCCGCCGAGCGGCCTTGATGAGCAGGCCTCCGACCACCATCGCGGTTCGGCTCGCGACGGTGGGTCCCGAATCGGGCACGAACGCCGTGTCCTGCGGCGCGATCCCGACGGCGTCCGCATCCACGCCGAGCGCCTCGCCGACGAGCTGCGGGAAGATCGTCCTGGTCCCCTGGCCCATCTCGGTCGACGCCGTCAGCACCTGGATGCGTCCATCGGCATCGAGCTCGAGTGACGCGACCGACGCCAGCTGGACCTCACCGGAGCCGGTGAAGCCGGCGCCATGCCAGGCGAGCGCGAGCCCGATCCCCGAGGCCTTGCGCGGGCCCGAGGTGGAGGTCGCCGGCGTCCGGACCGTGCCCGAGCCGGCCCGTTCGGCCCTCGCCCGTGCCGTCCGCTCTCGGATCCAGTCGAACTCGGCCGCTCCCGCGGCCCGCTCCAGGACGTCCTCGGCGGCGACCGATTCACGGAGGATCTGCCGCGTCGGCGTCTCGTCGCCGAGGCGATACGCGTTCCGCCGACGGATCTCCAGAGGGCTGATCCCGAGCGCCTCGGCGAGGCGGTTCATCTGGGTCTCGGCGGCAAACTCGACCTGCGGAGCCCCGAAGCCGCGGAAGGCGCCGTTCGGGGGCGTGTTCGTCGCGACCGCGCGCGAGCGAATGACGACGTTCGGGCTCCGGTACGGACCGCCGGCATGGATCGTGCCGCGCGAGAGCACGACCGGCGTCAGCGTGCAGTACGCGCCGCCGTCCATGACGACGTCGATCTCCTGGGCGACGAGCGTGCCGTCGCGCTTCACGCCGGTCCGATGGGTGACGATCGCCGGGTGACGTTTGGTCGTCGCGGCGATGTCCTCGTGGCGATCGTAGATCATCCGGACCGGCCTCCGGCAGCGCAGCGCGAGGAGGGCCGCGTGAAGCGCGAGCATCGACGGGTACTCCTCCTTCCCGCCGAAGCCGCCGCCGGTCTCCGACTGGACGACCTGGGCGCGGACGTCGTCGAGGCGGAGCGCCCGCTTCATCGCCCCGTGGATGTAGTACGGGCACTGGAGCGAGCCGTGGACCGTGATCCCGCCGTCCTCGCGCGGGACCGCGATCATCGCCTGGCCCTCGATATAGAGCTGTTCCTGGTGCCCGACGCGGTACGTCCCCTCGAGCACCACGTCCGCCTCGGCGAATCCGGCTCCGAGGTCGCCCTTCGTCAGCTCGAAATGGGCGAACACGGTCTCCGACGCGAGCGGGTCGAAGACCGGTTCGAGCGGTTGCGTTCGGAGGCGAATCCGGCGCTTTGCCTCCCGCAGCGTCGCGCGGTCGCTGGCAGCGAGGAGGGCGACCGGCTCCGCCTGATGCCGGATCTCGCCGCCGACGGGGACGAGCACGGGCTGGTCGTCGGAGATGAGCGAGACGACGTTGTCGCCCGGGATGTCGGCGGCGGTGACGAGGACGACCTTCGTCCAGTCGAATGCGTCGTCGGTTCGATCGATCGCGACGAGGCGGGCGCGGGGTTCCGTCGAGCGGACCGTCGCCCCATACCACGCGCCCGGAAAGACGAGGTCGTCGGCGTACTTCGCTGCGCCGGTCAGCTTGTCCGGCCCCTCACGGCGGAGCGGGATTCCGCGCGCGCGCCCGGGCGTCATGGTCCCCGGAGCGACGCGGAGGGCGTCCGGCGCGGTCTGCGTCGACGTGCTCGAAGAGGTCGTCACCTCGGTCGTCTGTCCCTCCTCTGGCGCCGGAGGATACCGCGAGCGTCGGCGGCCGAACCGACCGCGGCCGAAAGCGGCGGCGGCGCCACGATTCGCCCCGGACGACCGCGCACTCCACCCGACTCCCCAGCCCGGTGCGCGGACGCACCGAAGACTCGTCCCCACGGGACCTGGAACTCTCGTCATGCTGTGCCGAAGTTCGTATGTTCGTCGCCCGGCCGTCGAGGGGATGGCGAGGGGCAACGACTGTCAGGGGTTTTCACTGCGTGGATCAGGTCACCGCGGTCGCACTCACGATCGCCCTCGTCGTCAACCTCGTCGTGCTCGTGGCTGCGCTCGCCTGGGCGCGGCGGCAGCGCGAGCTCCCGCACCCGACGCCGATCGACCCGCATGCCGGCCGCGGCATCGCTCGTCCGGCGGTCGCCGGATCGGGTGGCGCAGCGGGCCCGTGGTGGCGTGACGGGGTCGAGGGCGTCGACGCCGCGGCGTCGGGATCGGCAGCAGCGGTCACCCTCGAGTCCGACGTCGCGCCGCCGTCCGACGCGTCGCTCGCGCCGTCCGAGCGGGGCCAGGACGTCCTTCATGCGCTCGAGGACGCGGCCACGTGGCGCGGTCTCGTCGCGGCCGAGGTCGCGCGCGTCGTCCGCTACGGTCATGCGGCGACGGTCGTCATCGCCGACCTCGAAGGCCTCGACCGGCTCGCCTCGCGGCTGGGCCCCGAGAGCGTCGAGCGCCTGACGGCGGCGGTCGCGGACACGATCCGACGTCAGGCCCGGGCAACCGATCGCGTCGGCAGGCTCGCGCCGGCGCGCTTCGCGATCCTCCTACCCGAAACCGACGAGGTCGCGTCGATCAACTGGGTCGAACGCGTGCGCGAGGCGACCGATCTCTGGCTGGAGGCGAGCGCCGTCGCGCTTCGGCTCGCGTTCGGCTGGGCGGAGCTCCGACCCGACGCGGACGTCGACGCCGCGCTCGACCTGGCCCGAACCCGGCTCGAGGAAGAGCGGCGGCGCGCTCGTGGCGGCCGTTCCACGCTCGCGATGGATTCGGGGCGCGTGGGTCGGGGGGCGAACGGTCGCCGCTCGACGAGCGATCGGGACGCCGCGCGCGAGACCCGGCCGTCTCCGCTGCCCGGTGCTGCGGGCTCGTCACGGCCGGGCCCGTCCGGTTCGCCGCTCGCCGCCGGGTAACCCGTCTCGCGGCGGACCCGGTCAGGACTTCGGTTCGGGTCAGCGTTTGCGTTCGGTCAGCGTCTCCATTCGGTCAGCGTCCACGGCGGAGCGCTCGACCGGGAGTCGCGCCGGTGTGGCGCCCGGCGTCGACGACGGGGACGCCGTCGACGATCACGTCATCGACCCCGTCCGGGAACTGACACGGCTCGTCGTACGTCGCGTTCGATCGAATCCGGGCCGGATCGAAGATCACGACGTCGGCCACGGCACCATCGCGCAGAACGCCGCGATCGGGCAGCCCGAGGCGAGCGGCGGGCAGCGACGTCATCTTCGCGACCGCCTCCTCGAGCCCGAGGATGGCCTCGTCGCGGACGAACTGGCCCAGGATCCGCGGGAAGCTGCCATACGTCCGGGGGCTGGGCTTCGCGCCGACGAACGTCGAATCCGTACCGACCATCGCGACCGGGTGGCGGTAGAACCGGCGGATCCCGTCGATGTGCGGCCCGGGCGTCACCTCGTTCGTGCGAAGGTCCTCGGCGAGGAGCAGGTCGCAGACGGCGTCGATCGCATCCGCGCCGGTCTCGGCGACGAGCTCGCCGAGGGTCAGGCCCTCCCAGTGACGGTCCTCGGGCCGGGTCATCCCGCCGAGTCGAACGTCCGCCAGCCCTCCCGCGCCGGCGTAGAGGACGCCTCGGTCGCGCATCTCCGCCCGAACCCGATCGCGGACGGTTCGGTCGCCCAGGCGTTCCTTGGTCCGGCGCGGGCCGCCCTCCTGAACCCAGATCGGGAGGAGGATGAGGAGCCGTGTGCTCGCCCACTCGTACGGGTACGCATCGAAGGTGACGTCGAGGCCGCCGGCTCGGGCGTCGTCGACGAGCTCGAGCATCTGGTCGGGCGACCCCGGGAACGTGCTCCGATGGTAGAAGTGGGTGATGTGGGCGGGCGCTCCCGACCGCCGGCCGATCTCGATCGCCTCGCGGAACGGGTCGAGGAAGCGGTCTCCGAGCGCGTAGCGGACGTGCGTGTGGTAGAAGCCGCCGAGCCTGCCGGCCGTCTCCGCCAGGGCCGCGAGCTCCGCCGTCGTCGCGTACGCGCCCGGCGGGTAGTCGAGCCCTGAGCTCAGGCCGAAGGCGCCCTCCTCCATCGCTTCGCGGAGGGTCGCCCGCATCCGGTCGAGGGCCGTATCGTCCGCGGGTCGATCGTCCCAGCCGAGGGCATTCACCCGAAGCGCGGTATTCCCGACGAGGAATGCGACGTTGAGGCTGATGCGGCCATCGAAGCGGGCGAGGTAGTCGGCGGTCGTGCTCCAATCGGGCTTGACCGTCGCCGGACGGCCGTCGAGGCCGGCGTTCATCTCGACGAGGTCGGCCAGGTCGTCGGGGTTCGCGAACGGCGCGTAGCTGAGGCCGTCGACGCCGATCACCTCGGTCGTCACTCCCTGGCGGACCTTCGGCTCGTGCCGACCGTCGGCGAGCAGGACGAGGCCACTGTGCGAGTGGAGGTCGATGAACCCGGGCGCCACGATGCGGTTGCGCGCGTCGATCGTGCGGACGGCATCCGGGAGGGGTGCGCCGGATGGGATGAGTCGGAGGCGACCCTCCGTGATTGCGACGGTGCCGGCGCGCCCCGGCGCCCCGGTCCCGTCGACGACCGTGCCGCCGCTGATGAGCAGGTCGACTCGCTCGGTCATGCGCACGCGGGGGCGAGTGCTGGTGCTTCCCGGGAAACGGGAGTACTGACGCCGTGGAGGAGGCCGAGACGGCCGCGGACCGATGATTCGGGTGTTTTGTCCCGATCAGCGGGAGGTTTGGCCGGCCTTGCGGCAAACATCGCGGCTCGCCCGGCAGTTCTCCCGCGAAACGGGAACCCCGTGCCTGGGAGGCCAGGTAAGCCCGCGGTGAGACACAACCGCGACCATGGGACGAGATGAGGATTCACGCAGCGCCGGGGGCGTGGACGAGCGCGTTCCCGATCCACACGCGCGCTGCGCTCCGCGCGCTCAGCGCCGGACATCTGCCGGACGCTTCTGCCCTGATCGTGCTGTAGAGGCGGACCGGCTGCAGGCGTCACGGGAGCAGCGAGCCTGGCGGGCCGGGGAGGAGGCGGCCGCGGACGAAGGCACCGCGCACGACCGAGGGGTGCGGCCGGAACATCAGGCGGGAAACGAGCGCAGCCGGGTCGGCCAGCGATGGGTCGGCTGCCCGGCCGGCGATGTCCGCCGAATCGGGGAGGTGGAGCGGGTCCGTGAGGCGCGGATCGACGACGATGAGGTCGGCGTCCTTGCCGGGCTCGAGCGAGCCGATCGAGGCGTCGAGCGAGAGGACGCGCGCTCCGTCGAGCGTCGCGACGCGCAGCCAGTCGAGGGGCCCGAGGATCGAGCGCGGGTCGCCGTCGACGACGCGCAGCGCGTTCTGCGTGTATGCACCGACGCGCATCGCGCCGAGGATCGAGAGGTCGGGGCCCGCGGCGACGTCGGTGCCGAGCCCGACCGCGATCCCTGCCTCGAGGTACCGGGCCAGGGGCATGACGCCGGACGCGAGGAACAGGTTCGATGCCGGGCAGTGCGCGACCCGTGTGCCGGTCTCCGCCAGGCGTTCGACCTCGCGAGTCGACAGGTGGATGGCGTGGGCGAGGACCGTCCGGTCGCCGAGGCCGCCTGCCCGGTCGTAGACGTCGAGGTAGTCGAGAGCGTCGGGGAAGAGCCGTGCCACTTCGGCCAGCTCGCCGCGGTCCTCCGACAGGTGCGTCTGCCAGTACGCGCCGGCGTCGCGTGCCAGCGTCGCAGACTCGCGGAGCATCTCGAACGAGCACGAAACCGCGAACCGCGGCGTGAATGCGTAGCGGAGCCGACCGTCGTCGCGACCGTCCCAGCGCGCGCACAGGTCGGCCGATTCGCGCAGCGAGACGTCGAGGACCTCGGCGTCCGGCAGGGCCGAGTCGTAACGGAGCCGGTCCATCATCACCTTGCCGATGACCGCGCGGATCCCGTGCGCCTCAGCGGCCTGGAACGCCGCGTCGAGCGAGTCGGCGAAGACGGCGCCGTAGAGCATCGCGGTCGTCGTACCGGCCGCGGCGAAGGCGGCGAACGCGCGCGGCGCGAGGACGTCGGCGGCCGTGCGATCGAATCCGCGCTCGAGCGGGAAGATGTCGCGTTCGAGCCAGCTCAGCAGGTCGAGGCCGGCACCGAGCCCCGCGTTCGGGATCTGCGGCAGGTGCGCGTGGAGGTCGACGAGCCCGGGCATGACGACACCAGGACGGACGTCGACGATCGAACCCAGCGAATTGTCCGAAGCGAACGGCCGAACGCTCGCGATCCGGCCGTCCGGCCCGATGTCAAGGAGACCGTCGGGCACGTCGAGCGTCGTCCCGTCGGCGAGCGGCGAGAGGATTCGAGCGCGCAGCGCGAACGGCGGTGCGGCGGGAAGAGACGTCGCCGGGTCACGAGCGACGGCCGTCACGGCAGCGCGCCGAGCGCATGCGACGCCTCGTCGAGGCGGCCGTGGAGAGAGCGGTAGACGTCGAACAACGCGTCGTACGTCGGCTGGTTGGTTGCGTCGGGGTCGATTCGCGAGGCGATCCGAACCATCGCCCCGATCGCGGCACGAACGTCGGGCTGCCGGCCGACTCCGACCGCGCCGAGGATCGCCGAGCCGAGGAGCGCGGCCTCGACGACTTCGGGGACGGCCACCGGGAAGCGCGTCACGTCGGCCTTGATCCGGTTCCACGTCTCGCTCCCCGCCGGGCGGCCGGCGACGCGCATCTCGCGGACATCGACGCCGGCCGCGAGGATCGGCGCCGCGACGTGACGGATCGCGAGGGCCGCCGACTCGAGCACCGCCCGCGCCAGCTCAGGTCGGCCGTGCCGGAGCGTCAGGCCCACGAACGCGCCGCGTGCACGCGGGTCCCAGATCGGCGACCGCTCGCCGGCGAGGTACGGGAGGAAGACGAGCCCGTCGGCGCCCGCGGGCACGACGGCCGCCTCGTCGAGGAGCGTGGCCGCGGTCGTGCCGGTGGCAGCCGCAAGCCAGTCGAGGGCGCGTCCAGTCGCGCTCGTCACGCCGCCGACGAACCATCGGTCCTCGACCGGCGCCGCCCCGCCGAAGGCGCCCTCGACACCGATCGGTCGGTCGGCGTATACCGCGAAGCCGCCGGCCGAGCCTCCGGCGTCGTATGCGTCGCCCGCTTCGAGCAGCCCGACCCCGAGGCAGGCTGCGAACGCGTCGTTGAGGCCTGCGACGACGGGTGTCCCGCGCGCGAGCCCGAGCGTGGCCGCGGACTCGTCGGTGAGGCCTTCGATGACCGTGCCCGCGTCGACGGTCGGCGGCGTCTTCGCCGCGTCGAGCCCTTCCGCGACGATGCTCTCCGGATCGGCCAGGATCTGGCCGGCCGAACGCGTCCGCCGTGCCTCGCCCGAGAGCCGGAACGCGAGCCACTCCCAGCTGTTGAGGTACCAGCGTGTCGCAGACGCGCGGGCGGGATCCTGCCGCTCCACCCACAGCGCCGCGGGGAGGATCGCGAGTTGCCAGGCACCGAGCCCCGTCGCCGCCTCGAGCTCCGCGGCCTCCGACGCCGCGCGCGTGTCCGACCACGCGATCGCCTCGCCGACCGCGCGCCCGTCGTCGGCCGCGGGCACGCACGAGGGACC
>DASSHA010000054.1:0-2038 GCA_035693145.1 Candidatus Limnocylindrales bacterium
GGCTCGAACGACTTCGACCGCGGCGCGCGCCAGCAGCGGGTCCTCATCTCGCTCCGCCAGCAGAGCGATCCAGCGGCGCTCGTCTCGCGGCTCGACGAGCTGATCGGCGCCCTCAAGTCGGCGGTCCACACGGACATCCCCGTCGGCCTCCTGCCGCAGCTCCTCGATCTCGCATCCGGCGTCGACACCCACAACATCCGCTCGTACGTTTTCGCGCCGCCGTTCTACGGGAGCGAGCCGACGGGCGATCCGCGCGGCTACGTCCTCGTCCCGCGCATCGACCGCATCCGCGCGGCGGTGGCGAATGCGTTCACGGCCAACCCGGCAGACGAGGCGCTCCGCGAGGCACTCTCCGAGGAAGGCGCTCGCCTGTGGGTGCTCAACGGGTCGGGACAAACGGGCCAGGCGTCGCGGGTCGCGGCGTTCCTCGACGATCGGGGGATCGAGGCCTCGTCGCCGAACCAGCTGCCGGACGCGCGCGGCCTCAGGACCACGAAGATCGTCGTCTACAACGGCGCGGAGGCGAAGATCCCGAACACGCTCGCCTACCTCAAGCAGGTCTTCGGGGTGACCCCGACGACCGCGTCGGATCCGACGGTCCTCGTCGACGTGATCGTCACGACCGGCCGATCGACCCCGGACCTCACGCCCCCGCCGGCGCCCTGACCGGGCGGCCGCGCCGCCGCCCTAGCTCTTCGGGGTGACGCGGTACTCCAGGTAGCGGCCGGTCATGAGCCGCGTCTGCGCGTCCAGCGCCGGGAGATTGCTGAAGAACAGGCCGACGACCGGCAGGAAGAGCCACTGCAGCCACGCGGCGAGGTGCTGGAGGGGCCCCCACGATGGCGGGCGCGGCGGCGCGATGCGGTCCTCGACGTAGACGAGCACGACGAGGCAGCAGAAGGCGCCGGTCAGAAGCCAGGTCGCGTAGAGCGGAAGGTTCTGGCCCAGCGTCGACTGGCTGAACTCGGAGTTGCCGATCCGGTCGCTGATGAACAGCGGCAGGTTCGAGCCGAAGAGGATGACGAACGGCGCGATCGCCCAGTTGATGTGGTCGAGCCAGAGGTCGATGAGCCGCCGGATGCGCTGCCCACGCGGGATCTCGTGATGCTCGAGCGCGTTGCGGATGTAGAACGGGATGTCGGTCACGCCCCACGCCCAGCGCCGGATCTGCATGTACTGCTCGACGAGGGTTCGCGGATACGAGCGGGCGCGCACGGCGTCTCCGTACATCGGGATGAACAGGGGGACCGCCCGGAACTCGCCGCTGTAGCGGAAGAACGACTTCCAGTAGAAGCGGCTGTCCTCCGGGATCGCATCGGTCGCCCAGTAGTCCACCTCGTGGACGGTCTGGAGGCTGACCGCGTACGAGCTGAAGGAGATCAGCCGCTCGGGCGTGAGCGAGCGCCACATCTGGACCTGGGTCGCGCCCACGGCGACGAGCCGAACCGCCATCGGCGTCTCCCACAGGTTGTTGTGGAACATCGGGACGGGCTGATAGAGGCGCCGGAAGCGATCCGCCTCCGTCAGGAACGTGTACGACAGGTAGCCGAAGTACTGGGGGTGGACGCGGTAGTCGGAATCGAGGTCGGTGACGACGACCTCGGCCGGGTCGAACCCCAGCCTGTTGAGCTCGCGATAGAGCCAGCGCCCGCCATAGGCCATCGCCGACGACTTGCCGACGACGATGCCGGGCTCGAGCGGGTCGAGAATGTGGAAGAAATGGAGGAACCGGTCGCCGAACAGGCCGCGCAGCCGGGCCACGTTCTCGCGACCCGCGGTATCCGTCTCGCGGGTGATGATCGCGACCATCTTCCGCTCGGTCGGCCAGTCGGCCCGTGCCAGCGCCGCGACGGTCTCATAGAGCTTGTCGAACGGCTCCGTGTATGTCGGGATCAGAGCCACGTGCCACAGGCGGGTCGGATCGGGCAGGCCCGAACCCCGCCGCGCCAGCAGCCGCTCGAGGTCCTTGCGCTCGTCACGCAGCCGCGTCAGCTCCGCGCGCCCGCCCGCGGCCGCGGCCCGATTGCCGTTCGCGCGC
>DASSHA010000055.1:0-28715 GCA_035693145.1 Candidatus Limnocylindrales bacterium
CCGCTCATCTGCGGATGGTAGGCGGCTCCTCGTCGCGCTCGGCCATCCGGTCGATGCGCTCCGATTCGCTGTTCGGCAGAGAACCTGGGCCGTCAGGAGGGTCGGGTCGTCACCACTCCGCGCGCGTCTGTCTGATGTTGATGCTCTGGAGGACGCCGAGACCCAGCGCGATGCTGATCAGCGATGCGCCGCCGTGCGTCACGAACGGCAGCGGAATTCCGGTAATGGGCATCACGCCGATGACCATGCCGATGTTCACGATCACCTGGAACAGGATCATCGTCGCGAGGCCGCCCGCGAATACGAGACCGAACGGGTCACGGGACCGCCACCCGCACAGCAGGACGCGCCAGATGAGGGCGCAGAACAACCCGAACAGGACGATCGCCCCGAGGAGGCCGAGCTCCTCGGCCAGGATCGCGAACACGAAATCGGTGGTCTGGACGGGCAGGAAGTTGAGCTGGTTCTGCGTCCCGTTCGTGAGCCCTTTTCCGGTCCAGCCGCCGGAGCCGACTGCGATCAGCGATTGATACAGCTGATATCCCGCACCCTGGATGTCGGGCGTCGGGCTCAGGAACGAGCTCAGCCGCTCGCGCTGATAGTCGTGCAGGAGGTGCGTCCACGCGAATGGCACCGCCGCGGCGGCCGCGCCCGCCATGGCGCCGAGCCAACGGAGGCTCGCGCCGCTCAGGAAGAGCATCCCACCGAGGAGCGCCGCGAAGACCAGCGACGTCCCGAGGTCGGGTTGGAGCATGACGAGGATCCAGGCCGGAGCTACGAGGACACACGCCCCGAGGATCGCCGGGAGCGACTGCAGGCGGCCTTGGCGGGCCGACAGGTAGTTCGCCAGCACAACGATCGTGAGGATCTTCGCGAGCTCGCTGAACTGGAAGGTAAGGGGCCCGATCGAAACCCACCGGGCGGACCCGCCGACGCCGCTGCCGACGACGAGCGTCCCGGCGAGCAGCGCGATGTTCGCGATGTAGATGGGCCACGAGAGCGTCTTGAGCCACTTGTAGTCGAATGCCGTGGCGAGCGCGAACGCGACGATCGCGATCGCCGCCCACATCAGGCCGCGCAGGAATGTCGATCCACCGTCGAGCACGGAGCTTCCGTCCTCGACGCTGTTCGTGTACGCCATGACGAGCCCGAACGCGCCGAGCAGGACCGCGTAGATCGTGAGCTGGAGGTCGTAGAGCCGCCAGACGGCGCCGACCGACCGAGCTGCCCAGTCCGAGACGCGCGCCTCGACGCTCAGGACGCCCATCGGTCATCCCTGCTGTGCCGGACGTCGCGACGGGACTGCATCAGTTGCTCGTCTGGTAGAAGTTGTCCTTCCGCAGGAGCTGCGGGAGGCGGTAGTCGTGCTTGATGCCGAAGTGCAGCTGCAGGTAGTACTTCACGATCTCGGTGGCGGCGTTGCCGAGCGTCTGCGAGTCGTACGCGAACGCCATCACCGCGAGCTGTGCGTCGGTTCGTGAGACGGCCTTCATGCCGGTCGGATCATCCTTCGACTTGTGCGGATTCTTCGGGACGAACGCGACGAACCAGGAGTGGAAGGGCAGCCGACCCTTGCTGTCGCGGACACCGAACTCGGCAGTTCCCGACTTTCCTGCGACGACGATCGGCATGTCGACGAGGTTGTACGTGTGCCGCACGAGGAGCACGTTTCGGGCCGCGCGCCGCATCGTCTGGAGCACGATCGGCTTGACCGGGAGCTTGTTCGAGACGACCGGCTTGAAGTCGCGAACAGTTGCACCGTCGGGACCGATGATCCGGCGAACGATTTGCGGTCGCATGACCTTGCCGCCGTTGGCGAGGGCGGAGTAGGCGTCGATCAGCTGGATGGGCGTCGCGACGTCGTACCCCTGCCCGATCCCGGCCTGGTACGTCTCGCCGCCGAACATCGGCTGACCGAGTGTCTGCATCTTCCACGCGTCGTCGGGGACGATGCCCGACACCTCGCCCGGAAGGTCGATGCCCGTCGGCTTGCCGAATCCGTACTGATGAGCCCAGTAGGCCAGCCTGTTCGCGCCGAGCATCCCCGCCACCTGGTAGAAGAACGTGTCCGATGAGTGGGCGAACCCGCACATGATCGTGCACGCCCCGAACCCTCGGTGGTTCCAGTCGTAGAACCGAGTGCCTCCAAGGGTGATGTATCCGTGCGTCGCGACCCGCGTCGTCGGGGTGATCTTCCCGTCAGCGAGGCCGCCCGTCCCCGCGACGAGCTTGTAGGTCGACCCGGGCGGGTAGTGCTCCGCGATGGCGTGATTGGTGAATGGCTTGTTCGGATCGCTCGCCAGCTTGGCGAAGTCCTTCCCGCTGATCCCCTTCGCGAACAGGTTGTCGTCGTACGTCGGGAGGCTGACCATCGCGAGGACTTCGCCGGTCTGCGGGTTCATGACGATCATGACGCCGCGCTTCAGTCCCGCCGCCTTCATCCCCCATTTCAGCGCCTTCTGGGCAAGCTCCTGCTCGTGCGTGTCGATCGTGAGCTCGAGTGAGTCGCCTGGCTGCGGCTCGGCCACCGTCGACAGCACCTGGATCTTTCGACCGGACGCGTCTCGTTCGACTTCTTCGCTGCCGTACGTGCCCCGCAGCTGCGTCTCGTAGACCTGCTCTATGCCGGCTCGACCGACCAAATCATCGGGGAGGTAGCCCTGTGCCTTGAGCCTGGCAAGCTGGTCAGGCGTGATCGCTCCTTCGTAGCCGAGGATCTGGGACAGGAGCGGACCCGTCAGGTAGTTGCGTCGGGATTCGACCGATACCTCGACCCCCGGCAGGGTCTGGCCGGACTCCGAGATCAGGCGGGCGGTCGCCTCGGGCACGTCCTGTGCGATGCGGACGAGGTCGAACCGGGAGCCAGGGTTCGAGTCGATGGCGATGTTGACGTCGGCCGAATCCATCTGTAGGAGTGACGCGAGCTGGGCGACGACCCGATCGCGATCATCAAAGGACAAATCGGCCGGCCGAACCTTCACGGCAAAGCTCGGAACGTTGGTGACGAGCAGTTTGCCCTTCCGGTCGTAGATCAGCCCTCGTGGCGCGGGAACGGCCTGCGTGACCGAACGGTTGGTTGCAGACAGCGCCGTGTACTGATGGCCCTGTGCAACCTGCAGATAGACCAGCCGGGCAGTGAGTCCACTGAAGCCGAGCACAGCGACCAGCGCGAATGTCACGAAGCGAAGCGGACGCTTGTCGGGGAGGGGCGTGTCGCCTGTGAGGACGCTCACCAGCCGATCCGTTCCTGCTCCTCGCGTCGACGGCCCACGAGCAGTACCAACGCCGCAACGATGACGCTGATCACCGTGTCAACGACGGCCCCCGGGAGGAGTGCAGTCAGCCCAGCCGTTGACAGCACCGCTCGATCGGCGGAGCTGGCCACGAGCACGACGGCGAACGAATAGAGGACGCTGAGCGGAAACGTCGCGACGAGGGGTGCAATCCCACGAAGGTGAACCTGGGCGAATCCTCGTCCGACGGCGGCGGAGGCAGCAACCACCAGGAGGAGCGCCAGAGCAGTTGCGCCGAGCGGACGGGGCGCAAGGACGTCGAGCATCAGTCCCCCGGTAAACCCCCACGCGATCGCCCCATCAAGTGACCCGGCCACGGCCCACGCGACCGCGAAGACGAACACGAGATGCGGATGGACGCCGCGAACGTCGACGAACGGCCAGAGCGTGACTTCGAGCAGCGCCACCGCCGCCGCGCCGGACGCTGCGAGGATCGGGGTCATGGCGGTCAGTCCTCGGCGAGATGCCAGGGCCGCGCGCCCGACGGGGAGCAATCGCGACGACCGAAAAGGGGAGGTGGACGTGGAGCTGAGTATATGCGTGGGCAGCCGGCCCACCATGGTGCGGACGGGTACTTCCCGGGGCCGATCGGGCTATTTAGGAGCTCCGCCAAAGCGATCGCAGCACCGTGCGGCTCGCCCTGTTTCACGTGAAACATCAGGGCGACCGGTGTCCAGGCAGCCCTTTAGGCGAACTCGGCGCCGCGCGAGGGTCTGACTGGTTTCGGCCGCCACGCTATGACCATGGACGGCCGGACCATGAGCTCGTGGTTCGTTCCCTGGTGCTCGCATGCGCCTCAGTGTCGCGACCAGGAGCGAGGTCGCACACGACAGGGCAGATCGATCCCCTCGACGTTCGGTCGGATGAGTTGTTTCACGTGAAACACGAGGCCGGAGTCAGCGCCTGTCCTTCGAGTCGCTTGCCCAATGCCGGCCGCGGCACGCGCGGGCGCGCGTCACAACGCGGCGGAGAGCGCGGGTTGATCGCCAGTGAAGCGTCGAGCGGCATCGTCTCGGGCGCCCCGAGCGGTGCCACATCGAGTGGCGCGACCGTCTGTCGAGGCCGCCCGACTGGTAGAATTCGTGGTCGTGACCCCCAACTTCCCAGGCCGCTGAGTGGGCCGGACGATCGCCTGCGCCAATCAGAAAGGCGGAGTCGGCAAGACCACGACGGTCATCAACCTGGCCGCATACCTCGCCCTCGCGGGCCGGCGCGTGCTGATCGTGGATCTCGACCCCCAGGGCAACGCGACGAGTGGTCTGGCCATCGACCGCGAGGGACTCGACGCCTCGACGTACGACGTGCTGCTGGGCGGCGCGGCGCTCGCCGATGTCGCGGTACCGACCTCGCTCCAGGGGCTCTGCGTGGCCCCGTCGACCATTGCTTTGGCCGGGGCTGAGGTCGAGCTCGCCACGGCCGACGGTCGCGAGCGACGACTCGCCCGAGCGATCGCCCAAGGCGCGAGCGCATTCGACGACGTCTTCATCGATTGCCCGCCGTCGCTCGGACTCCTCACGGTCAACGCGCTGACGGCAGCCGATGGCGTTCTCGTCCCAGTCCAGTGCGAGTACTACGCGCTCGAAGGTCTCGGTCAGCTGGTGGCGACGATTCATCTCGTCCGCGACCACCTCAATCCCGACCTTGCGATGGAGGGCGCGCTCCTCACGATGTACGACGCCCGGACGAACCTCGCCGCCGAGGTCGCGGCAGAGGTCCGGCGACATCTAACCTCTGTCGTCTACGACGCCGTGATCCCGCGGTCTGTACGTCTGTCCGAGGCGCCAAGTTACGGACAGCCGATTGCGACATATCGCCCCGACTCCAAGGGGGCTCAGGCCTACGCCGCCCTGGCGAAGGAGTTCGTCGCACGGCGGCCACGGCAGGTCGACGTCGCGCTGCACGAACCTGAGTCACACGGCCGCGCTGACTCGCGCGGTCCCGAACCGGCCAGCCATCCCGCCGCCCGTGAGTACGTGGGAGTTGAAGGATGACGGTACGAGATCGCCCGAGCGGGTTGGGCCGGGGACTCGCCTCGCTGATTCCGCAGCGCGCAGCACCCGCCGGGATCGTGGAGGTCCCTGTCGATCGGGTCTCGAGCAGCCCCTTCCAGCCCCGGAGCCGCATCGATGAGCACGAGCTCGAGAAGCTCGTCGAGAGCGTCCGCGTCCACGGAATCATCCAACCAATCCTCGTCACCGAGGTGCTCGACGGATACCGCCTCGTCGCCGGGGAGCGGCGCCTGAGAGCGGCACGGCTCGCCGGCCTCGAGCAGATCCCCGCGGTCGTCCGTCAGCTCGCGGACCGCGACCAGCTCGAGCTCGCCCTCGTCGAGAACGTCCAGCGAGAGGATCTGAATCCCCTCGAGGAAGCCCGGGCGTACCGGCAGTTGATCGACGAATTCGGGTTCACCCAGGATCAGCTCGCCGCGCGAGTGAGTCGCGCTCGATCGTCTGTGGCCAACACGCTCCGATTGCTCGAACTCACGGCCGACGTTCGGTCTGCGATCGAATCGGGGATGGTGACAGAGGGCCACGGGCGGGCACTCGCCGCTCTCGATGCGACGGGTCAGACGCGGCTCCTCGAAGTCGTGCTCGCCCGTGGGCTGTCGGTTCGTCAGACGGAGGAGCTGGCACGCCGGCTGCGGGCTGCTTCCTCCGACCAGAACTCGGCCGCAGAGGTCGTGCCGGGTGATGCAACGGCAGCGAAGGTGGACTCGCTGCATGCCGATCGCGAACGCGTCGAGGCCGACCTGCGAACCGCCCTCGGCACCAAGGTCAGTCTGGCCCGGAGCCGTCGCGGCGGCCGGATCGTGATCGAGTACTACAGCGACGAGGAGCTCACGCGACTGTACGAGCGGCTGATCGGAGGGGCGGCGTGACCGAGGAGGCGACAAAGCCGATCGCGCCGAGCGGTCGGCGAGCGAAGCCCATCGCGCCAGCCGGTCCGTCGAACGGGACCCGCCGCTCGAGCCGCAGCACGGGCGGGGACTACACCGCGGCGAGCATCCAGGTGCTCGAGGGCCTCGAGGCCGTCCGTCGTCGGCCCGGCATGTACATCGGGTCGACGGACGCTCGCGGCCTCCATCACCTCGTCTGGGAGGTCGTGGACAACTCGATCGATGAGGCGATGGCGGGTCACGCCACCACGATCAAGGTGACGATCGGGGCCGATGGAATCGTCACGGTCCAGGACGACGGCCGGGGCGTCCCGGTCGGCCGACACGCAACCGGGAAGGACGCGCTCGAGGTCGTCCACACGGTCCTCCACGCCGGCGGCAAATTCGGTGGCGGGGGCTACAAGGTCTCGGGCGGGCTGCACGGCGTCGGTGTCAGCGTCGTCAACGCGCTCTCGGAGTGGATGCGGGTCGAGTCAGCGCGCGACGGCAACGTCTGGGCCCAGGAGTACGTCCGCGGCAAGCCTGCGACGCCGGTCACGAAGGTCGGGCCACAGGGGCATCGGCGCGGTACGACGACGCAATTTCGCGCCGACTCGGGGATGTTCGAAACGACGGACTACTCGTTCGAGACGATCGTGCAACGCCTTCGGGAATCGGCCTACCTGACGAAGGGCATCTGGATCACCCTCGTCGATGAGCGCAGCGAGCGCGAGCGGTCGTTCTACTTCGAAGGAGGCCTCGTCTCGTTCGTCCGCCACCTCAACCGGAACAAGGAAGCGTTGCACGTCCGCCCGATCTACGCCGAGCGGCGCGAGGGCTCGACGGCGATCGAGACCGCGATCCAGTACAACGACTCCTACACGGAGACGCTCCTCGCGTTCGCGAACAACATCAACACGGTCGACGGCGGGACCCACGTCACGGGCTTCCGGCGTGCGTTGACGCGCAGCCTGAACGACTGGGCGCGTCGCGCGAGCATCCTCAAGGACTCCGACGCGAACCTCTCGGGCGACGATGTCCGTGAAGGACTGACTGCCGTCATCAGCGTCAAGCTGACCGAACCGCAGTTCGAGGGGCAGACGAAGGCGAAGCTCGGCAACGCCGAGGTGAGCGGCCAGGTGGAGACGGCGGTCGCCGATGCCCTCGGTCAGTACCTCGACGAAAATCCGTCCGACGGCCGACGAATCATCGAGAAGTGCCTCACGTCGGCGCGCGCCAGAGAAGCCGCACGCAAGGCGCGCGATCTCGTCATTCGGAAGGGCGCGCTCGAAGGGTTGGCGCTCCCCGGCAAGCTGGCCGACTGCCAGGAGCGGGATCCCGCCCGAAGCGAGCTCTACATCGTCGAGGGTGACTCCGCCGGAGGGTCGGCGAAGCAGGGTCGCGACCGTCGGTTCCAGGCCGTGTTGCCTCTGCGCGGCAAGCTGCTGAACGTCGAGAAGGCGCGCCTCGACAAGATCCTGTCGAGCGAAAACGTCCGGCCGCTGATCATCGCCCTCGGCGCGGGCATCGGGGAGAGCTTCGACCTCGCGAAGCTTCGGTACCACCGGATCATCATCATGACCGACGCCGACGTCGACGGAGCGCACATCCGCACGCTGCTGCTGACCTTCTTCTACCGGCACATGCCTCAGGTCATCGAGGCGGGCTTCCTGTACATCGCGCAGCCACCGCTGTATCGGGTCAGCACGGGCAAGGTGACGAGATACGCGCAGACCGAGAAGGAGCGCGATCAGCTCGTCAAGGAGATGAACTCGAAGAACATCACCGTCCAGCGCTTCAAGGGCCTCGGCGAGATGAACGCCGATCAGCTCTGGGAGACGACGATGAACCCGGACAGCCGAACGCTGCTTCGAGCCGAAGTCGAGGATGCAGCCGAGGCAGACGACATCTTCACGATGCTCATGGGCGAGAAGGTCGCGCCGCGAAAGGACTTCATCAAGACCGAGGCGCGAAAGGTTCGCAATCTCGATGTCTGAGACGCAGACGCTCGTGCTGGACGGAGAGTCGATGCGGATTGCCGCCCATCACTGCTTCGCCTGCGGGACGCTGAACGAACACGGCCTCAAGCTCGACCTCCACCTCGGGGCCGGGCGCGCTTGGACCGACCTTCGGCTCGACAGCCGATTCGAGGGCTGGGAGGGCGTCGCCCATGGTGGAATCGTCTCCACCATCCTCGACGAGGTCATGGCATGGTCGCTGGTCGCGAGCGACGCGTGGGGCGTGACCGCCCGGATGACCACCGTGTTCCACGCCCCTGTTGCGATCGGCATGCCGATCCACGCTGAAGGCGCACTCTCGGAGGGCCGCCGACGCGTCTTCAGGACGACCGGAACCATCGTCGCACCCGATGGCAGGGTCCTCGCAAGCGCCGAGGGCACGTACGTTGCGGCGCGCGATGACGAAAAGCGACGGCTTCAGGCCCGATACGGCTTCCGGGCGGTCGCCTCGCCGAACCGACCGATCAACACCGACATCGTCGACCCGCGACCGGCGCGCGAGCCTGCGGGACGGTCGGACGGCGCGGTCGCCGTGGAGCACCGGTGATCAGTACCGACCAGCCGGCCGCCGGGCGCGAACCCACCGACGATCGACGAGCGGCGGCGGTCGAGCTCGGCCACGCTCTTGCCGAATCGGTCGCCGACCCCGAGGCGGTGACGGCCGTGGCCGAGCGCGGCCTGCGGCACCTGGCGCGAGCCGCCGATCGCGCGGAGCTCCTCCGCGTCGCTCCCGAGCTCGACGGGTTCGTCGGTGTCGCGTTCTCCACCGTCGAGCGCGCCGGCCGAATCTTCGCCAGGCAGACGCGACGCGACTCGCCGATGAACACGCTGCTCGCGGTCGAACGCCTCTTCAACCTGCCGATCCTCGAGGCTCGGTGGCTGGCGATGCCGATCCTCGAACGTCTCGTCGTCATCGACCCCGAGCGAACGTGGCAGCTCCTCCGTCGGGCGTCGCGCGAGGCACGCGACTGGATCACCGTCGACGCGCTCGCTCATCCGGTCGGGCGTGGCGTCCTCGCCGAAGCGTTCCGCTGGAGCGAGCTCGGCCAACTCGTCTTCGCGCCGTCGAGCTGGGAGCGCCGACTCGTCGGGTCGACGATCGCAACGCTCCCGTTCGTCGATCGCGACCTCGGCCGCGATCCGGTTGTCGCGAACCGCGGACTCGAGCTCATTGCGACGCTCATCGGTGACGATCGGCCCGAGGTGCAGAAGGCGCTCGCCTGGGCACTGCGGTCGCTGACGCTGGTCGACCCTCACGCGGTCCGCTCGTTCCTCGACCGCGAGGCTGTTTCCGCGGCCGCGGCCGCCGACGGCCACCGCGCGTGGGTCGTTCGGGAGGCGCTCGTGAAGCTCGACCCGGCGTTCGCGGCTCACGTTCGGGGTCAGCTTGCCGGCGTGCGTCGACGTTCGGGCTCGCCTTCGACGTCTGCCGCGGCCGCGACCGCGAGCGCATTCGTCGAGGCGGGCGGCTCGCCGCCGCTCGGCGGACCTCATCGCGAGCGGATCCCGGTGGCTGCGCGATGATCGAACCGGCACGCGTCCGAGCGGCCCGGGCATCCGCTGACGTGCGGAGGGCGGCGGCGTGACCGACGACCTCGGCAACATCCGGGCCGTCCGCATCGAGGACGAGATGCGGGTGAGCTACCTCGATTACGCGATGAGCGTCATCGTCGCCCGGGCGCTCCCCGATGTCCGGGACGGCCTCAAGCCGGTCCATCGCCGCATCCTCTACACGATGGGCGAGATGGGGCTGTCGGCCACCAGCTCGTACCGAAAGTGCGCAGCGATCGTCGGCGAGGTGATGGGCAAGTACCACCCGCACGGCGACGTCGCCCTGTACGACGCGCTCGTCCGCCTGGCCCAGGACTTCTCGATGCGCTACCCCCTCGTGGACGGGCAGGGCAACTTCGGTTCGGTCGACGGCGACAGCGCCGCCGCGATGCGCTACACCGAGGCGCGTCTCACGGCGATCTCTGCGGAAATGCTGGCCGACATCGACAAGGACACGGTTGATTACGCCGACAACTACGACGGTACACACAAAGAACCGTCCGTTCTGCCGGCAAAGCTCCCCAATCTTCTCGTCAACGGATCGAGCGGGATCGCGGTCGGCATGGCGACCAACATCCCGCCGCATCACCTCGGGGAGATTTGCGACGCGACGACGGCGCTCATCGATGACCCGGAGCTGAGCGCGGACGACCTGTGCGGGTACGTGCAGGGTCCCGACTTCCCGACGGGCGCGACGATCTTCCGCTTCGAGCAGCAGCGGAATCCGCTCACCGGCGAGAACGAGACGGTCGACGCGATCCGCCAGATGTACGCGCACGGTCGCGGCCGCGTGGTCATGCGCGCCCAGGTCGCGTTCGAGGAGACTCGCAACGACCGCGTCGCGATCATCGTCACCGAGCTGCCGTACCAGGTGAACAAGGCCGCCCTGCTCGAGAAGATCGCTGATCTCGTCAAGGACAAGCGCGTCGAGGGGATCAGCGACCTGCGCGACGAGAGCGATCGCGACGGGATGCGGATCTACATCGAGATCAAGCGCGATGCGAACCCGCACAAGGTCCTGAACAACCTGTTCAAGCACACGGCGATGCAGCTCGCGTTCAACATGAACATGCTCGCGCTCGTCGACGGGCAGCCGCAGACGCTGCCGCTGAAGGCGGCGCTCCAGCACTACGTCGACTACCGGCGGGATGTCGTCCGCCGCCGGACCGAGTTCGACCTGGAGAAGGCGCGTGCCCGCGCGCACATCCTCGAGGGTCTCAAGATCGCCCTCGACAATCTCGACGAGGTCATCCGGACGATCCGCGAATCGGCCGACGTGGAGCTCGCCCGCCAGAACCTCATGGGCCGTTTCGAGCTGTCGGAGGCGCAGGCCCAGGCGATCCTCGACATGCGACTCGCCCGCCTCGCGGCCCTCGAGCGCAAGAAGATCGAGGACGAGTACCTCGCGGTCATCCAGCAGATCGCCGAGCTCGAGGACATCCTCGCGAACCCGGCGCGTGTCCTCGCGATCCTCAAGGAGGAGCTCGCCGATCTCAAGAAGCGGTATGCCGGCGAGCGGAAGACGCGCGTCGAGGACAGCTCGTCGCGTGAGATGACCGACGAGGACCTCATCGCCGACGAGGACGTCGTGGTCACGATCAGCGGCCGCGGCTACATCAAGCGGCAACCGGTGGCGACGTATCGACGGCAGCACCGAGGTGGCAAGGGGATCATCGGGCACGTCACGCGCGAGGAGGACGCCGTCGACAGCCTGCTCGTCGCAAACACCCACGACTGGGCGCTCTTCTTCACCAACCGCGGTCGGGTCTTCTCCGCGAAGGTCCACCAGATCCCTGACGCGAGCCGCCAGGCGAAGGGAATTCCGATCATCAACCTGCCGGGTGTCCAGGTCGAGGCCGGCGAGGTTCCGATGGCGACGATCACCTTGCCGGACTTCGAGCGTGGCCGATTCCTCGTCCTCGCAACCCGGAACGGGGTCATCAAGAAGACGCCGCTCGAACAGTTCGAGAAGGTCCGGAGCTCCGGGATCCGTGCGATCACCCTGAACGCGAGCGACGAGCTCGCCTGGGTGGACGTCTCGACCGGCGGCGACGCGGTCATCCTCGCCACGGCGATGGGCAAGCTCGCCCGCTTCAGCGAAGCCGAGGTTCGGCCGATGGGCCGTGATGCTGCGGGCGTGATCGGGATCCGGCTTGCCCGTCAGGGCGACAGCGTCGTCTCGATGTCGGTCGTCCAGCCGGATTCGGACCTGCTCGTCCTGACCGAGACCGGCTACGGCAAGCGGGTACCGATGAGCGACTTCCGGCGCAAGCATCGGGGTGGTCAGGGCGTCGGGCTCATCTCGCTCGAGGGTCGGAAGACGGGCGCGGTCGCGGCGGTCCAGCAGGTCACCGAGGACGACGAGGAGCTGCTGCTCATCTCCGAGCGCGGCCAGGTCGTCCGGACGGACGTCAGAACGATCAATCGGTACTCGCCCTCGGCGCGCGGCGTGATCGTGATGCGCCTCAACGAGGGCGACCGCGTCGTCGGGATCGCCGCCTTCCGTGCCGGGCTGGCGGGACAGTCGGCCTTGGGCGACAATGAGGGTCCCGAGCTGCCGGATGGTGGCGGAAGCGGCGCGAGCGCGTGATGTACGCCGATCATTTCGAGATCTACCACGGCAACGCCAACCCCGAGCTCGCCCGGAAGATCTGCCGGTACCTCGGTATGCAGCCCGGCAAGGCCGAGGTCTTCCAGTTCGCGAACGAGAACATCTTCGTGAAGATCCTCGACAACGTTCGCGAGAAGGACGTCTTCCTCGTCCAGCCCACGTGTCGCCCCGTCAACGACTCGATCATGGAGCTGCTGATCATGATCGACGCGTTCAAGCGTGCGTCGGCCGGGCGGATCACCGCCGTCGTGCCCTACTACGGCTACGGCAGATCGGACAAGAAGGACCAGCCGCGGGTCCCGATCACCGCGCGGCTCATCGCCGACATGATCACCGTCGCCGGTGCCGATCGTGTCCTGACGCTCGATCTCCACCAGGGCCAGATCCAGGGCTTCTTCAACATTCCTGTCGACGAGCTGACGGCGGTCCACCTCCTCTCGAACTACTTCCGCGCGAAGCGTCTCGACCGGCCGGTCGTGGTGACGGACCTGGGCTTCGCGAAGCGCGCCCGGGCGTTTGCGGAGATGCTCGATGCGCCGCTGGCGATCATCGAGAAGCGACGCCAGGGCAACCTCGACAAGGCCGAGCTGCTCAACGTCATCGGCGACGTCCGCGGACGCCGGGCCATCATCGTCGACGACGAGATCGACACTGCCGGAACGCTCATCGAAATCGTCCGCGCGCTCGAACGCGAGGGCGTCGGCGAGATCTACGCCTGCGCCACCCACGGCATCCTGTCCGATCCGGCCGTCGACCGGATCCGCGACTCGTCCCTGCTCGAGGTCGTCCTGACGGACTCGATCCCGCTGCCCGCCGCCAAGCGCCTGCCGACGATCACGACGATCTCCGTCGCCCCGCTCATCGGAGAGGCGATCAAGCGGATCCATCGAGGCGAATCGGTCGGTGCGCTGTTCAGCAGCGAGGTTTCCTTCACCCAGGAGATGATCCTCTGGGAGGACGGGATCGAGCGCGAGTTCGACAGCCGCGACGATGACGACGAAGCGCCCGACGGCGGCCCACCGATGCTCGGTCTGAATCGACGCGTCGCGCTGGCCGGCGCGGCCGCGCTCGGCCGTCGGGGCCCGGCATGAGCCTCCAGCTTCACCGGCCCGACGGGCAGGGTGGCCTCGAACGACGAACCGTCGAGGATCAGAACTGGCGCCGCCAACTGCGTTCCGCGCGCTGGGGAACGTCGCTCAAGGGCAATCGCCTGCCCGCCCTCGCGAACGCGGAGATGAACCCAACCCGGACCGCCGTCTCGGTCGGCTTCTGGCTCGGTCTCGCGGCGATCACGTTCGTCCTGCTGCTCGTGGGTTACGGGACGGGATTCTGGCACTGACCCTCGGAGGGCCGAGCGCGCTCGGTGGAGCCCACCAGGCCGACGATTACGGGACAGCGTTCCGGCACTGACCCTCCGGGAGCCGAGCGAGCCCGCCGACTCGTGCGGGAGTCGTGCGAAGAGGCTCCATATACACTCCCCGCGTCATGCTTGGTTTCCTCTCCCGCTTCGTCGATTCGAACGACCGCGAGGTGCGGCGCATCCAGCCGCTCGTCGACGAGACGAACGCCCTCGAGGCCGAGTTCGAGGCCCTCTCCGACGACGAGATCCGCGCTCGCGTCGCCGACATCCGCGCGCAGGTTCGCGAGGCGGCGACCGAGGACGAGCCGTCCGAGGACGAGCTCGAGCACCCCGACCCCGAGCGTCGCCGCGAGCTCGCTCGCGAGCGTCGGCGCCGGGCGAACGAGCGGGCGCAGGCGGCGATGGACGAGGCGCTGCCGGAGGTGTTCGCATCCACCCGCGAGGCGATGAAGCGGACCCTCGGGATGCGCCATTTCGACGTCCAGCTGATCGGCGGCGTCGTCCTCCACCAGGGGAAGATCGCGGAGATGAAGACCGGCGAGGGCAAGACCCTCGTCGCGCCGCTCGCGCTGATCCTCAACTCGCTGACCGGCCGGGGTGCCCACCTCGTCACCCTCAACGACTACCTCGCCCGCCGCGATGCCCAGTGGATGGGACCCGTCTACCACTTCCTCGACGTCTCGGTCGGGATCATCACCCACGACACGAGCTTCGTCTTCGAGCCCGGCCACCCCACGACTGACGAGCGGCTCGTGAACCTGCGTCCGGTCGAGCGCCGCGAGGCGTACGCAGCGGACGTCACCTACGGGACAAACAATGAGTTCGGGTTCGACTACCTGCGCGACAACATGGTCGTCGAGCTCGACCAGCGGGTGCAGCGTGAGCGCGCCTTCGCGATCGTCGACGAGGTCGACAACATCCTCATCGACGAGGCCCGGACGCCGCTCATCATCAGCGGCCAGGCCGAGGAATCGGCCGACCTCTACTACACGTTCGCAAAGCTCGTGCCGCGGCTCAAGGGCCGGCCCGAGGGCGCCGAGGAGGGCGGCGACTACTTCGTCGACCTGAAGGACAAGCAGGTCGCGCCGACCGAGGAGGGGATCGACAGGATCGAGAAGTGGCTCGGTGTGGCGAACCTCTACGACGCCGATCCGCGCCTCGCCAGGCACTTCGAGCAGGCGCTTCGGGCCCACGCGCTCTACAAGCTCGATCGCGACTACATCGTCGACGACGGCGAGATCATCATCGTCGACGAGTTCACCGGCCGGAAGATGCCGGGCCGGCGCTGGTCGGAGGGCCTCCACCAGGCAATCGAGGCAAAGGAGGGCCTGCGCGTCCAGCGGGAGTCGGTCACGCTCGCGACGATCACCTTCCAGAACTACTTCCGGCTGTACGACAAGCTCGCCGGGATGACCGGCACGGCCATGACCGAGGCCGAGGAGTTCAGCAAGATCTACGGCCTCGAGGTCGTCGCCATCCCCACCCACCGGGAGATGGTCCGCGACGACGAGGCCGACCTCGTGTTCCGGAACGAGAAGGGCAAGTTCAACGCCCTCATCGACGAGATCGTCGAGATGACGGAGGCCGGCCGGCCGGTCCTCGTCGGCACGATCTCTGTGGAGAAGTCCGAGCTCCTCGCGGAGATGCTGCGTCGCCGCGGCGTCGATCACGAGGTCCTCAACGCGAAGTTCCACGAGAAGGAATCCGGGATCGTCGCCCAGGCCGGCCGCAGCCGGGCCGTCACGATCGCGACGAACATGGCCGGCCGCGGGACCGACATCCTCCTCGGCGGCAACCCGGCCGGCCTCGCGTCCGAGATCCTCCACCAGCGCGGCCTGAACCCGGTCGAGGTGGACAAGGCGACGTACGACGCAGCGTTCGCCGAAGCGAAGGCGATCTGCGACGAGGATCACCGGCGCGTCGTCGAGGCGGGCGGTCTTCACATCATCGGCACGGAGCGCCACGAGAGTCGTCGGATCGACAACCAGCTTCGCGGCCGCGCCGGCCGGCAGGGCGACCCCGGCTCGTCGCGCTTCTACCTGTCGCTTGAAGACGACCTGATGAAGCGGTTCGCGTCGGACCGCGTCGCGGGTCTCATGGAGCGGATGGGCCTCGAGGACGACGTGGCGATCGAGAGCCGCCTCGTGAGCAGGACCATCGAGAGCGCCCAGAGCCGGGTCGAGGGCCTCAACTTCGACCTTCGCAAGCGCGTCGTCGAGTTCGACGACGTGATCAACAAGCAACGCGAGACGATCTACGCCGAGCGCGACAAGGTCCTCCGCAACGAGGACCTGACCGACACCGTCTTGACGATGCTCGAGGCCGAGGTTGACGTCCTCGCCGAGCAGTACCTCGGCGGCGACCTCGCCGACGACTGGAACGTGGCCGATCTCGCGACCGCGCTCCACACGATGGGCCTCGACGGCGACGGCACGACAGAGGACGACATCTGGGACGCCGGCAGCCGGGACGCGATCGTCGCCCACCTCCACGACCTCGTGGCCGCCAAGCTCGAATCGCGCGAGGCGGACGTCGGCGAGGAGACGTGGGCATTCGTCCAGCGAATCGTCCTGCTTCGCACGATCGACGCGCTGTGGGTCGAGCACCTGACCGAGGTCGACGAGCTTCGCCGCGGGATCGGGCTTCGTGGCTACGCGCAGCAGGATCCCCTCAACGAGTTCCGTCGCGAGGCGTTCCGGCTGTACGAGGAGCTCCGCGACCTCATCCGTCATCAGGTCGCCACGACGACCTTCCGCGTGACGGTCCAGCAGCAGCCCGCCGAGGCCGCGCAGCCGCTGCCCGGGCCGGGGCAGCCGCTCCGGACGGCTGCGCCGAGCGCCGCGGCGGTCGCGTCGGGAGCCGCGACGTCCGGCTCCGGCGTGGGCGCATCCTTCCGGCCCGGCTCCACGCCTCCTGCTTCGACGGCTGGCGCGCTCGCATCAGGGTCGCTGCCGGTCGCGAGCCTGGCGGGAGTACCCGGCGGAGCGACGACGCGGCAGATGCAGGAGATCGCGGGCGGCGGAGGCATCGCCGCCGGCGCCGGGACCACCGGTGGCATCCGACCCGGCTACACGCCGACGGGCGCGAGGATCGGACGCAACGACGTCTGCTGGTGCGGCTCCGGGCTCAAGTACAAGAAGTGTCACGGCCGCTGACGCGCGGCGCGTCGGCCGGCTGATCGCGACGCGACCCGCCGTGCTGCGCGATCTTGCGCGGCTCGCGCTGCTGGCGTGTGTCGCCGTCGCGCTCGTGGCCGTCTACACGATCGCCCGCATCTGGCAGCAGGGCGAGATCGACGAGGCCCGCCCGGCGGGCGCGATCGTCGTCCTGGGCGCCGCCCAATACGACGGGCGACCGTCGCAGGTCTTTCGAGCGCGGCTCGACCATGCCGCCCAGCTCTACCGGGACGGCTATGCGCCGTATCTCGTGGTGACCGGTGGCAAGCGGCCCGGCGACCGGACGACCGAGGCCGCCGTCGCGCGCGCGTACGCGATGTCACTCGACGTGCCAGAGGACCGGATCCTCGTCGAGGACGAGGCCCGGACGACGCTCGAATCGGTCGTCGGCGTCGCCCGGATCCTGCGCGAACGTGGCGTCAGCGACGCGATCTTCGTCTCGGATCCGACCCACATGCTGCGCGTCCTGCGGATGGCCCGGGACGAGTCGATCGTGGCGTACGGCTCCCCGACGCGGACGAGCCCGGTCGACCACGACGTCGGCAGCCGCTGGGGCGCAACCGCGCACGAGCTCGGCGCCCTGGCGTTCTACTTCCTGACCGGCGGCGCCCCCGAAAACGAGCTCGCGGAGGCCGATTCGGGAGGCTGACCCACTTGGCGCGATCGGCCGTGGCTCCTATACTCCGAAAAACCCCCGTCGCGTTCCCGGGCACTGCCCGCCGGTGATCCCGCGTGCCCGAGCGCTGCCCTGCGAATCGCTAGAGAGAGGGACTCGTGAAGCAGGCCGAGGAAGCGTCATTCGTCGATCTCATCGCCTGCGAACGCGATTGTCGGAGCTGCAGCTACGCAGCCGCGCTCGACTGTGACGGCAACTGCGGCGTCTGCCCACACAACAGCTACTGTCCCTGCGTGAACCCCGTCGTCGCCCGGAGCAAGACCGCGCTGCGCATCATCGAGCTGCGTCCGATCCTGCTCCAGGATCTCCGGGCCCGGAGCTAGGTCGTGGACGCGACCGCCATCCGGGAACTCGCCGAGCGGATCCGGTCGACCTCGGGGCGCCTTTGACCTCGCCTCGAAGGAGGCGACGCTCGCAACCCTTGACGTCCGCGCCCAGGACCCCGGCCTGTGGGACGACCCGCGCACGGCACAGCGGATTCTCCGGCAGGCCGACTCGCTTCGGACGGAGATCGACCTGTGGCGCGATCTCGAGTCCCGCGCCCGGTCCGTTGCCGAGCTGACCGACCTGCTGGTCGCCGACTCGGACCCCGACCTCGAGGCGGAGCTCGAGCGTGACGTGGCCGGGCTGCGAACGGAGTTCGAGCGCGAGCGGACTGCGTTGCTGTTCTCAGGCGACTATGACGAGCGCGGTGCGCTGCTGTCCATCAGCGCGGGGGCGGGCGGGACCGAGGCGACCGACTGGGCCGAGATGCTCCTGCGGATGTACCTCCGCTGGGCCGAACGACACCGCTTCGGCAGCGAGATCGTCGACCGGACGGAGGGCGAGGAGGCCGGCATCAAGAGCGCCACGATCGCCGTGGACGGCCGCCGCGCCTACGGCTGGCTGCGCGCCGAGCGCGGCGTCCATCGCCTCGTCCGGATCAGCCCGTTCGACAGCCAGAACCGGCGCCAGACGACGTTCGCGCTCGTCGAGGTCCTGCCCGAGGTCGAGGACGACGACGCCGAGGTCGAGCTCAACTGGGACGAGATCCGGGTCGACACGTTCCGCAGCCAGGGCGCCGGGGGGCAGCACGTGAACAAGACCGATTCGGCCGTCCGGCTGACGCACATGCCGAGCGGGATCGTCGCCCAGAGCCAGAACGAACGAAGTCAGACGCAGAACAAGGAAACGGCAGTCAAGGTCCTCAAGGCGCGCCTCCTCGAGCGGCGGCTCGAGGAGAAGGAGGCGGAGCTCCGCAAGCTCAAGGGGGAGCATGTGAGCGCGGGCTGGGGGAACCAGATCCGGAGCTACGTGCTCCACCCCTACCAGATGGTCAAGGACCTCCGAACCGGGGTCGAGACGTCGAACACCGGTGGCGTGCTCGACGGCGACCTCGACACGTTCATGGCCGCCGAGCTCGAACGGGAGGCGACCGGGGCGACACTCGGCGACACGACGGTCACATCGGACGAGCCGGGCTGACATGACTGCGCCGTTCGTTCGGCGGGGCGGGCGGCGGCGACCCCCGCCGCCCTCGATCAGGCGGGCGACCGTCGACGACCTCGTCGCCTGCACGCATGTCTGGCGGGACGCGCTCGCCGATTACCTCGCCCGGCTCAACCAGCCGACGGTGGCCGGCGATCTGGATCCGGTTCGTCGGCTGCTGGCCCACCTGCTGGCTACCGATCCCACGACCTTCTGGGTGGCGACCCGGCCCGCCTCGGGGGGGGCCGACCCGGGCGAGGCGCGTGGAGCGAACGACGAGCGCGTCGTCGGGTTCGCGTCGGCGAACGTCCGAGGCCAGGCCTGGTTCCTGGCGATGCTCTTCGTCGAGCCGCACGAGCAGGCGCGCGGGTTGGGCGCGGCCCTCCTCGAACGGTCGCTACCCGAGGGCCGGCACCCGTGGCGCGACGGGGAGATCGACGTCGACGATGACGGAGCCTCAGCGACCCAGTGGACCTTCGGGACCGCGACGGACTCGGCACAGCCGATCTCCAACGCGCTGTACGCGCGACTCGGCCTGGTGCCGCGTGTGCCGGTCCTCCATCTCGTCGGCGTACCGACGCGACCAGCGGCCCTTCCGGCCCTGCCGCCGGAGATCGACGCCGTGGCGTTCGACGCCCTCCCGTTCGGCGCCCCCGGCGGCGATCGGCCGCCGGTGGTCGCGCGTGCCGTCGATGCGATCGACCGCGAGCTTCTCGGCTACGAGCATCCCGAGGACCACGGCTATCTCCGGCGCGAGCGTCGGATCGGGGTGCTCTACCGCGAGCGTGACGGAACCCCCGTCGCCTACGGCTACACGTCGCGCGTCGGTCGGCTCGGACCGGTCGCCGTCCGGCGCGCCGGGCTCATGCCGGCCGTCCTCGGCCACCTCCTCGGCGTCGTTCGGCCCGCCGGCGCGTTCAGCGTCTGGGTCCCGGGTGCCGCCGCGCCGACGATTGCCGGCCTGCTCGGGGCCGGGTTCCGGCTCGAGGCCTTTCCGGCGCTGCACTGCTGGGACCGGCCGTCCGTCGACGTGTCGCGCTACATCCCGATCACGCTCGCGCTGCTGTGACGAAAGCTTCTGGTCCTGACCCGATCGGACCCCACCGAACCCCCAATTCGGGGGGTTTGATGGGGTCGCCGGCAAGGCGTAGCCTCGGCGCGTCGATCCGGGACGCCTTGCTCCCAGTCCGGATCTCACCGGGATCGCCGCGGCTCGCAACGCTCCCGGCTCCGTCACCCTCACAAGGCAGCGTGCCGATGTCCCTCGCCGTCTCCGACCTCGACCGTCCCTCCCTGCGCGACCGCCTCAGCGGTCTTGCCCGCCCGCGCGCCGCAGCGGCCGCGGAGCGCGCCGTCGTGCTCCTTCACGACGTCACCAAGACATACCCGAACGGCAAGGTCGCGCTGCGCGACGTCGACCTCCGGATCCCGGAGGGCGACTTCGTCTTCGTCGTCGGGCCGTCCGGCGCCGGCAAGTCGACGCTCATCAAGCTGCTCATCCGCGACGAGGTCGCGACGAAGGGGGTCGTCCTGCTCGACGGCCAGGACCTGTCGCGACTCGGACGCCGCCAGGTGCCGAAGGTTCGCCGCAAGATCGGGATCGTCTTCCAGGACTTCAAGCTCCTGTCGAGCAAGACCGTCTGGGAGAACGTCGCGTTTGCGCTCGAGGTGACCGGGACGCCCGGCCGGCGGATTCGACCTGCCGTCGACCGCGTCCTCGCGCTCGTCGGCCTGACGGCGCAGGCGAAGCAGTATCCATCCCAGCTGTCCGGTGGCGAGCAGCAGCGGACGGCGATCGCGCGCGCGCTCGTCCACGACCCGCGCGTGATCATTGCCGACGAGCCGACCGGAAACCTCGACCCGCTGATCAGCTGGGAGATCATCCAGCTGCTCCTCCGGATCAACGAGCTCGGCGTGACGGTCTTCATGGCGACACACAATGCCGAGGTCGTGACCGCCCTCCGCAAGCGCGTCGTCGCGATCGAGGAAGGTCGCGTCATCCGCGATGAGGTCGGTGGCGCGTACCACCGTGAGGACTGATCCTCGCGCCGATGGCTAACAGGGGCGTCGCCTCGGCGCTCGGAGGGCGCAGAGACTAGACATGATCCGGTTCATTGCGTTCAGCCTCAAGCGCGCCTGGCAGGGCTTCTGGCGCAACGCGGTCATGAGCCTCGCGGCGACCGCCACGATGATCCTCATGCTCCTGCTCCTGAGCGGCTTCTGGATCATCCAGTCGGGTCTGACCGCCGGGCTGCAGTTCGTCGAGCAGAAGGTCGAGGTCGTCGCCGACCTGCGCGACGGCATCACGACGGGCGAGGTCGAGGCCATCCAGGCGGCACTCCTTCAGCACCCCGAGGTGGAGGGCGTGACCTACGTCACGAAGGACGAGGCGCTCGCCCGCTTCAAGGCATCGACCCGCGCGCAGGGCGAGCAGGACCTGACGGAGTACCTCGACTCGAACCCGCTCCATCCGAGCGTCGAGGTGAAGCTCAAGGATCCGCGCGTCTTCGGAACCGTGCTCGATGACCTGCGCGAGCTCGACGGGGTGACGAACGTCAAGGACATTCAGAGCCTCGTCGACCGCGTCCTGACGGTGACGAATGTGCTGCGCACGGCCGGCGTCGTCGTCCTCCTCGTGATCGCCGTCATCGTCCTGTTCATCATCGTCAACACGATCCGGCTCGCCGTCTTCGCCCGTGCGGAGGAGATCGAGGTCATGCGCCTCGTCGGTGCCTCGGATGCGTTCATCCGCTGGCCGTTCGTGTTCGAGGGCGCATTCGTCGGGTTCGTCGGCGCTGCCGTGACCCTCGGCGTCCTCGCCCTCGCGGCCGATCCGCTCGGCAAGTTCATGTTCGACTTCTTCCGCGTCCTGCCGCTCCACTTCGGGACGCTGGCGCGAGATCTCGTCGCGCTCGTCCTGGGCGCCGGCGTCGGGCTCGGTGTCCTGGGTTCATGGGTTTCCGTCAGGACATACCTGATCCGCTGACGTCGTCGGCCGTTGCGATGACGGCATGAAGTTTCGTTCGCGGAGCGATCCGGCGTTCGGGCGGCGTGCGTAGGATCGGGCGAGGGGCGCTACCCTTTCGCGCCTCCTGCGCTCGCCGAACAAGGACACCCGATGACGACGCCCGAACCACCGCTCGACGACCGATCCGCAGGCCAGGCGGACCTTCAGCCTCCGACCACGACGCCTGCGGAGGGCGATCAACCCGCGTACCGCGTCGACCCGACGCACCCGACGACGTCCCGAACACGCCGCGGCCCGATCCTCGGGCTGTCGATCGCGCTCGTCGCCGTGCTCGCCGGCGGCGCACTCTTCCTGGCCGGATGGACCGTCGGCAGCCGGCAGGCGGCGACCCCCGGGACGCCTGCGGGCGATGAGGCGGCGTTCGCGCCGTTCTGGTCCGCGTACCACTTCGTCATCGACAACTACGCCGGCGGCACCGTCGACAAGAAGCAGATCGTCGAAGGGGCGATCAAGGGGATGATCGGCGCGCTCGGCGATCCGTACTCCTCCTACCTGACCTCGGATGAGTTCAAGGCGAGCCTCCAGAGCATCAACGGTCAGTTCGAGGGGATCGGCGCGGAGATCGTGACGAAGAAGGCCGACGGAAGTGACAGCGACTGCACGACGCTGGGTCCGGACTGCCGGCTCGTCATCGTCTCGCCGATCCAGGGCTCGCCGGCCGAGAAGGCGGGGATCAAGCCCGGCGACATCGTGGCCGCCGTCGACGGACAGACCGTCGACGGTCAGACGATCGACCAGACGCGCGACCGCATCCGGGGCCCGAAGGGGACCCAGGTCACGCTGACGATCGTCCGCGGATCTGTGGCGCCGACCGACGTGAAGGTGACCCGTGACGTGATCCAGCAGCAGGAGGTCATCACGAAGACGCTCGCCGACGGAAAGGTCGGATACGTCCGCGTGACGGGCTTCTCCGACACCGCCGCAAAGTCCGTCGCGGACGCGGTGAAGACCGACGTCGGAGCAGGCGAGAAGTCGTTCGTCCTCGACCTTCGTGGCAACCCGGGCGGGTTCGTGACGGCTGCTCGGAGCATCGCCAGCCAGTTCATCGCCTCGGGGCCCATCTACTGGCAGCAGGACGCGTCGGGCAACAAGCTCGAGGTCGACGCCGAGCCGAACGGCGCCGCGACGGATCCGTCGATCAGGGTGACCGTCCTGATCGACAAGGGTTCGGCCTCCGCCAGCGAGATCGTCGCCGGCGCCCTTCAGGACACGGGCCGCGGGACGCTCGTCGGCGATACCTCCTTCGGCAAGGGCACCGTCCAGCAGTGGCACGACCTGTCCGACGACAATGGCGGCTTCCGGCTGACGATCGCCCGCTGGCTCACCCCGAAGCAGCGCTGGATCCACGGCGTCGGCCTGACCCCCGACGTCAAGGTCACGCCACCGGCGAACACACCGGCCGGACAGGATCCTGTTCTCGACAAGGCCGTCGAGCTGCTCACGACCGGGACGAGCGCGCTCGCGCCAGCCGCGTGACTGTTGCGGAATCGAGCCCTTGCGTCGAGTGACGACCGCCGGGTAGGATTCTCCCGAACGAAAGGAGGTGATGTGCAGTGACCGAATGTTCGAGTCGCCGCACCACCTCGCAGGAGTCCGTCGTCTAGGGTCGGACCCAGCGAGTTGGGAACGCAGAACGAACGCCGGCCCGAAACAGGGCCGGCGTTCGTGCGTACCGGAGCAGGCAGATGCCCGCAGACACGGCCGCGGGACCGCGCACGATCGCAGTCAACCGCAAGGCCCGCCACGAATACCACATCGACGACACGTTCGAGGCCGGCCTCGTCCTGACCGGGACCGAGATCAAGTCGGTCCGTGACGGCAAGGTGAACATCGCCGAGGCGTACGCGCGGGTCGAACGCGGCGAGGCGTGGCTGGTCGGAGCCCACATCGCTCCGTGGGCCGGCGGCAACCGCTGGAACCATGAGCCGCGCCGCGACAGGAAGCTCCTCCTCCACCGCGACGAGATCGACGAATTGATGGGTCGCGCGAAGGCCAAGGGCCAGACGATCGTGCCGCTCCGGCTCTACATCTCCGGTCGCGGCCGGGCGAAGGTCGAGCTCGGCCTCGCGCGTGGCAAGCAGTGGCACGACCGGCGCCGTGAGATTGCCGAGCGCGACGCGCGGCGGGACATCGATCGGGAGCTCGCGGAGGCGCAGCGCCGGTGAGCGACGCCTCGCGCCGGGTCGATGTCACGGACCGCCCCGAGCGCGGTCGCTACGAGGCCCGTCTCGACGGCGAGCTTGCGGGTTTCCTTACCTATCGGCGGGCGGGTGATGCGATCGTGCTCGTCCACACCCAGGTCGACCCCGCCTTCGAGGGCCGCGGCGTCGGCGGAGGGCTCGCCGCGTTCGCGCTCGAGGACGCTCGGCGCTCGGGCAGCCGGGTGACGCCTGAGTGCCCGTTCGTGCGGAGCTGGCTGCGCCGGCACCGCGAGTTCAGCGACCTCGTCGATCCCGCCTCGCCCGCCTCGCAGCCGGAGGACCGATGACCGTCCCGGCGCGAATCAGCATCGTCACCCTCGGGGTCGCCGGCCTTCGACGCTCCGTCGAGGATCCCCTGAGCCCTTGGCGCGCCGCAGTGAGTCCGCTACAATTCGTGTTCCGAACAGCCGTTCGGTTCTGTGGGGATGCGTGGTTTCGACAGGACCTGGTTGTCAGGGAACGCGAGCCGAGGTGCCGTCAGGCCTCGTTAAACAGGCGGCAAAACGAAGTAACTGGCAACCGCCAGTCGACTCTCGCCCTCGCCGCCTAAGGCGGTAAGGTGAGCGTGGAAGCCACCTCAGCCCCGCGGGTGGTGGAAGCGTCATTCAGCGGGGCTGCGCTCCGGACGAGCGTCGCGTAGTCCGGAGCAAAGCCCGATCTAGGGACACGTGACTGGATCGGTCGGAAGCCTGCCGATGGGCGCTCGACCGATCGACGACAAACCATCGGACACGCTCGTAGCTGGTCCCTGGCGAAGGGCTCTGGACGGGGAGTTCGACTCTCCCCCATCTCCACCACACGCTCATCGTCGGTCGCCGCGGCCTCGCTCCCGCAGTCCGGGCGGTCAGATGTGCTCCACAACGTGACGGAGCCGCGAACGCTCCGCGGCGAACGCCATGCGATGGCTGTCGAGCGAGACCGCGAGCGAGGTCGGCGACTCACCACCGGGCACGCCGGCGCGAGCCGCGACGACCCGACTGGCGAAGGCTTCGACCAGCCGGACGTCCCCGCCGGCGTGTCCGCTGCCGGTCTCCACCGTGATCGTCTCTGCGGGCGGAACGTCCATGCCGCGACCGTCGACGAACCGGCGGACCTCGATCTCGCCGCGTTCCATGTGCCCGCGGATCTCGCCGCGCGTCCCCATGAGCTTGACGGACCGGGTGTTCTCAGCCGTGAATGCCGTCACGGTCAGCGTCGCGACGACGCCGTTGGCGAATTCCAGGACCGTGCCCTGGTGGTCAGCCACGTCGTTGTCGGCGCGGTACACGCAGCGGCCGTACGGACCCGTCCGGAGCGCTTCGAGGAGCGCCGCCTCGCCGGGTTCCGAGGTCACGACCGAGACAGGCCAGCCGCCGCGCGAGACGAGCGGAAGATAGAACCGGGGCGCGTAGAACGGACAGCTCTCGGCGACCGGGCAGCCGTCGAGGCAGTGATCGGGCGCGCCAGTCGGAGCCTCCTCGGGGCGGAAGTGGCTGAGCGACCCGAACGAGGCGACGGACGTGCACGGCGCCGCGGCGAGCCAGCGGACGACATCGAGGTCGTGGCATGCCTTGGCGAGGATGAGTGGGCTCGCGAGATCCGATCGGCGCCAGTTTCCGCGGACGAAGCTGTGCGCGAAATGCCACCAGCTGACGTTCTCGAGGTGGTCGATCTCGACCAACCGACCGATCGCGCCATCGGCGAGGAGGGCGGCGATCGTCGCGAAGAACTCGGTATATCGGAGAGGATGAGCAACGGTCAGAGCGCCGGCTGAGCTCTCCGCAGCGCGCGCGATCGCCTCGACGCCCTCCGGGGTGGGCGCGATCGGCTTCTCGAGCAGGACATGCAGATTTCGCGCGAGTGCGGCAACGGTCGGATCGACGTGGCTCCGATCCGGCGTCGCGATGACGATCCCGTCGATGACGCCGGCCGCGCCGACGACGTCGAGCAGGTCCTCCCATCGAGCGAACGCGGCGCGAGGGCCAATCTCGTGAGCGGCTGCGAAGCGGCCCCGTCGCGGCGCGTTCGGTTCCGCGACCGCGACGAAGCGCGCGACGTCGGGCCGCGCGAGGGAGATCGCGCCGTACGCCTCGGTGCCGCGCTGGCCCGCCCCGATGAGCGCGAGGCGAGCGGGACCGTGTCCGTTCCCGGGATCCATGCCTCGCGAGCCTAGGCGATCTCGTCGGCCCGCGACGACGCGACGGGGGGCTAGGGGACTGGGCTCGGAGGGATCGTCGATGCAGGTCGGCGCGTCGGGCTCGTCTTCGCCCCTCCCAACGGCGGTGGCAGCTGCGTCCTGACCGGAGCAACGATGACCCAACGTCGATACCACTCCGACGCCGACGTCGTCGCCGGCACGGACGCGGGCAGGTATCCGGGCGTGAATGGATCGTCGTACGGGCTGTCGGTCTCGAGATACGAGCGGAAGCGGTAGTGCAGGTCGCCGGACTGGAGGCTCGTCACGCTGATCTTCCGGTCCACGTAGCCGTCGGACTTGAGCGGATCCGAGAGCCAGACATAGGCGACAGAGAAGTCGTTCGATCGTCGCGGGTCGTCGCCCGTTGCCACGTACCCCGTGAGCACCTGCGCGTGTCCGCCAGCCCACGCAAGGATCCCGACCGGCTTGTCGTACCGGGCGAGGGCGCTCACCGCTGCGTGGACCGCGGCCGCGAACGACGTGAACGCGTGATCCTGGTACACCATCCGGGCCGGATCGATCATCGCGTCCCTGCCCCACCCGAAGTAGTTGAGCGCATTGCGCCAGCCGTGCGCATCCGAACCGTTCGAGCTCGCGGCCAGCGTGTCGTTCTGGCGCTCCCAGGCGAGGATCGACGTCAGGTCGTGCGGGTTCGCCGGATCGTTCTTGGCGGTGCTGCTCCGCCAGGTGAAGCCCGGTCCGCCGGTTCCGCGCAGGGCGATCGTGTTGAGCATGAACATCGTCGTCGCCGCCGTGCACGCCGTGTAGTACGGGTCCTGGTAGAGGAAGGTGCCCGTCATCCAGAGATTCTTCGTCCAGGTGGAGCTCGCCGCCGCGGCGCCCGGCATGATCGAGACGAGGGCGAGCAAGGCGGCCGCGAAGGGCCCCAGAACGCGCCAGGCGACGCTGCGTCCGAGCCGTCGCTGCCCGAGGGGCGGCATGCGATCTTGCCCCATTCGGTTCCTCCGCGCGCAGAACACCCGGGCGCGTGAGCGACGCCCATGGTCGCGAGGAGCGTCGCAGCCGCGGAGGAACGGCCCTATCCCCCGATCGTTGGGGTGCCGACCCCGCCCGATCGGGCCGCCTCAGGGCGCGATCGACCGGTACGACGCGGCGGGCAGGAACCCGAACCGGGCCAGCGGCCAGTACCTCAGCGCCGCACGACCGATGATCTCGGTGCCGGAGATCGGCCCGAAGTCGCGCGAGTCGGTCGATGCCTGGCGGTGGTCCCCCATCACGAAGTAGTCGCCGGGCGGCACCGACCAGCGAGCCGAGCCCGGGCGCGCGCTCGTCGGCTGGCTCTCGAAGGTGTACGGCTCGGCAAGCTCCTTGCCATTGACGGCGACGTGCCCGTCGTCCCGGACCTCGACCGTGTCGCCGGGCAGGCCGATGATCCGCTTGATGAATGGCTGGTCGCCCTCCGGCCCGGTCGAGAAGCCGCTCGGCGGGTGGAAGACGATGATGTCGCCGCGCTTGTACCCGTCGAACCGCGGCGTCAGCTTGTCGACGAGGATGTATTCGCCGGGCTCGACGGTGTGCTCCATCGACTGCTGCTCGACCTGGTACGGCTGCGCGACGAAGGTCTGGACGCCGACGAAGATGAGCAACGTGAGGATGAGCGTCTCGAGCAGCTCGAGGGCGCATCCGACGGCCGCGCGCCGGCTGCCCGTCGCCGAGCCGGCCGACGAGGGATCCGGGGTCGTCGGACCCCGCGGTTCGGTCAACCGCTCGCCGGCGCTACGGTGCCGGGGATGGTGACGGGCTGGGTGAGGTCGAGGCCGCGCCCCGCTTGCCGATCTGAACGACGCCCGTGATCCGCGAGTAGTGCGAGTAGTAGGTGTACCGGTGGATGACGGCCCCGTTCTGGTAGACGGTCACCGTCCGCCAGACGTCCTTGCCGTCAACCGGGTACTCGATCCGCTTCTGCGCGCCGGGCGCAAGCGCCGTCGTGTACTGCACGGTGTCGCTGGCGGGCCGCACGTTGCGCACGACGGGTGCGCCGATGACGACCTTCCGTCCGGTCGGGACGCTGTAGAGGTCGAACCGGACGTACCCGGTGCTGCCCTTGCGGATCCGGTACCCGCGGATCAGGACCGGGTACTTGGTGTCGTTCCGCCACGACATCGTCTGCGTCGCGCCGGAGGCGCTGATGAAAACCGTCGCGTCGAGCCCCAACGGGTAGCGGTCGATGTAGTAGAAGTGGTTCTTGCGGGCGTGCATCTCGAAGCCGGCCCGCAGGGCGGCGTTGAACAGGGTCGTGGAGCACGAACAGATGCCGCCGGC
>DASSHA010000056.1:0-14263 GCA_035693145.1 Candidatus Limnocylindrales bacterium
GTTCAGAACGTCGTGAGACAGTTCGGTCTCTATCCAGCGTGGGCGTAGGGAACTTGAGAGGAGCTGCTCCTAGTACGAGAGGACCGGAGTGGACGAACCGCTGGTGTGCCAGTTGTCCCGCCAGGGGCATCGCTGGGTAGCCATGTTCGGTCGGGATAAGCGCTGAAAGCATCTAAGTGCGAAGCTCGCCTCAAGATGAGGTTCCCCACCGGGTCAACCGGGTAAGACCGCAGGTAGACCACCTGTTTGATAGGCGGCGCGTGGAAGTCCGGTGACGGATGAAGCTGAGCCGTACTAATGGTCGAGGGCTTGACCTCTTCAGCAACTGACCAGGGGTCAGGGCTGAGGGATCGTCCGAATACGCGAAATCGAAGCCTTCGGCGCCCGGTCGCACGTGCGATCACGGACGCTGCCGAGAACCACAATCCACGCAAGAGATCCTGGTGACATCAGCGGAGAGGCCACACCCGTTCCCATACCGAACACGGAAGTTAAGCTCTCCAGCGCCGAAGATACTGAGAGGGCAGCCTTTCGGGAAAATAGGTCGTCGCCAGGATTTTTGCGTTTCCGCCGCAATCCGCGATCGTCCCGCTCGTATGCTTGTCGGCATGAGGTCGGACGTCGGACGGGATGCCGTCCCGGTGTCCCCCGATGCCGTCGTGGGCCGTTCTGAAACCGGGCGTGCCGCCTCGCCGCCGGACCAGATCGTCCACGCGATCTGCCCGTATCTCGGCACCGGCGAGGGCTGGCGTCTGGCCGTTCCCGATCGCGTCCATCGATGTCTCGCGGTCGACCCCCCGGTCCCGCTTGCGCTCGAGAAGCAGCGTCGGCTATGCCTCGATCCGGGACACAGGAGCTGTGCGACCCATGAGGCGGCCATCGCTGCCCTGCAGGCTGCGGTGCCCAGTGACCTGCGAGTCGGTCCGGCACGTCCGCGGTCGCCTCGATGGCCGGTCCCACGAACAGTGTCGACCGTCCTCGACGTCGGCCGGGGATCGATCGACGTCAGGGCGGCCGCGCGCGGGCGAGCTGCGACGCAGGTCGGGCTCGTCCTGCTCGCGCTGCTGGCGTTCGGATCCCTCATCCTGGCCCGAGTCGGCGGGGGCATTCCCATGGACGTGCGCGCCGGAGCGATCCCGACACCGACGAACGCCGGCGTCGGACCGCAGATCCCCTCGCCGGCGGTCGTCGTGTCCGGGGCAGCCGTCGCGCCGAGTACAGCATTGCCATCCTCGCCGGCCGCCGCCTCACCGGCATCGGGCCCGATCGCCTCGCCGCCGTCGTCGCGCCACTACACGGTTCGGGCGGGGGACACGCTGAACCGCATCGCCAGCCGCTTCGGGACGAGCGTCAAGGCGATCGAGAGGGCGAACGGGATCGTCGACCCCTCGCGCCTCCAGATCGGCCAGGTCCTCGCGATCCCCTGACCGTGCACTCGACCCGTCGCATGGTGCCTCGGCCTCAGTGCTGGCACCCTCGACAGAACGATGTGACGAATCCCCCGGGTGAGATCTCGGTGATTCGCGTGCCACAGCGGGGGCACGGCTGCCCACCCTTGCCATGAACCGCGAGGAAGTCGCGGACCTGCGTCTCGAACGTCGGGGGAACGCGGACGCGGAGGACGTCAATCGCGTGCGCCACGGTCGAGCGAGCCGCCTCGTACAGGGCGTCGATCTCGTCTGCCGCAAGCGTCCTTCGAGCGCGGAACGGCAGCAGCCTGGCGGCGTGCAGCACCTCGTCGCTGTAGGCGTTCCCGAGTCCCGCCACAAACGACTGGTTCTTGAGGAGATTCTTCAGCTCGCCCGGATGGCGCCGGATCCGTTGCCGCCACGACTCGAGGGTGAGCTCGGACGAATCGACCTCGGGACCCTGTTCGCCGGGCCCGAGGCCGGGGATGGGCCGGTCGATACCAGGCGGCTGGAGGTAGACCTTGCCCATTCGGGTCGGGTCCCGGTAGCGCACCTCGACCGCTGCCCCGTCGGCCGGCAGCCACGCTGCGCGGTGGGTCCATGCGGCACGGCTGCGACGACCTGACCCGCGCGAACCGAAACGCAGGACGAGCGCGGTCCTGGTCGGCTGTCGGGAGCCCGGCGCTGCGAGCTGGAATCGACCGGTCAGCATCGGGTTGAACACGACCCGGCCCTCGTCGAGCTCGAGGATCAGGAACTTGCCGAGGCGGCCGACCCGAACGACGGCTCGCCCGACGAGCGCAGCGAGCTCCGTCGGCGTGCCGCGAACCACCAGCGGATCCGGCGTCGACGCATCCCCTATGGTCCGGCCCACGAGCGCAGCGTCGAACGCCTCGGCGACGATCGTGAGGTCGGGGAGCTCGGGCACGTTTCGATTGTCCCATGCAGAAGACGCGTGCTAGACTCTGCCGGCCCTCGGGGCAGGACAGCTGAAGAAGCCCGTTCACCCGCCCGCACCAACCGGAGGAGGCGCCCGCGGCCCCAACACCCACGGACACTTCGAAACGTCGGTCAGACGGCCTGAGCGCGGCTCGGGCCGTTCGTGATTCCGGGGCCGAATTCACACCAGGAGTGCACATCTTGACCGAAGAGCAGATGGGCGGGACCGCGCCGGCAGCGGAGGCGACTGCCTCCACGGACAGCCCGGCGTCCGACGAGACCGTCGCGACCGTCGCCGTCGCCGACGAGCCTGCCACGAACGAATCCTCGTCGAACGGCGCTGCGCCCGAGGGATCGCTGACCGCGACGACCGATGGGGCCGGGTCCGCGTCCGACGACGCCGGGTCGCCAGGTGCCGACGTCGACGAGACGGCCGACGATGGAGACGACGTCGTCGTTGCGCCGATCACCGGTGAGGACGTCGAGGTCGACCAGGCGCCGGCGGCCGAGGTTCCGGCGCCCGAAACCTCGATCGCCGACGAGCGCGACGTATCCCAGGCGTCGACCGCGGAAGCCCAGGCGCCGACCGACGTCGCGGCCGCTCCCGCACCCAGACCCGCGCCGCGACCGGCGCGGACCGGACCCGAGCCGACGACGATGGAGGAGCTCCTCGCCGAAGAAGACACGGAGATCCGCAGCTTCAAGCACGGCGACGTCGTCGAGGGCAATGTCGTCAGGATCGACAAGGACGAGATCCTCGTCGACATCGGCGCCAAGAGCGAAGGCGTCGTCAGCAACCGCGAGCTCTTCGGTCGCAACACCGAGACGCAGCCGCAGCTGAGCATCGGCGACACGGTCCTCGTGTACGTCCTCCAGCCCGAATCGCCTGAGGGCCACGTCGTCCTGTCGCTCCGCCGCGCGGGGCTCGAGCGCAAGTGGCGCGCGATGCAGGAGCAGTTCGAGGCAGGCGTCATCATCGAGGCGCCCGTCATCGACCACAACAAGGGCGGCCTGATCGTCGACTGCGGGATTCGCGGTTTCGTGCCGATCAGCCAGATCGTCGACTTCCCGCGTCGACCTCAGAACGATCAGCCCCGCGACGCTGCCCAGGAGATCGCCGAGAAGCTCCAGCCGTACGTCGGCCGGAAGCTCCGCCTCAAGATCCTCGAAGTCAACCGGAAGGCGAATCGGCTGATTCTCTCCGAGAAGGTCGCCCTCTACGAGGAGCGGCGCGAGAAGCGCGACGAGCTGTTCAGCAGCCTCCAGGTCGCGCAGAAGGTGACGGGCACGGTCCGCTCGATCGCGCCGTTCGGCGTCTTCATCGACCTCGGCGGGATCGACGGCCTCGTTCACAAGAGCGAGCTCAGCTGGAACAAGGTCAACAACCCCGAGGCCGGCTACAAGATCGGCGATGAGGTCGAGGCCGAGGTCATCGACATCAACCACGAGCGAGGGCGGATCAGCCTGTCGATCCGCCGGCTGCAGCCTGACCCGTGGGAATCGACCGTTGCCGACTTCAACGTCGGCGACATCATCGACGGGACCGTCACGAAGCTCGTGAACTTCGGGGCGTTCGTCCGGGTTCGCGAGGGTCTCGAGGGTCTGATCCACATCAGCGAGCTGTCCCACCAGCGGGTCGCCCACCCCGGCGACGTCGTCCACGAAGGCCAGCAGCTCAAGCTCAAGATCATCAGCCTCGAGTCGGAGCGGCATCGCCTCGGCCTCAGCCTCAAACAGGCCGAGGAGCCGACGGCGCGTGTCGCGACGGAGGCTCCCGCGGCCGCCGGCCGCGAGCGAAGCGAGCGGCGACCTCGTGGCGAGCGCGCGTACTCGGCGCACGATGCCGTCCAGGAGCCCGAGGGCGGGATCGACAACACGCTTGCCGCGGCGTTCGCACAGGTGCGCGAGCAGCTCGCGGCGTCCGAGGCCTCGACCGAGCCGGCACCGCCGGCGACCACCGAGCCGCACGCCGACGCCACCGGCTGGGCGACCGATGATGCCGCGGCCGGGACCGAGCCGTCTGGCGAGCTCGACCAGCCGGCGCCGGGCGACGTGCCCGAGAACGCGTCCCAGATCGCGGACGTCGCGGCGAACGGCGCCCTCACGGTCGGGCCGGACACGTCGACCGAGGCAATCTCCAACTCGTCCGAACCGGCGCCCGAGGCGGCCCGCGAGCGTGAGGACGCGGCCGACGGCACCAGCGAGGCTGGCGCTCCCGAGGCACCCGCGCCGGAGTCCGAGGCAGCCGCGCCGGAGCCGGAGGCGGTTCGCGCGGCCGAGGCCGAGGCAGCCGGCGAATAGCCGCGCAACTCGACAGTCGTTGCGCGGCCGTCGCTTCGCGATCCGGGATCGCCGCGCCGACGAATCTCCACTGACGGCACGGTGCCGTCACCGGCGCTCGACGCCCGGGGTCACCCCCGCCGGGGTGGTCCGATCGGTTGAGTTGCGGTGAAGGTCGGTCATGCTAGCATCGCCGAAACGGCTGGTCGGCCGTTCGGAAGGGAACAGGCGTTCGGGTTCATGGACCGCTTCGACAAGTTCACAGATCGCGCTCGGAAGGTCCTGACACTCGCACAGGACGAGGCCCAGCGCTTCAACCACAACTACATCGGGACGGAGCACCTGCTGCTCGGGCTGGTGCGCGAGGGCGAGGGCGTCGCCGCGCGCGTGCTCGAGAACATGAACGTCGAGCTGGCGAAGGTCCGGACGGCGGTCGAGTTCATCATCGGACGGGGCGATCGACCGGTCGTGGGGGAGGTCGGCCTCACGCCGCGGGCGAAACGGGTGATCGAGCTCGCCATCGACGAGGCGCGCCGCCTCGGCCACAACTACATCGGCACGGAACACCTCCTGCTCGGGCTCGTCCGCGAAGGCGAGGGGATCGCGGCCGGCGTGCTCGAATCGCTCGGTGTGAACCTCGACAAGGTCCGTCACGAGGTCATCCGCGTCCTGTCGCAGAGCTCGTCCTCAGGACCCACCCAGGAGACGAAGCGCGCCTCGAAGACGCCGACCGTCGACCAGCTGGGGATCAACCTGACCGAGGCGGCACGCGCCGGCAAGCTCGACCCGGTCATCGGGCGCGAGAAGGAGATCGAGCGGATCATCCAGATCCTGTCGCGCAAGACGAAGAACAACCCGGCGCTCATCGGCGAGCCGGGCATCGGCAAGACTGCGATCGCCGAGGGCCTGGCGCACCGGATCGTCGCCGGCGACATTCCCGAGACGCTCGCCAACAAGCGCGTCCTGACCCTCGACATCGGCTCGCTCGTCGCGGGCACGAAGTACCGGGGCGAGTTCGAGGAGCGACTCAAGAAGATCATCGAGGAGCTCCGAAACACGAACGACGCCATCCTGTTCATCGACGAGCTCCACACGCTTGTCGGCGCGGGCGCAGCCGAGGGCGCGATCGATGCCGCGAACATCCTCAAGCCGCCGCTGGCCCGCGGCGAGTTGCAGTGCATCGGCGCAACCACGCTCGACGAGTACCGGAAGTACATCGAGCGCGACGCGGCGCTCGAGCGACGGTTCCAGCCGGTCATGGTCGAGGAGCCGACCCTCGAGCAGACGATCGAGATCCTCATGGGGATCCGCGAGCGCTACGAGCAGCACCACAAGGTTGTGATCACGGACGAGGCCGTCCGCGCGGCCGCGGACCTGTCGGTCCGGTACATCACCGATCGCCATCTGCCCGACAAGGCGATCGACCTGATCGACGAGGCCGCGAGCCGCGTCCGTCTTCGGCACAGCTCCGCGCCGCCCGACCTCCGTGCCGCGCAGAAGGAGCTCGACCGGGTCACGAAGGAGAAGGACGGAGCGATCAACGCCCAGGAATACGAGAAGGCGGCGACGCTTCGCGAGACCGAGGCCACGGCACGAGACCGGGTCGAGACGTTGCGGGCCGAATGGCAGGCGCAACAGAGCAGCGAGACGCCGCGCGTCGACGACGAGGAGGTCGCCCACGTCGTCGCGATGTGGACGGGCATCCCGGTCACGCGAATCGCCGAGGAGGAGTCGGAGCGGCTGCTCCACATGGAGGACGAGCTCCACCACCGCGTCATCGGGCAGCAGGAGGCGATCGAGACGATCTCGAAGGCCGTCCGGCGCGCGCGGGCGGGTCTCAAGGACCCCAAGCGACCGATCGGCTCGTTCGTCTTCCTCGGACCGACGGGCGTCGGCAAGACCGAGCTGGCCAAGGCGCTCGCCGAGTTCATGTTCGGCTCGGAGGACGCGCTCATCAAGATCGACATGAGCGAGTTCATGGAGCGCCACAACGTCAGCCGGCTGGTCGGGGCGCCACCAGGCTACGTCGGGTTCGACGAGGGCGGCCAGCTGACCGAGGCCGTTCGGCGGAAGAGCTATGCCGTCGTCCTCCTCGACGAGGTCGAGAAGGCGCACCCGGAAGTCTTCAACATCCTGTTGCAGATCCTCGAGGACGGGCACCTCTCGGATGCGAAGGGGCGCCGGGTCGACTTCCGCAACTGCATCATCATCATGACCTCCAACCTCGGTGCGCGGCAGCTGCAGACGAACTCCGCGCTCGGCTTCCGGGCGATCGGCGAGACGGAGGCGGAACGCTCGAACACCTCGTACGAGCTCATGAAGGAGAAGGTCGCCGCGGAGCTCAAGCAGAACTTCCGGCCAGAGTTCCTGAACCGCATCGACGCGACCGTCGTCTTCCGCTCGCTGACCCAGGACGAGATCCGACAGATCGTCGACCTCATGCTCGCGCGCGTCCGCGACCAGCTGTCGGCGCAACAGATGAGCCTCGAGGTCACGCAGGCGGCGAAGGATCACATCATCAAGCTCGGCTACGACCCCGCGTATGGTGCGCGCCCGCTCCGACGCGTGATCCAGAGCATGGTCGAGGACGTCCTCGCCGAGCAGCTCCTCCTCGGAAAGTTCGAGCCGGGAATGACGATCACCGTCGACAAGGGCGAGGAGACCGGCCTCGACGTCCGAACCGCGGACGCGAAGACGCCCGTCGGCGCAGGCTAGCCATCGCACGGCGTCGCCGAGCGAGACGCTGAGTGGCCCGTCAGCAGAGTCGGTACGTCTGCCAGGCGTGCGGCGATGCCTTCCTCAAGTGGGAGGGGCAATGCCGCTCGTGCGGCGGCTGGAACACGCTCGTTGAGACGCTCGTCCGGGAGCGCGCCGGTCGGCGGCCGGCTTCGGTCGCCGGTCCATCCGCGGAGCCTGAACCGCTTGGCCTCGCCGCGGACCCGGAGCTGCCACGAATCGCGATCGGCATGCCCGAGCTCGATCGGGTCCTGGGCGGCGGGCTCGTCCCGGGTTCGCTCGTCCTCATCGGCGGGGAGCCCGGTGTCGGCAAATCGACCCTCCTGCTGCAGGCCGCCGGCGCGCTCGCCGGTGCCGCCACCGGTACGGCTCTCGTCGGCGGCCCGACATCGGTCGCGTCGCGCGGGCCGTCGGTCCTCTACGTCACGGGCGAGGAATCCGCTGGACAGGTCCGCCTCCGCGCGCGCCGCCTCGGGCTGCTCGACGGCCGTGCCGCCGAGCAGGTCCACGTCGTCGCCGAGACAGACCTCGGACGGATCGTCGAGCTCGCCCGGCGCGCGAGACCGTCGATCCTCATCGTCGATTCAATTCAGACCATCAGCGTCGCCGAGCTCGACGGTGTCGCAGGCAGCGTCGGACAGGTCCGTGAGTGCGCGCTCCGGCTCATGGAGCTCGCGAAGGGCGAGGGGATCGCGACGCTCCTCGTCGGCCACGTGACGAAGGACGGATCGCTCGCCGGACCGAAGACGCTCGAGCACCTGGTCGACGCCGTGCTCGCCTTCGAAGGCGAGCGGTTCGCAGCGCTTCGGCTCATCCGGGCCTCCAAGAACCGGTTCGGTCCGACCGACGAGGTCGGCGTGTTCGAGATGCGCGATGCCGGCCTCGTCGAGGTTCGTGAGCCCGGCCGGGCCTTCCTCGTCGATCGCGATGTGGCCGCACCGGGCAGCGTCGTCGCGCCGACGCTCGAGGGTAGCCGGCCGATCCTCGTCGAGGTCCAGGCTCTCGTCGCGCCCGCAGGGTTCGGGACGCCCCGTCGAACGGCGAGCGGCCTCGATCCCAACAGGCTTGCGCTGCTCATCGCCGTTCTGGGCCGTCGGGCCGGGATCGGGCTCGCCAGCCACGACGTCTACGCGAACGTTGCGGGCGGAATCGCGGTCGCCGAGCCGGCGATCGATCTGCCGCTGGCGCTGGCGCTCGCGTCGTCGCTGCACGACCGTCCGGTGGCGACCGGCAGCGTGGCGTTCGGCGAGGTCGGGCTGCTCGGCGAGCTTCGCACCGTGAGCGGGCTCGAGCGACGAGTCCGGGAGGCCGGTCGCCTCGGGTTCGATCGGGCGATCGTGCCGCGGAGTGCCGCAGGTCACGGCCTGGGATCGACGGTCGGCGGCGTCCGCCTCGACTTCGTCGGCACGCTGCGCGACGCGGTCGCGCTCGCGCTCGAAGCGACCGACGACGTGTCTGGTCGGCAACGGGCCGTGCTAGCCTGAATCTCCGGATTCCTCGAGCGGCTGGCGACGAGGACCTCCGCCTCGGACCTGGAAGGGCTGCGTGGCCAAGATCCTCGAGGCGCCGACAGTCGCACGACGCGGGGTGCCGTTGATCCGTAACATCCGACTGCTGGGCGCGGCGATCGGGGGGATCGTCGGTCTCGCGCTGGCGACCGGACTCCCACGCCTGTTCGCCGACGGGACCTTCTCGGGGCTGCTTCTCGCCGGGTGGGTCCTCGCCTGGGTCGTCGTCGGGTTCGCGATCCTTCCGTATCTCACCGTCGTGCCCGCCGGCTGGCTCGTCCGCCAGGTCCAGTCGATCTCGACGGCGGAGTTCGTCACCGCGGTCGTCGGCCTGCTGATCGGTCTGCTGATGGGCGTCCTGCTGGGACTTCCGCTGAGCCGGCTCGGCGACCCGCTCGGCCAGTGGCTTCCGCTCGGCGTGTCGCTCATCCTCGGCCTCGGCATGGTCGGACTGACCGTCGCGAAGCGGCAGGATCTCGTGATCGCGGCCGAGACGATCGGTCTCTTCCGCCGCCCGGACGGCGACACGGGGTCCCCGGCGGCTGCGGGGGAACCGCATGTCGTCGTCGACACGAGCGCCATCATCGACGGTCGAATCGCCGAGATCATCGAGTCGGGTTTCATCTACGGGACGCTCGTCGTGCCGCGGTTCGTGCTCGACGAGCTCCAGCACATCGCCGACAGTTCCGACACCCTTCGTCGGAACCGTGGCCGGCGCGGGCTGGAGATCCTCGCGCGCCTCCAGAAGGACGACCGAACACCGGTCGAGATCGCGAGCGAGGACTTTCCTGAGCTCGGCGAGGTGGATGCAAAGCTCGTCGCGCTCGCACGCGCGCGCAGCCGCGCCATCCTCACGAACGACTTCAACCTCAACCGCGTGGCCGAGCTTCAGGGCGTCCGCGTCATGAACGTGAACTCGCTGGCAAACGCGGTCAAGCCCGCGCTCCTGCCCGGCGAGACCCTTCGGGTCCGGGTCATCCAGGAGGGCAAGGAGCCGGGTCAGGGCGTGGGCTTCCTCGACGACGGGACGATGATCGTCGTCGAGGGCGGCGCTCGGTTCGTCGATCGGGACGTCGACGTGACGGTCACCCGCGTGCTCCAGACCGTCGCCGGCCGGATGATCTTCGGCCAGCCACGACTCGAGTGACACCCGCTGGATCGACCGCCGGGCCCTCACCGGATGGGCCGATAGAATCCTCCACCGTGGGTGAACCGCCGCGCAGACGCAACGGATGACGTTCACCGGCGACGCGACCGGTTCGCCCCCGGCGATCGTCCGGGTGGGATTCGCGCGCGATCGTCATTCGTTCGGCCCGGGCGGCCCGCTTGCCCTCGGCGGGATCGAGATTCCGGGCCCCCGGCTCGTCGGTCACTCCGACGGCGACGTGGCGCTCCATGCGATCGCGGGCGCGCTGCTCGGCGCTGGCGGCCTCGCGGACCTTGGGCGGCTCTTTCCGGCGGACCATCGAACACCCCACGGGACCCCGAGCGGCCGCCTGCTCCTGGAGGTCGTCAGGCGACTCGAGTCTGCAGGCTACCGACCGCTCGGTGTCGATCTCACGATCGAGGGTGCGCGGCCTCGCCTCGGGGACCGGCTCGACGCCATGCGCGACGCCATCGCCGAGCTCGTGGAACTCTCGCCCGACGCCGTGAGCGTGAAGGCTTCGAGCGGCAACCTCGGCGGTGACGAGGGCGCCGGCAGGGCGGTCGCCGCGAGCGCCGTCGCCACGGTCGGCCCGACGCCGTGATCCGCCTCCACGACACGCTCACCGGCGAGACGCGGCCGCTCCAGCCGCTCGAGGACGACCACGTCCGGATCTACACCTGCGGGCCGACCGTCTACGGCCCCGCGCATGTCGGCAACTTCCGTTCGTTTCTGTTCGCGGACCTGCTCGTCCGCTACCTGCGATTCCGCGGGCACCGCGTGACCTGGGTCATGAACGTCACCGACATCGACGACAAGATCATCCGTGGCGCGGCCGCGGCCGGGACCAGCACGACGGAGCTGGCCGACCGCTGGCTCGCGCAGTTCCGGCTCGATGCGGGCGCGCTCCGGATGACCGAGCCCGACGCGCTGCCGCGGGCAACCGAGCACGTCGATGAGATCGTCGCGCTGATCGAGCGGCTGCTCGAGCGCGAGCACGTGTATCGGACCGCAGACGGGTCGATCTTCTTCCGGATCGCGTCGTGGCCCCGCTATGGCCGCCTCGCCCGACTCGATCCCGACCAGCTGCGGGTGGGCGAGCGGGTCGAGGCCGACGAGTACGGCAAGGACGATGTCCGTGACTTCGCGGTCTGGAAAGGACTCAAGCCGGGCGAGCCCTCGTGGGAGACGTCGATCGGACACGGCCGGCCCGGGTGGCACATCGAATGCTCCGCGATGAGCATCGCCGCCCTCGGATCACCCTTCGACATCCACACCGGCGGCATTGACCTCATCTTCCCGCATCACGAGGACGAGATCGCCCAGAGCGAGGCCGCCACCGGGCGTGAGTTCGTTCGGACGTGGCTCCACTGTGCTCACCTCCAGATGGGCGGGGCGAAGATGGCGAAGTCGGCGGGCAACATCGCGCGGGTCGCCGACGTGCTCGAGTCGGGCGTCGATCCGCGAGCGCTCCGGTTCGCGCTCGTCTCCGTCCATTACCGGATGCCGCTCAGCTACAGCGACGAGTCGCTCGCCGCCGCCGGCGCGGCTGTCGATCGCCTCGACGCACTCGTCGCGGCGCTCACGGCGTATCGAAGCGACGGCAGCGAGGACAACGATCTCGACCGGGTTCTCGTGGCGGCCCGTGACGCGGTCTGCGCGGCGCTCGACGACGATCTCAACGTGTCGGCCGCGCTGGGAGCGCTGTTCGAGCTCGTCCGCGAGCTCAATCGACGGATCGCCGAGCGGCGGCTCTCCACTGCCGACGCGGGACGCGCGCTCGACGCCCTCCGCGACGTCGACCGCGTGTTCGGCCTCCTGCCCGAGTCGGCCGCCGGAACCCTGGACGACGACCTCCGGGCGATGCTCGACGCGCGGCTCGCCGCGCGCGACGATCGCAACTGGCGCGAATCCGACCGCCTCCGCGAGGAGCTCGCCGCGCGCGGGATCTCCGTCGAGGATACGAAGGACGGACAGCGCTGGCGCCGGGTCGCGGCAGGCTCACGTGGCTGACGGGAAGCGGCGGCGCGACGGTCGGGACGGGGAGCATCACCGGCCCGCAGGAGGGCCGCCGCCTCGCGGTCGATCCCCGGGACGTCCCGGACCACGCGATGAGCGAGCGGGACCTCCGGGGTCGCGCGCGAACGCGCCCCGCGACCGGTTTCCGCCCGGGCCCCGGCGCGGCGGCGGGCCCTTCCCGGCAGACCGCGGCCGACCGCGTCCCGTCGAGCCGCGTCGAGACGACGACGATCGCCGGCAGGGCCAGGCGGGACCGCAGGGCGACCGCAGATCCGCGCGCCCGTTCGAGGAAGGTCCGCGTGTTCGGCCACCGGGCGGCCAGCCCGACCGGTCGCCTCATCGATCCGGCGGGGGTCGCCCTCAGGGTCGCCCATTCGAGCCCCGCTTCCGACGACCGGGGCCGCTCGAAGGGCCGGGCGGCGATCCACGAGACCACTTTGGAAGGCGTCCGGCCGGCGGCCCCGCTCGCCCGCCCTTCGACGGCCGCGCGAAAGGTGTCGACGAGCGCCGGCCGGCCGACCAGCGACTGCGCCCGGTCCAATCCCCGCCCTTCGGACGACCCTACGGACGAGCGTCGGGCGGAACGCCACCGACGCGAGGATTCGATCGCCCGCCCGAGGGCCGACGGTTCGATCGCCCGGGGCCAGCCCGTCCGTACCCGCGCCCGGTCCGCCCTGCTGGGCGACCCGACGCCGACCTCCTCGGCCCGGACGAGGAGCTGATCGCCGGTCGACGCCCCGTCGAGGAGGCGTTCGTGGCGCACCGGGACGCCCATCGACTCCTCGTCGTGCCGGCGCGGCGCGATGCGCTCGAGCGGCTCGTCCTCCACGCCACGAACCTCCGCATTCCGGTCGTCGAGGTCGAGGGTGGGACACTGACGGCCCTCTCCGGGTTCGACGGCCACCAGGGGATCGCGCTCGCCGTGGGGCCCCGTCGCTACGCGAGCATCGACGAGATCCTCGAGTTCGCAGGCGCGCGGGAGGAACCGCCGTTCGTGCTCGTCCTCGACTCGCTCGAGGACCCGCAGAACGTCGGCACGCTGCTCCGTAGCGCCGAGGCCGCCGGCATCCACGGCGTCCTGTTTCCGACTCGTCGCCAGGCGCCGCTCACGCCGGCGGCCGTCAAGGCGTCGTCGGGCGCGGTCGAGCATCTCCTCCTCGCGCCCGTCGACGACCTTCCGGGCGCCCTCGCCGACCTGCGCGTGCGCGGGCTCCGCGTCGTGGGTGCGGAATCGGATGCGCCGCTGACGGCACGCCAGACGGACTTGCGCGGCCCCGTCGCGATCGTCGTGGGCTCCGAGGGCCAGGGTCTCGGACCAGCGATCCGGCGTCGTTGCGACGCGTTCATGCGGATCCCGATGGTCGGTGCTGTCGGATCGCTCAACGCGGCGGTTGCGGGCTCGATCCTCGTGTTCGAGGCCGCCGTGCAGCGGGATCCCGACGGGCTGCGCCCGCGGCGCACGCCCGAGCCGCGCGCGGGGCCGGCACTCGCGACCACGAGCGCATCGCCGTCGGCCGAACCCGCCGACGCCGAACGTGCCGGGGACATTCCCGGTGACGGCGTCGGCGAGATCGGCGAGCGAGGACCGACGAGCGAGGGTGCGCCCGACGAGGGGGCCGAGGACCTGCTGCCCGAGGAAGGCCGCGACTCCTCGCCTGCCTGAGCGACGCGACCGTCCCTTGACCCTCGCGACGCCCTCACCTATCATCCGCCGGTATCCCTTGACAGGCCCGGCCTTGTTTAGGGCTGCGCCGACGTAGCTCAATTGGTAGAGCAGCGGTTTTGTAAACCGCCGGTTCCGGGTTCGAGTCCCGTCGTCGGCTCCAACGCAGCATCGAGCGTCGCCGGCGTCGCCGCCGAGGACGCAGGAACCGGGGGCCTGGGACGGTCGATCGCCTCCCTGCCCGCAGCGACTCCAGGCGATCCGTCGCCCGAGCCCACATAGCTCAGCTGGCAGAGCACTTCCTTGGTAAGGAAGAGGTCATCGGTTCGAGTCCGATTGTGGGCTCCATCATCGCGGCGGCCCCGGGCCGCATCGTCAGATCGCCGTTCGGCGCCGCGGACCGGCCGCCGACCGAAGAGGAGTGAGAACGCACTGCCGTGGCCAAGAAGAAGTTCGAGCGCACGAAGCCGCACGTCAACATCGGCACGATCGGCCACATCGACCACGGCAAGACGAGCCTGACCGCGGCGATCACGAAGTACCTCGCGCTCAAGGGCGACGCCGA
>DASSHA010000057.1:0-53933 GCA_035693145.1 Candidatus Limnocylindrales bacterium
GGACGGCGCCGTGATCTGGGCCGATCTCACGGGCGCGACCCCCGATACGGTGGAGGCGATCACGACGCGACTCCGTCTCCACCCGCTCATCGCCGAGGACATCGTCGAGGGCAACCAGCGGGCGAAGATCGAGGTGACCGACGAGCGGATCCACATCGTCCTGTTCGCGATCGCGTTCGACGGCAACGAGGTCCGGCTCGACGAGGTCGACGTCGTGCTGGGCAGCACGTTCCTGCTGACGGTCCATGCGTCGAGCTGGGATCCGAGGCGGATCCACCGGGTTCGCGACGGCGTCGGGGACCTCCTCGGGCGCGGCGCCGATCACCTGTTGTGGGCGGTGGTCGACGCGATCGTCGACGACTACTTCCCGCTGATGGACCTCGTCGGCGACGCGATCGACGATCTCGAGGACCTCGTCGTCTCGAGTCCGGCGCCGGCGACGCTCCAGCGACTCTTCCGCCTCAAGCGCGAGCTGCTCCGCGTGCGGCGCGCCGTCAACCCCGTCCGCGACGTCTTCAACCAGCTGACGAACCGGGATCTCGCGCTCATCGACGCGGAGGAGATCCTGTACTTCCGGGACGTCTACGACCACCTGATCCGCCTGACGGACGAGCTCGATACGTACCGCGAGCTCGTGTCGGGCTCGCTCGACATCTACCTCTCGACCGTGAACAACAACCTGTCGTTGATCATGAAGCGCCTCACGGGGATCACCGTCATCCTCGCCGGCATCGGCGCCATCGCCGGGATCTTCGGGATGAGCGAGGCCGGGAGCGCGTTCTCCGGGGGCGAGGCAGGTGGCTTCTGGATCGTCGCGACGGCGAGCGTCGGGCTCGCCCTCGGCCTCTACTTCGTGCTCCGCCGGATCGGCTGGATCTAACCGCAGACGACGGGGTGCGGAGTCGGATGCGCGTCCGCGTGGTCCGCCGGCCCCGACGACAGCGGCTGGGCGACGACCTGGAGCTTCTGCGGCGTTCCATGCGGGCCCTCGGACGTCTGGAGCCAGAGCGTCTCGGCGCGCTCGTCGATCGCGGGGTCGAGGCTGAGGACATGCCGCCTCACTTCGCTGATCGAGTAGAGGAAGAGCTGGTCGTCGGACGTGTAGACCTGGACGAGCATTCCGATCATTCGCTTGCCGTTGTTCCGCTGCGACTCGTCGAGCAGCGGCAGGAACATTCCCGTTCGGGCATGCGCATAGAGGTAGGTCGCACCCGCCTCGCCGGGCTGGTGAAGCTGCTGGATGTACATGGCCACGTTGCACAGGGGGTACGTGTTCTCGTCCCCGGGCGGCTTCACGACCGGCAGGTCGATCCCGAGCGCCGGCACGACGACGCGGGTCGCGAGGCGCTTGACGGCCGTCGACGGTGGCGCCCCGGACGCTCCGCTCGGTGATGGCGAGACCGACGGAAGCGTCGGCAGCGCCGACGTGGGCGGGCTCGTCGGTGCCGACGACCCCGGCGTCGGGGACTCGCCGACCGCCGAGGCGTCCATCGCGGGGTTCGTGTAGCTCAGGAGCCCCGCCATGAGAACCACACCCCCGAGGCCGGTCAGCAGGGCCGGCAGGGCGCGGGTTCGAAGAGACTGGAGGACGGCGCGCACGGGACCGGATCCTACCGCCGCGCTGCACGCACAGCCTTGGGCCGTTGGTACGGGCGGGCACCTGCATCAGCCCGTGGGTGTGCTGGTAGGCTCGGCGGGATGTCGACCCGATCGACCGTCGCCGTCGGCCTCCTTGCGGGTCTGGTCGTCGGGCTCGTCGCCTGGCTGGCGCTCGTGGCGCTGGGTCCCGTGCCACAGCCGTCGGCGACCCCGCCGCCCTCGCTCTCGCTGCCGACGCCGCCTCCCGCAGCCTCGGCCTCGACGGCCACGCCGTCGCCCGCTGCGTCGGCCCCGCCCGCGTCCGTGTCGCCCGCAGGCAGCGCCGCAGCGCTGTTCGGCGTCGGCGAACGGGCGCCCGCCCTCCGCGTCCCCCAGCTCGCGGGCGGGACGATCGACCTCGCCGCGCTCAGTGGCAAGCCGGTCTGGGTGAACTTCATGGCCACCTGGTGCCCGCCGTGCCGGGACGAGCTGCCGGTGATGAACGGGTTCGCGGCCCGCTACGGGAGCAATGGCCTCGTCGTCGTCGCCATCGACGTCAAGGAGGACGAGGCGGTCGTCGCGCCGTTCATGACCTCGCTCGGCATGTCGATCCCGGTCGGGCTCGATGGGGATGGCTCCGCGCAGCAGGCATGGCGCGCGGCCGCGCTGCCGGTCCACTTCTGGATCGACGCGCAGGGGATCGTCCGCGACGGCGCGCTCGGCGGGATCGGGCCGGACGTCATGGCGAAGGGCCTCGGCCGGATCCTGCCAGGCGTGACGGTCACGCCGTGACGGGCGTCGCCGGGTGACGGGCCTCGCCGGGTGACGGCTCAGGTCGCCCTCCGCCGGACCGGCACGCGCGTCGACCTGGGCGAGCTGGTTGTCCCGGTCGTTCAGGGCCCGGCGCCGCTGCTCGTCGTGTCGGACTTCGACGGCACGCTCTCGCCGATGAACCCGGATCCACTCGGGGCGCGGATCCTCCCCCTCGCCCGCACCGCGCTTCGCCGGCTCGCGCGTCTCTCGGCGCTGCGTCCCGAGCGCGTCCGCCTCGTCGTGCTGTCCGGTCGGACGGCGACGGACGTCGCCGCGCGAGTCCGCGTGGGCGGTGTCCGCTACATGGGCAACCATGGCCTCGAGGGAGGCTGGCTCGGCCGCGGGGCGCGGGCGGAGGCGCTCGAGGTCGCAGTCGACGAAGCGGTCGCGGCCTCGATCGAACCCGCTGATGCCCTCGGCCGCGCGGTCGCCGCGCGGCTGCGCGAGCCAGAGTGGCTGTTCGTCGAGGAGAAGGGACCGTCAGTCGCGTTCCACTACCGGATGGCCGCCGATCCCGTCGCGGCGCGAGCGGCGCTCGATGCGGCGATCGAATCCGTGCTTGCCGACGAGGCGTCCGCCACCGAGGGTCTCCTCGACCGAATCGACGGGCGGAAGGTCGTCGAGTTCCGTCCCGCCGGTGCCGGAGGCAAGGGCGCATCGCTCGATCGGCTGCTCGAGCGTGAGCGACCCGGCACGGTCCTCATCCTTGGCGACGATCGTGCCGACGCCGAGGCCTTCGAGGCGCTTCGGCGCCACCGCGCGGCCGGCAGGACGAAGGGACTCATCGTCGGCGTCCACGGCGCCGCCGAAACGCCCGCCGAAGTCGTCGCGGGGGCCGATGTCGTCGTCGCCGAGCCGGCGGAGGCGGCGAGGCTCCTGTCGGCAGTCGCCCGGCAGCTCGAGCAGGAATGAGGCGGCGGCGAACCCTGGGGTCGGAGGACTCAGCCGAGCGGTGACTCGACCCGGCGAACCTGATCGCGCAGTCGCCGCGACGGCGGCGCCAGGCCGCGACGCACCGCCGCGAGGTCGCGGAGCTGACGCTCCAGCCACCACTCGAGATCCTGCTCCCGAACCGACGCCCGCAGTCGCCGAACGCGCGCCCGACGCTCGTCGCTCGGCATCGCCAGCGCTCGCTCGAGCTGGTCCGTCGTCCCGACGATGTCCGCGGGAGCGACCGAGAGCGCGTCGGCGGCGAGCTGTTCGGCCGCCCCCGCCGTCTCGGACAGGATGAGGACCGGATCGCGCTCGCCCACGAGGACGGCCTCCTTCGCGACGAGGTTCATCCCGTCGATGATCGGGTTGACGAGGACGACGTCGGCGAGCCGAAGCGCCGCGATGGCCATTGAGTAATCCGAGCCGTCATAGCGCCAGATCGGCTGATCGTCCGGCTCGGCGAGTCCGTTCACACGGGCGACGACCTCGCCCATCGCGGTCGCGTAATCGTCGTAATCGGCGATGCCCGGGCGGGTCGGTGACTGGACGGCGATGAACCGGACCCGGCCGCGCAGCTCCGGCCTGCGCTCGAGCAGCGCCTCGAACGCGAGGAATCCGCGGAGGGCGTTCTTCGACGGCTCCATCCGGTCGGCTCGAACGACGACGATGGGGGCGTCGCCGACGCGTGCGAGCCGGGTTCGGAGGCGATCGACCCGTTGCGCCACCTCCGGCGAGGAGGCGACCGTCCGGAGCGCATCGGGATCGACCGAGATCGGATAGCTCCTGACGCGGACCGTCCGTCCCCGCCAGGCGATGCTCCGGCCGTCGGGCTCGACGTGCGCATCGCGGACGAAGCTCGCGACCGTCTCGAGGAACTGACTGGCGTAGCGGTCGGTCTGCAGGCCGACGATGTCCGCCCCCAGAAGCCCCTCGCAGATCGCGCGACGAAGGCCCTGCGGCAGCATCTGCCACATGACCGCCGGCGGCCACGGGATGTGCGTGAAGTGGAGGATCGTCGCGTCCGGGCGACGTTCGCGGATGCGGGCGGGCGCAAGGTAGAGGTGGTAGTCCTGCACGAGGACGACGGGGCGCTCGTCCCGGCCGGCGGCCGCCACCGCCGCATCGGCGAGTCGCTCGTTCGCCGGGCGATACCCGGTCCTCCACGCCGCGAGGAGATCGGCGTCGACGTTCGGTCGGTAGGCCGGTGCGTACATCAGGTGCTGGACGAACCACAGGAACGGGTTGCAGACCTGGCGGTAGTACGGCTCGAAGACGGCGCTCGGGAGGCGCTCGTAATGGAGCCGCAGGTCCTGGCCGGGCAGGCGCGACTCGATGATCTCGGCGACCCGCCGGGGCAGCCGCCCGTCGGCCGCGATGCCGCCGTCGCGGAGCTTGTCGAGCGCCGCGGCCGCACGTTCGTCGCCCGGCGTGAGCGCGGTCGCGACCCAGCTGACCGGAACATGACGACCCAGGTCGCCCAGGGCGGTGACGAGGCCGCCGGGGCCGCGGCTGCCGGTCAGGCGCTCGCGCGCGCCGTCGTCGAGATCGAAGGTGATCGGCCCGCGGTTCGAGACGACGATCAGCCGACCGTTCGGCCCAAGGAGGTCGCGCGTCATCCGGGGGCCGCCGCTGGCTGCCGGTACGTGTTCGGTCAAAACACCGCGATCGCCCTGGCCGCGGCGCGAACGGTGTCGAGGAGCGGGCCCGGCAGCAGGCCGAACGCGATCGTCAGCACGCTCGCTGCCGCGAGCCCGGACCACAGCAGGCGTCCGTGCTCGAGCGCCGGCTGCTCCGTCGCCGGCTCACGCATGTACATGTAGACGATCACACGCAGGTAATAGAACGCCGCGGCCGCCGCGTTCAGCATCGCGATCACGGCGAGGAGGCCGACCGTCCCGCCGGCCTGGACCGCGGCGAGGATGACATACGCCTTGGCGAAGAAGCCGGCCAGCGGCGGGATGCCGGTCAGCGACAGCAGGAAAAGGACCATGAGGATGCCGAGGATCGGCTCCCGCCGCCCGAGACCCGCGAACGTGTCGAGCGACGACGTCACGCCCTGGCGCTTCTGGAGCGCGGCCACGACCGCGAACGCGCCGAGGTTCATGAACGCGTACGCCGCGCCGTAGTAGAGGAGCCCCTCGAGGCCCTCGATCCGGCCGGCTGCGTAGGCCGCGAGCCCGACGAGCATGTAGCCGGTATGGGCGATCGAGCTGTAGGCGAGCATCCGCTTCACGTTGCTCTGGGTGAGCGCGACGAGGTTGCCGAGCGTCATCGTGATCGCCGCGAGCACGAAGATGACCCCGAGCCAGTCGGCGCGGAGCGGCCCGAGCGCCTCGACGAACAGCCGCAGGATGAGCGCGAAGGCGCCGACCTTCGGTCCCACCGAGAGGTAGCCGGTCACCGGCGTCGGGCTGCCCTGATACGCGTCCGGCGTCCAGTAGTGGAACGGGACCGCCGCGATCTTGAAGGCCACGCCGGTGGTCATGAAGGCAAGGCCCATGGCGATCCCGGCCGACACCGGCCGCGCGCCCGATGCCATCTGGCCGAGCGCGTCGGCGACGCCGTCGGCGCGCGTCGTCCCGGTCAGACCCCAGACGAAGGCGAGCCCGAACAGGAAGATCGCCGAGCTGAACGAGCCGAGCAGGAAGTACTTGATCGCGCCTTCGGTCGAATACGGATCGCGCTTCGCGAAGCCGACGAGCAGGTACCCGGGCAGGACCATCAGCTCGAGCCCGAGGAACAGGAGCAGCAGGTCCGTCGCCGCCGAGATGAGCATGATCCCGGCAAGGGCAAAGATGAGGACGGAGCTGAACTCCGCGATCGGCAGGCCGCGTGGCTCGAGGTAGTCGGGCGCGAACAGCACCGTCAACGCGATGATGGCGACGAACAGGACGTCGAGGAACGTCGTCAGCGCATCGACGGTGTAGGAGCCACCGAAGGCCTGACTGTCGCTCCGGCCCGTGAGCAGGACGACGATCGCGACGACTGCCAGCCCGATGAGCGCCGTCGCGATGGCGGGTCGGGGACGGCCGGGCAGCACGATGTCGACGAGGAGAACCGCGACTGCGGCGAGCACGGCGACGACGAGTGGCGCGATCGTCGCGACGTCGGACCAGCTCACCCCTCGCTCCTACTGCCAGAACGCGAGGTTGACGGCGCTCGCCGAGTCGACCGAGGCGAGGACCGAGCTGACGGTCCCGGACACGACGGTCAGGACGAGGCCGGGGAAGACGCCGAGCACGACGACGAGCGTGCCGAGGGGAACGAGCGTCAGCACCTCGATCGGTCGAAGGTCGACGAGGTGGTGACCGACCGAATGCAGGAAGTCCGTGACCTCGCCGAAGAACATCCGCTGGTACATCCAGAGCAGGTAGCCCGCGGCCCAGATCATCACGCTCGTCGCGAAGGCGGCGGCCCAGGGGCTCACCTGGAACGTGCCGACGAGGGTCAGGAACTCGCCGACGAAGCCGGACAGGCCGGGCAGCCCGATCGAGGCGAAGACGAAGAAGCCGAAGGCCGCCGCGTACACCGGGGTGGGGGCCGAGAGGCCGCCGAGCTTCGCGATCGTTCGATCGTGGGTCCGTTCGTAGATCACGCCGACGAGCAGGAACAGGGCGCCCGTGATCAGGCCGTGGTTGACCATCTGGAGGATCGCGCCCTGGAGCGCCTGCGGCTGGAAGACGAAGATGCCGAGCGTCACGAAGCCCATGTGGCTGACGGAGCTGTAGGCGACGAGCTTCTTGAGATCCGGCTGGACGAGCGCGACGATGGCGCCGTAGACGATCGCGATCAGGCTGAGCACGATGATGAGCGGCGCCCACGTGTGGGCCGCGCTCGGATAGAGCGGCACCGCGAAGCGGATAAAGCCGTACGCGCCGAGCTTGAGCAGGATCGCGGCGAGGAGGACCGAACCGGCGGTTGGCGCCTCGACGTGCGCATCGGGCAACCAGGTGTGGAACGGGAACATCGGCACCTTGATCGCGAAGGCGAGGAAGAACGCGCCGAAGGCGAACAGCTGGAACGTATCCGCAAAGCCGCTCGTCGCCGCGAACGCGCGGAGCGACTCGAAGTCGAATGCGCCCGTCCAGTCGCCGCCATGACCGCTCTGGTAGGCGAACGCGGTGGCGAGGATCGCAACGAGCATGAGGAGCGACCCGACGAGCGTGTAGAGGACGAACTTGATCGTCGCGTAGATCCGGTTCGGGCCGCCCCAGATCCCGATGATGAGGTACATCGGGACGAGCACGATCTCCCAGAAGACGTAGAACAGGAACAGGTCGAGCGCGACGAACACGCCGATCATGCCGACCTCGAGGATGAGGAAGGAGACCATGTACTCCTTCACCCGCGTCTGGATCGGGCTGAACGACGCGAGGATGCTGATCCAGGTGAGCGTCGTCGTGAGGACGACGAGGACCGCGGACAGACCGTCGACGCCGACCTTGTACTCGATCCCGAACGTGGGGATCCATGGCGCGACCTCGACGAACTCGAAGCCCGGGCGTCCGGGCAGGAAGCCGAGCAGCATGAACAGCGAGAGGACCCACGCGACGAGGGCCGTGACGAGGGCCGCGATGCGGATCGCGCCGACCGAATCGCGCGGGATGAAGGCGATGAGGATCGCCCCGACGAGCGGGACGAAGGTGATGGCCGAGACGAGCGGCAGATCCGTGATCGCCATCGTCAGCGGCCCACGATCAGGAGGTACGAGCCGGCCATCACGAGCAGCCCGAGCGCGATCCCGAGGGCGTAGTTCTGGACGCGCCCGGTCTGGATCCGGCGCAGCCCGCGCCCCGCGTCACCGGTCAGCGCTCCGATCCCGTTGACCGCACCGTCGACGATCGTCCGGTCGAACCACCACAGGAACATCGCCACCCGCCCACCGATCCGAATGAAGAGCAGGTCGTTGAGATCGTCGAACCACCACTTGTTCAGCGACGCGCGGTAGAGGAACCGCGTCAGGCCGTTCGCGGTCGTCGCATCGGTGGCGAGCTCGCGGCGCGGCCGAAGCCGGAGGCCCAACAGCTCGACGCCGAAGATCCGCCACGCGACGACGATCGCGATCGCCGCGATCCCGACGGTCGCGATGAACAGGACGCCGTCGATGCCGAAGAACTGGTAAGCGGCGGCGTGGCGGCCCATTGCCTGCTCCGTCTCCTCGAAGACCGGGGCGAGCCAACGGTGCAGGAGGCCGTCCTCGGGCGGAAAGCCGATCGCGAGCCCGAGGAGGACGCTCGGGATCGCGAGCAGGACGAGCGGGATGCTCATCGCCGGTGGCGATTCGTGGATCTTCGGCTCGACCTCCGGGTCGACCCGGCTCTCGCCCCAGAACGTGAGGCCCATCAGCCGGAACATGTAGAAGGCGGTCATTCCGGCGACGACGAAGCCGATCGCCCAGACCCACAGGAAGCCGTTCTTGAAGGCCTCGCCCAGGATCTCATCCTTGCTGAAGAAGCCGGCCAGCGGCGGGATGCCGCTGATGGCGACGGCGCCGATGAGCATCGTCCAGTACGTGATCGGGATCCTCCGCCACAGGCCGCCCATCCGGCGCATGTCCTGCTCGTCGTGGACGGCATGGATGACGGAGCCGGAGTCGAGGAACAGGAGGCCCTTGAAGAAGCCGTGGGCCATGAGGTGGAAGATCGCCGCGGTCCAGGCGCCCACGCCTAGGGCGGCGAACATGTAGCCGAGCTGGCTGAGCGTCGAGTACGCGAGGACGCGCTTGATGTCGGTCTGAGTGAACGCGATCGACGCCGCGAGGATCGCGGTGAAGATGCCGATCGCGGCCACGACGACCATGACCTCGGGCGCGCGGCCGAAGATCGGGTTCGCGCGGGCGACGAGGTAGACCCCGGCGTTGACCATGGTCGCGGCATGGATGAGCGCACTGACCGGCGTCGGCCCCTCCATCGCGTCGGGCAGCCAGACATGGAGCGGGAACTGCGCGCTCTTGCCGACGGCGCCGGTGAAGACGAGCAGCGCGATGACCGGCAGCGGGACCGCGAGCGGCGCGCCGCTGATGAGGTGCTCGATCGAGGCGCGGATGTCGAGCGTGCCGGTGCTGGCGAAGATCGCCATGATCCCGAGCGCGAAGCCGACGTCGCCGACGCGGTTGACGATGAACGCCTTCTTGGCGGCCAGCGCGGCACTCCGCTTGCGGTACCAGAAGCCGATGAGCAGGTAGCTCGACAGCCCGACGAGCTCCCACGCGACGAAGACCGTCAGGAAGCTGTCCCCGAGGACGAGGATGAGCATCGAGACCATGAACAGGTTCAGGTAGGCGAAGAACCGCCAGTAGCCTGCGTCGTGGGCCATGTAGCCGATGCTGTAGACATGGACGAGCAGGCCCACGGTCGTGACGACGATCAGCAGGCAGGCCGTCAGGTTGTCGACGAAGAGGCCGGCCTGGACGTTGAACGTGCCGGCCGGGATCCAGTCCCAGAGCTTGACGCCGTAGCCTCCGTCCGCGAACGGTCCGGATGCCGTCAGCGCGCTGAACGCGACGATCATCGAGAGGACCCAGCTCGCCAGAACCATCCCGACCGGCAGCCAGTGCGCTTCCTTGTCGAGCCGCCGACCAACGACCGCCGTCAGCGCGAAGCCGGCGAGCGGGAGCGCCGCGATGAGCGGGATGAGGACGTCGAAGATCACGCCCGGTCCGTCACTGACGCATCGCGTCGTACTCGTCGACGAGCGGCGTCCGCTTGTTCCGGTAGATCGCGATGACGATCGACAGCCCGACGGTCGCCTCGGCCGCCGCGACCGCCATGACGATGAGCGCGATGACCGCGCCCTGGCTCCTCAGGGGCTCGATGAACGCGCCGAAGGCGACGATCGAGAGGTTGACCGCGTTGAGCATGAGCTCGATCGACATGAGCATGCTGATCGCGTTGCGGCGGGCGAGGAAGCCGAAGGTCCCGATCGCGAACAGGAGCCCGGCGAGAATCAGGTAGGCGTCGAGCGAGTTCGTCACAGGCGAGGCTCGCCGCGTTCCTGCTTCGCGAGGAACACGCCACCGACGACCGCCGCGAGGAGAAGCACGCTGACGACCTCGAACGGCAGGAGGTAGCCGCTGAACAGGGTTCGGGCGATCTCCTCGCTGCCGGCCGCGATGCGTTGGCCGACCGCGCCCCAGTCCGTCGCACTGACGGTCAGGGCGATGACGATCGCGAGGACGACGGCGGCGATCGCGGCCGGCACGGCCTGGGTCTGGAAGACGAGTCGCGCCGGGGCGCTCTTGGTCTGGGTGAGCATGATGGCGAACAGGATGAGGACGCTGATCGCGCCGATGTAGACGAGGACCTCGGCGGCGGCGACGAGCGGGGCCCCGGCGAGGACATACAGCCCGGACAGGGCGCCGAAGCAGGCGATCATCGCGAGCCCGCAACGGATGATGTCCCGCATCGTGACGACGAGGAGGCCGGTGCCGAGCATCGTCGCCGCGAGGATGACGAACAGGACGTCCTCCCAGCGGATGCCGAGGATCGGGATCGTGTCGGGGATCCCCACGCGCCTCTCATCGCCTCCAGTGCTGCGTCTCGGTCTTCGGTCGAACGCGCGCCCGGGCACGGCGCGCCGCGCGCTGGGTCAGCGATGCCCGTTCGTGTGGACGTGCCCGTTCGTCGGGGCGTGGTCGTTGCCGTTGCCGCCGGTCGCGACCGATGCCGGCAGGACCGGCAGGAGCCTGGTCGGATCGATCCGGCGGCCCGAGTCGATGACTCGCTGCGACCAGTCGCGCTCCCTGCGGATGTACGACATCTCGGTCTCGCGCTCGACGGCCGAATACGCCATCAGGTCGATCATCGGCTCGTCACGGCTCGAGTGCGACAGCTCGAACTCCGCGCCGTCGCGGAGGGCGTCGTAGGGGCACGCGTCGACGCAGATGCCGCACAGGATGCAGCGGCTCTCGTCGACCTCGTACTTCGTCAGGATCCGTGGCTTCGGCATGAGCGCCCCGGTCGGGCACGTCTCCGCGCAGCGGCCGCACGACACGCACGGCGTGTCGTTGAGGCTCATGTCGAGCGGCGTCGTCACCAGCGTGTCGAAGCCGATCCGCATGAAGTCGTAGCAGGCGGCGCCGACGACCTCCGCGCAGACGTTCGCGCAGCGACCACAGTCGATGCAGCGGGACGGCTCGCGGAGGATGAACGCGTGGCTGTCGTCGCGGATGTAGTCGTGATTCGTGCCCGTGAAGCGGTTCTCGGTCACGCTCCGAAAGCCGGCGCCCTGGTGGTTGGCGGGCTCGAGCGTCTGGAGCGTCGTCCCGTACTCGATGCCGAGGCGTCGCAGGTCGCAGAACCCGATCGCCTCGCAGGTGCACTGGAGGCAGCGAGTGCTCTCTGCGACCGCCTCCTCGCGGCTGTACGGGATCTCGTATTCGACGTAGCTCCTGTTGCGGACCTCGGCCTCCATCGACTTGAGCCGGTAGCGCGGCTCCTTGACCTCCGCCGTGAAGGGCACGATCGAGAGGAACGCCGGCTGCGGCTCGGCCAGCTGCTGGCGCGTCCGGATCCCCTCGAGGTCGAGGCCCTTGAGGTACGCGTCGACGGCGTAGGCGCTGCGGCGACCCTCGGCGACCGCCTGGACGACGGTCGTGGCGCCGACCCGGACATCGCCGGTCCCGAACACGGCCGGGCGGCCGGTCTGGAACGTCACGGCGTCGGCCTTGAGCCGGCGCTGCTTCGTCGACGTCAGCCCGGCGTTGCCCGGTTCCGCAGCCCAGTCGAGCTCGGGGCCCTGGCCGATGGCGAGCAGGACCCGGTCGCACTCGATCGTGAACTCCGTGCCGGGCGCGGGCTCCGGTCGACGACGCCCGGAGGCATCGGGCTCGCCCAGCTTCATCCGGACGAACTCGACACCAGTCACCCGGTTGTCGCCATCGGTCAGCACGCGGCTCGGGCCGGCCTGGAAGATGGCGGTCGCGCCCTCCTCGATCGCCTCGTGAACCTCGTTCGAGGCCGGCATGTCCTTCATGTCGCGGCGGTAGACGAGAGTCACCTCGCTGGCGCCCTGGCGGACGGACGTCCGCGTGCAGTCCATCGACGTGAAGCCGCCACCGATGACGACGACCCGGCTGCCGCGATGACCGGGCACCTCGAGCCCGAGCGTCGCGGTTCGGAGGTACTCGAGCCCGTCGAACACGCCCTCGGCGTCCTCGCCGGGCACCCCGAGCGTGTTCGTGGCGTAGCAGCCGATTGCGATGACGACGGCGTCGAAGCCCTGGTTCTGGAGGTCGTCGAGCGTGAACGCCGTCCCCAGCCCGGCGTTGCAGACCATCCTGGCACCGAGGCGGCTCACCGCCTCGTATTCCGCCTCGAGGATCTCGACCTTCGGCAGGCGGTACTGGGGGATCCCGTAGCGGAGCATCCCGCCGGGCGCGGGGTCGCGTTCGAAGACGGTCACGTCGTGGCCGGCGATGAGGAGGTAGTAGGCCGCGCTCATGCCCGCCGGTCCGGAGCCGATGACGGCCACCCGGCGGCCGGACTTCGGCTGGAGCTCGAAGGGCAGCGGCGGGTCCACGCCCTCGTCGAGCATCTGGCGGATGACCTGGTCGCCGTGGTAGCGGTGGCTGTCACGAATCGCGATCGCCTCGTCGACCTCGTCGCGCCGGCAGTGCTCCTCGCACGGTGCGGGACAGACCCGCCCCAGGACCGACGGGAACGGGATCGTCCGCTTGAAGATGCGGGCGCCCTCGCGGAAGTTGCCCTCGGCGTTCGCCTTGAGGAACCCCGGGATGTCGATGTGGCTGGGGCACTTGTTCTGGCAGGGCGGCAGGCAGTAGGCGTTGTGGTCGCTGAAGATGAGCTCGAGGTTCGTCCGCCGCAGCCGCCGGACCTCCTCGGTTTGCGTCTCGACCTTCATGCCGTGCTCCGCCGCGCGGGAGCAGCTGATCGGCGGATGCTCCTCGCCCTCGACCTCGACGACGCACATCCGGCAGGCGCCGAACCCGGGCAGCTTCGGCTCGTAGCAGAGGGTCGGGATCTCGATCCCGTTGTCGCGGCAGACCTCGAGGATCGTCTGGCCCTCGAGGCCCTCGACGACCCTGCCGTCGACCTCGATCCGGATCCTCGGCGTCACCTGTGGCCGCTGCGGCGACTGGGTCGTCAGCAGGCGCTCGGCGAGCGAAGCGTCGAGGGGCCCGACCGTGCCGAGGTCGGCCGGGTTGTCGGGTCGGTTGTCGGGGCGTGCGATCAGGTCGGTCATCGGCTCGTCATCGGGGCATTCGAGCGGGAAGCCGCCGCCAGGGCGATCGGGTGGCAGACGCCGGCGGGGCAGGAGCCGTGGAGGATGTGCTCGTCGAGCTCCGAGCGGAAGTATCGCATCCCGCTCGTCATCGGCAGGGTCGCCAGGCGTTCGTGGTCGCAGAGCGCGCTTTCGACCACGTCGTGGGCGAGGTCAGCGAGGAGTGTCGCGTCCGTCGGCTTCGGGACGCCGACGGTGACCCGCTCGCCGATCTCGGCCAGCCGGCGCGTCCCGATCCGGCACGGAATCGTCTTGCCACACGCCTCGTCTGCGCAGAAGCGGGTGAGCAGGCGTCCGAGATCGACGACACATGCTCGGTCGTCGACGACGACGACCGAGCGGGATCCGAGGTGCGCCCCGACCGACCGGAGCGCGTCGAACTCGTAGGCGGTGTCGGCGACGTCCGGCGGGAGGATGCCGCCCGACGGCCCGCCGACGAGGAGCGCCTTGAGCGTCCGCCCCTCCGCGACGCCGCCGGCGAGCCCGGCGATCTGGCCGAGCGGCACGCCGAGCGGAACCTCGGCGATTCCCTCGCCGAGCGGCCCCCGGACGTGGACGAGCACGGTGCCCGGGCTCGCCTTCGATCCGATCGCCGCGAACGCCGGTGCCCCGTTGGCGACGATCCAGGGAACGGCGGCGAGCGTCTGGACGTTGTTCACGACCGTCGGTGCGCCGAACAGGCCGCGAACGGCCGGATACGGCGGCCGCTGCTCGGGCTGGCCGCGCTTGCCCTCGAGCGCCTTCAGCAGCACCGTCTCCTCACCGAGCATGTACGCGCCCTGGACCGGTCGGATCGTGACGACGATGTCGCGGCCCGTGCCCAGGACGTCGACGCCGAGGAGGCCCGCGTTCTCGGCCGCGAGGACGGCCGCCTCGAGCGCGCGAAGGGCATCGGTTGCGTCGGCTCGGAGCGCAACGACGGCTTCGCTCGCGCCGATCGAAAAGGCCGCGATGGCGAGGCCCTCGAGGACCGCGTGCGGGTCGAGCGCCATGAGCGTTCGATCGGTGACGACGGCGGGGTCTGCCTCGTAGCCGTTGGCGACGACGAACCGGCGGGCGACGGGTTGCTCGGACGCGGCCCGCCACTTCTCGCCGGTCGGAAAGCCCGCCCCACCGCGCCCGCGCAGGCCCGATGCGGCGATCGTCGCGATGCTGCCGGCCGGGCCGAGATCGCGAACGACGGACCGGAACGCGCTCCACGCCCCGGCGGCGCCCGCCGCCTCGATGTCCGCAGGGTCGAACGTCGGCCGGCCGCGACCGCCGCGGGCGAGGAGGATTCGCGGCCAGTCGGCCGGGGTCCGCAGGATCGTCGCCATCGTCAGTTCGCGCTCGACGGCCGGCGCGACCGGCTGCCACGTGGTTGCGCGGGCGTGCCCGTCGCCGGTTGGCGCTCGCCGAGCGCCGCCCCGAGTGCCGCAAGGTAGCTCGTCTCGGACGGTCGGTGCGCGTCGAAGGCGGCTCGCGTCTCGGTCGCCGCCGGCGGCTCGAAGCGCAGGTGACGGTAGTAGCTGGCCGTCCCGTAGAGCATCGCGTACCAGGTGCCGGTCGCGAAGCTGATCTGCTTGAGGGCGGCGACCGGGAGATATCCGAACGCGTCCTGGACGTCGCCGAGGATCTGGAGCGCCTGCTTGGGGTCGTGATCGTAGCGATCGAGGATCGCGTCGACGGTCGCGACGTCGATGGGCTCGAAGTGCTGGTACGCGGCGTCGGGGACAGTTCGACCGGAACGCCGGAGCGCCGATTCCTCGCGCCGCTCGCCGTACGTCTCCGGCGGCCCCCAGTGGACGTGGTAACGACCCTTCGTGTCGAGGCCACCCATGTCGATGCATTCGATCGGGCAGGCCTGGGCGCATTGGAAGCACGTCTCGCACTTGAGCGTGCCCCACTCGTCGTAGAGGAGCTGGAGCCGGCCACGAAAGCGCGGCGCGCTGTCCGCGGCCTGCTCCGGATAGCGGATCGTCGCCTTCGGCTCGAAGAAGCGCTTGAGCGTGAAGGCCATGCCCCGGGCGATGCCGAGGCCGGGGACGCTGCTCATCGGGTCACCGGCTGCCGAGGACGACGATCGCCGCCGCGGTCACGAACAGGTTGAGCAGCGCCGCGGGCAGCAGCCATTTCCAGGCGAAGCCCATGAGCTGGTCGATCCGGACGCGGGGCAGCGTTCCACGCATCCAGACGAAGGTGAATACGAACACGTACGTCTTGAGCATAAACCAGACGAGCCCGACGACCCAGTCGAAGCTGATGAACAGCAGTCCGAGAACGGCCGCGATCGCGACGAGGTTGAAGACGACGAACCCGAGCGCGAGCGCCTGCCAGCCCGGCGTCGAGCTCCGGGCCAGCCAGAACGGCGTGGCGAACAGCAGGGTGCCGACGACCGGCACGACCAGGACGAGGATGAGCAGCCAGATCCCGAGCGACCCCGGGTCGAGGGCCACCGGGACCGGGAACGGCCACTGGAACGGAGCGGTCCAGCCGCCGAAGAAGAGCGAGACGGTGAGCGCCGACACGATGAACACGTTCACGTACTCGGCGAAGAAGAAGAACCCGAAGCGCATCCCCGAGTACTCCGTCGCGAACCCCGCCACGATCTCCGAATCCGCCTCGGTCAGGTCGAAGGGCGTCCGGTTCGCCTCGGCGGCCGCGGCGATGAAGAAGATCAGCGCGCCGAGCGGCTGCTTGAAGATGTTCCAGTCGAGGACGGAGCCGGACTGGCCGAGGACGATCTGGTTGATCGACATCGTCCCGTACAGGAGCATGAGCCCAACGACCGACAGCGTCAGCGGGATCTCGTAGCTGACGATCTGCGCGGCGCTCCGGAGGCCCCCGAGGAGCGAGTACTTGTTGAAGCTCGCCCAGCCGGCCATGAGCAGCCCGACGACGCTCAGCCCGCCCATCGCGAAGAAGTACAGCAGCGCGACGTTGAAGTCCTGTCCGAACAGTCCGGGCGCGAAGGGGATGACGACGAGGCTCATGACGCTCGCCATGTAGACGACGACCGGGGCGAGGGTGAAGACGAGCGGATCGGCGCCGGTCGGGGTGAAGTCCTCCTTCATGAGGACCTTCAGGCCGTGCACCACCGACAGCAGCGAGCCGTAGGGCCCCACCCGATCGGGCCCGAGACGCAGGTTCATCAGGGCGATGACCTTCATCTCCATGTAGATGATGAGGAACGCGGTCGGCACGGTCATGAGCAGCACGGCGGTCGCCGCGACGACGAACCTGACCAGGGGCAGGTTGTCCGACAGGAACTGCAGCGCCAACGGTCCGACGAGGACGAGCAGGACGACGAGGCCGATCGTCAGGACCGCGAGCAGCGGCACGAGCGTGAAGACGATCTTCCCTGGCAGCGTCAGCCGTCCCCAGGCCCGGGACATTGTCGTCACTTGTCCACTCCACCCATGATCGGATCGAGCGACGCCATCACCGCCATCGTGTCGGCGACGAGGTGGCCGGGCATGAGCAGGCCGACCGATTCGAGGTGGATGAAGCTTGGATCGTGGATCCGGAGGCGGAAGGGCTGATCGGTGCCGTCGCTGATCGCATAGGCGCCATATTCGCCGCGCGGGCTCTCGATGGCGGCGTACGCCCGGCCAGGGCGCGGCCGGAGCAGCCGCGGCATCTTCGCCATGATCGGGCCGTCAGGCATCTGGTGGAGGCACTGATCGATGATCCGGAGGCTCTGCTTCACCTCGTCCACCCGGAGGAGATAGCGAGCGAGGCAGTCGCCCTCGCTGCGGGTCGGGATGTCGAAGTCGAGCTCGGGAAAGACGCTGTACGGGTGTGCCCGGCGGAGGTCGAACGGGACCCCCGTCGCGCGCAGGTTCGGGCCGGTCCAGCACATCCTGAGGGCGGTTTCACGGTCGATGGTGCCGAGACCCCGCATCCGCCGGACGAAGATCTCGTTCTCGTTCAGGAGCTGGGTGTTGGCATCGTGCTGCGCGGCGGCGCGGCTCATCCAGTCGCCCAGGCGGCTCATGAAGTCGTGGTTGAGGTCCCCGTTCACGCCGCCGATGCGCATGTAGTTGAAGAGCATCCGGGCACCGGTCAGGGCGCCGAGCATCTCGACGATCTCGTCGCGCTCGATGAACGAGTAGAGGATGGGCGTGAGGCCCCCGAGGTCGAGTGCCATCCAGCCCATGAAGAGGGCGTGGCTGGCGACCCGCAGCAGCTCGGTCGAGAGGACGCGGATGTATTCGGCACGGCGGGGGACCTGGACGTCGAGCAGCTTCTCGTAGGCCATGACGGCCGGCCACTCGCAGAACAGCGCGCTCACGTACTCGAGCGGATCGAGCTGGCTGATCGTCTGGTGGTAGTCGGCGTTCTCGCTGAGCTTCTCGACGCCGCGGTGGAGGTAGCCGAGGACGGGGTCGAGGTCCACGACCTGCTCGCCGTTGAGCTTGAGGACGATCCGGAGGACGCCGTGCGTCGAGGGGTGCTGCGGACCCATGTTGATGAGCATCTCGCCATCGGCGAGCGTGTAGAACTCCGCCTCGCGCTCGGTTCGCGGCGGGAACGGCGGGACCGGTTCGAAGACGCCCACGTCCTGCTCGAGCGTGACCCTCGGGTCGTCGGCGGACTCGTGCGCCTCGACCCGGTACGGCTGGCCGCCCGGCGGCCGATCGGCGACGACGGGTTCGGTGTCGGGGTCGCGCGTGGTCGTCATCGTCAGCCCGCCTTCGTCCGGCGGACGAGCTGATCCGCCTCGGCGTTGCGCGGCGCGTGCGTCCGCTCGACATGCCGAACCCCGCCACCGGGCGAGCGCGCTGCGTCGTCCGGCAGATAGAAGTCCTTGCGCAGCGGGAAGCTGGTGTAGTCAGGCGGCATGTAGATCCGTCGAAGGTCGCGATTGCCCTCGAAGGTGATGCCGAACATGTCGTACGCCTCGCGCTCCATCCACTCGGCGCCCGGCCAGAGGAACGTGACAGACGGGACCCGCGGGTCTTCGCGCGACAGCCCGTCCGCGACCACCCGAAGCCAGTCGGGAGTCGTCGCGCTCCAGAGGTGATAGGCGACCTGCATGACGAGACCCGTGTCGACGCCGGCGAGGTCGGCCAGGAACTCGAACCCCAGCTCCGGCTCGTCATGGAGAGCCGTCAGGACTTCGGGCACGACGCCCGGGGCGATCCGGATCTCCGTCTCGTCGTGACGCTGCCGGACGGGCCCGATGAGGCGTTGTCCGAAGCGTGACTCGAGCCGACGGCGGAGGGCGCGATCCACCTAGACGCCCTGGGGCACGTTGGGCCCGACCGCACGCTGGTCCCACTGCCCGCGGCGGTCCTTGATGAGCTGCTGGAGCTTCATCATCCCGAAGATCAGGCCCTCCGGTCGCGGTGGGCAGCCGGGAACGTAGACGTCGACGGGCATGATCCGGTCGATGCCCTCGATGACGCTGTAGGACCGCTTGTAGCGGCCGCCCGAGACGGTGCAGTCGCCCATCGCGACGCACCATTTGGGCTCCGGCATCTGCTCCCAGAGCCGCAGGAGCGGTCCGGCCATCTTCGTCGTCAGCGTCCCGGCGACGATGAGGACGTCCGCCTGCCGAGGCGACGCCCTGAACGGGAACATCCCCCAGCGATCCATGTCGTTCTTCGATGTCGCCGCCGACATCATCTCGATCGCGCAGCAGGCGAGCCCCGACAGGAGCGGCCAGAGGCTGTTCGCGCGCAGGAGGTCGAGGACGAGGTCCGCCTTCGTCGGGATTGCCTGGAGCGCGGCCCAGCGGGCGTCGTCGCGGTACGCGATGCCTGACCGCTCGACCTCGGCGAGGTGGGTCGTGGCGGTGGGTCCGGCCGCGTAGGCGGTCGGGTCGATGGATTGCCAGAGCGTATTCGGGACGACGATCGGAGCGGTCATCTGGTCGCGTCCATCCGACGGGACGAGCGCCGCTTCGCGATTGCCCGGCTGGTCCGCCGGCATCTGGGTCGCGTTCGGGTATGGGTCCTTCGGATCCCGGGAACCGCCACCGCTCGTGCTCATCGCCATGTGAGCACCCCCTTTCGCCACGCGTACGCGAGCCCGAGCAACAGGATCGCGACGAAGACGAGCATGCTCACGAAGCCGCCGATGAGGAGGTCCCGGAAGATGATCGCCCAGAGGTAGATGAAGATGACCTCGATGTCGAACGCCACGAACAGCAGGGCGTAGATGTAGAACGAGAGCCCGAAACGGCCGTGGGTATCACCGAATGTGTCGATCCCCGACTCGTACGGCAGGCCCTTGTGAATGTCCCCCCGGTTCCGGTGCGAGATGACCCATGCGGCAGCGATCGTCAGGAACACGAACGACACCCCGGCGAAGGCGAAGCCGACGACGTACCAGATGCCGCTCAAGGCGCTCCTCGGTGCGGGCCGCTCGAACGGGGCCCGCGACGTTCATCTCGGGATGCCGTGCGTGAGCGAAGTGCGCGACCGGCACGGCGGGGCCGCATCGGCATTCTAGCAAGGGAGTCCCGTGGAGCCTGCCGGTCGAGGCGGCCCGCGAGCCCTCGCGGCGGCGCCCGGCGCTGCGGCGAGGTGGGACGGGGAGCGGGCGCGCCGAGCGCGCGAGCAGGTTCGCGTCCGCTCCCCGGCGGCGAACGGGACGCGCGGGGTGCGTGCCCGATCGTCGCAGCGTGGCGGGTCCCAACGTGCCGTCGCAATAGGGTGAACGCCCTACGCGCCGGCTCCCGTGTGGGGGGCGGCAAGCCCGGGCAGCGGTGGGTCGGAGGCGACGCCGCGGCCGAGGACCACGACGCGGAAGCCGCCGAGCGCGCGGGGATCCAGCAGCCGCGCGACGGACGCGCGCAGCTCTGACCACTGCGCGAGCGAGGTCGCTCGATTCGACCGGACCTCCTCGACCAGGTCAGCGAGGCCGTTGGCGACGAGGAACGCCGCCTGGCTCGCCTCGCCGAGCAGCTCCAGCCCGCCGGCCGCGGCCGCCCGTTCGAGCGCGGTCAGGTCGACGTGGGCCGTGAGGTCCTGACGGCCCACGGCACGGAACAGGTCGTCGTGCGCGACATGCCCGAGATACGCGACGAGCGTCCCGTCAGCTCTCGCCGGCCGGTAGAGCTCCGCGGCCGGCAGCGCATAGTCCACGATCGTCGCGACGCCGCCGCGGAGATCGCGAGCGACCTCGGCGAGCCATGCCTCGTCCGCCAGCCGGACGTCGGCGACCTGTCCGGGAGCGAGACGGACGCCGTCGGCGGCAAGCCTGGCCGCCAGCAGGGGCGTGGAGGGAGCGGTTTCGGATTCTGTAAACCGGCCGTCGGCGACGGTGACGATGAGCTCGCGCAGCCCGCCGTCGGCGGCGCCCCTGACGCGGTGGACGGGCAGCGCATCGAGGAACTCGTTCGCCAGCACGACACCGACGAGTGGCCCCTCCGCGGGCGCGAGCCGGTCGCCGAACCCGGCGACGGCAAGGCGTTTGCGGAGCTCCGCCATCCGGTGCGAGTTGTGCTCCGCGGGCGCGTAACGCACGGTAGCGGCGAGCGCCGGTTCGTCATGCGCGATGCCCTCGAGAATCGCCTCGCCGAGCGCGCCCGAGCCCGCGCCGTACTCGCGGACCGTGAAGTCCCGGGGTGCACCGAGCCGCTGCCAGACGGCCGCGACGTGGCGGGCGATGGCACGCCCGAAGATCGGGTGGAGCTCCGGAGCGGTGAGGAAATCGCCGTCGCGGGTGGGACGCGCCTGCGCGGTGGAGTAGTAGCCGTGATCAGGGTCGTAGAGCGCGAGCTCCATGAAGCGCGCGAACGTCATCGGACCTTCGGCCTCGATCTCGGCCGTGATCCGCGCGACCAGGTCGGGGTCCGATGCGACGTCGGGCAACGATCGTGCTGCCGGCCGCCGTGCCAGTGGCGCGTCGAAGGATCTCATCCCGCTACGCCGATGCCACGAGCCGGATGCCGGGTCCCACCAGCGTGTGTCCGCCGAGGATGATCGGTATCGACGCGTCGCGGGCGGCCTCGGTCAGCGCGCGCAGGTATGGGTCGCGGACCCGCTCGGCGAGCAGCAGGTCCGAGGCGAACCGGTCCTCGGCCGGGGGCCACGCGCATTCGTCGGCGCCCAGCCGGTGGGCGAGCAGGACGCGCGAGTCGACGAGCGCCGCGTCTGCGTGGCGGGCGAGGATCTCACCGAGCGCCGCGGGGCCGTGTGTATCGAGCAGGGAGCCCAGCAGCGAGGTCGGCGGTCGCGCCCGTCGGTGGCGTGAACCTGCGCCCAGCGCGAGCGGCGAGCTCGCCCGGAGGCCGCGTTCCTCGACCAGTGCCCGGATCCTCGCGGCCGTCCGGCGCTCCAGCCAGCCGATCGACCGGGCGGAGGTCCGGCCGGCGACGAGCGCCTCGGCCCGACGGTCGTGGAGGACCGCTCGAACCGCGGCGAGCCGGTCGCGGACGACGGCGCCGTCGGTGTTCGGACCCGGCCTGCGCGAGCCGCCGAGCAGCTCGAGGTCGAGCGGGCTGTCGACGTCCACCTGGAGGCGCCAACGGCGGGCCTCGTCGGCCACCGGGACGCCCGCCACCTCCGTGAGCCAGCGAGGCAGCGCGTTGTCGGAGGGCAGGTCGGGAACGGTTCGAAGGACGGTCGGGTCGCCGAGCGCGACGACGTCGGCCGAGTAGCGGTTGTTCGTGCGGGCGACAGCAGTGCGGCTCGCGGCGGTCGCGACGAACGGCACGAGGTCCTCCGGCCGCGCGAGCGCAGCACTTCCGCCGCCGGCGACGATGAGGCCCTGCCCGGGCGCCAGCCCGTCGGCGACGATCGCCCGGAGGCGGGCGCCGAACGGGGTATCGTCGGGCGGCTGCGTGACGACCCGCGACTCCGACGCGCCCGCAGCCCGCAGGCGAGCGGCAAGCTCATCGGCGAGCACGCGGCGAGCGTCGGCCAGGCCGCGCTCCAGCGGGCCGGCGGATGATGTCGCGGGCCGATGGAGGATCACGGCGACGACGGAACCCATGCCCGCGAATCTAGTCCCCGAGCCGGAGCCGCCGGACCGACGTCGCCGTCCCGCCGGCCGCGTCCGCGCCTACGTCGGGCTGGGAGCGAACCTCGGCGAGGCGGCGACGACGCTCGCGCACGCGGTCGCGGCGCTGAACGTGCTGCCGGGCGCTCGCGTCACGGAGGTCTCGGCGCTGTATGCGACGCGCCCGGTCGGCGTCGAGGATCAGCCGGAGTTTCGCAACGCGGTCGTCGCAATCGACGTCCCCGGCGGGGCCGATCCCGCGGCCGCCGCGATCGCGCTGCTCGTCGCACTCAAGCGGCTGGAGCGCGCATTCGGCCGTCGCCCGCACGAGCGCTGGGCGGCGCGCGAGCTCGACCTCGACCTGTTGCTGTTCGGCCCGCACCGGCTGGTCGTGGAGCGCCCGCCGGACGGCCTGTCGGTCGACGCCGCCGCGGACCTCGGTCGCCGGCCGGATCGCCGGATCCTCGTCGTCCCGCATCCGGAGGCCGCCGACCGCCTGTTCGTCCTCGCCCCGTTGGCGGACCTCGCCCCGGCGCTCACGCCGCCCGGCTGGTCGGAGACGGTCGGGCAGGCCCGCGACCGGCGCGAACGCGCCGAAGGCGCGGACGCCGTCCGGCGCGTCGCCACCTGGGACCCCGTCAGCTCGAGCTGGCAGCCCTAGAGGCGGACGGCAGGCGGCCGATCCCGGTCGAACATGTGGACCGTGTCGATGAAGCGGATCTCCTTCGTCTGGTAGGCCATGACGAGCGAATGGGTCCGGGCGCCGCCGCCGAAGAACCGGACGCCGTTGAGCAGATCGCCCTGCGTCACCCCGGTCGCCGCGAACACGATCTCGTTGCCGGACGCGAGGTCCTCGGTCGAGAAGACGCGGTCGAGGTCCTCGACGCCCATCTTCCGGGCGCGCTCGCGCTCCTCGTCGTTGCGGAACCGGAAGCGTGCCTGGATCTCGCCACCGAGGCAGCGCAGCGCCGCCGCGGTGAGGACACCCTCGGGCGCGCCGCCGGTCCCCATCACGGCGTGGACGCCCGTCCCGGAGACGGCGCACGAGATCGCGGCGGACAGGTCGCCATCGGAGATGAGCTTGATCCGGGCTCCCGTGGCGCGAACCTCGGCGATGAGCTCCGTGTGCCGCTCGCGCTCGAGGATGATGACCGTGATGTCGTTGACCCGCCGGCCGAGGGCCTCGGCGACGCGGTGGACGTTCTCGCTCGGCGACTTCGTGATGTCCACCCGGCCCGCCGCGATCGGACCCACGCACAGCTTCTCGAGGTACGTGTCAGGGGCGTGGAGGAGCCCGCCGTGCTCCGACGCCGCGAGGACCGTGATCGCGTTGCCCGATCCGGTCGCGACGAGATTCGTGCCTTCGAGCGGGTCGACGGCGATGTCGATCTCCTCGGGCGTGCCCTCGGAGTCCTCGCCCCGTCCGACGCGCTCGCCGATGTACAGCATCGGGGCCTCGTCACGCTCGCCCTCACCGATGACGATCCGGCCGTCGATGTCGATCTCGTCCATCGTCGTCCGCATCGCCTCGACGGCCGCTCGGTCCGCCTCGTCGCGCTTGCCGCGGCCCATGTAGCGGGCCGAGGCGAGCGCCGCCGCTTCGGTGACGCGAACCATCTCGAGCGCGAGCAGCTGTTCCATGCAGTACCTCGTCGAACCGTCCTAGTGTCGGAAATGCCGGCGACCGGTGAACACCATCGCCAGGTGGTGGCGGTCAGCGACCTCGATCGCCATCTCGTCGCGGATCGAGCCGCCGGGCTGGATGATGGCGGTGACACCCGCCTGGGCGGCGAGCGCGATCCCGTCCGGAAACGGGAAGTACGCGTCCGACGCCATGACGGCGAAGCGCGCGCGGTCTCCCGCCCGGCGAAGCGCGATCTCCACCGACACCGTCCGGCTCGCCTGGGCGGCGCCGATCCCGACGGTGGCGGCGTTTCGCGCGAGGACGATCGCGTTCGAACGGACGTGACGGACGGCGCGCCACGCGAACAGCAGGTCGGTCAGCTCCTCGAGCGTGGGCCGGCGGTGGGTCACGACCTGGAGCTGCCCGCGGTCGAGGCCCAGCGTGTCGAGTGACTCGACGAGCAGGCCTCCGGCGACCCGCTTGAAGTCGAGGTTCGCGATCCCATAGTCACGCATCCCCTCGATCGGATCCGGCGGCACGGCGAGCAGCTCGAGGGTCGACTTGTCGCGCAGCACGCGGAGCGCGTCGTCGCTGAAGCCCGGCGCGACGACGGCCTCGTAGCTGTTCGCGGCGATCTCGTCGGCCGTCGCCCGGTCAAGCGTCCGGTTGACGCCGACGATCCCGCCGAATGCGGCGACCGGGTCCGTCTCGAGCGCCCGACGGTATGCGTCGGCCAGCGCGTCGGCCGATGCGAGCCCGACCGGGTCGGTGTGCTTGACGATGGCGACCGTCGGCGCGGTGTAGTCGCGGGCGATCCGATACGCGGCATCGAGGTCGAGCAGGTCGTTGAACGACGGTGACGCACCCTGGACCTGCGCCGCGTCGGCGAGCGTCCCGCTCCGATGCGTCGTTTCGCGGTAGAACGCCGCCCGCTGGTGCGGGTTCTCGCCGTAGCGAACGTCCGACACCTTCTCGAGGACCATCGCGAGGCGGTTGGGGAACTGGTTGCCCGACAGCTGGTTCAGGTAGGCGGCGATCTCGGCGTGATACGCGGCGACGACGCCGAACGACTCGGCCGCGAGTCGCGTCCGCAGCTCGGCCGACAGACCGCCGAGGGCGCGCAGCTCTTCGACGACCGTCGGGTAATGGGCTGGATCGGCGATCGCCGCGACTCCGGCGGCGTTGCGGGCGGCAGCGGACAGCAGCGCCACGCCCGCGACGTCGATCATCTCGATCGCCTCGTCGACGCCGATGAGTCGCGCCCCGACCGCCGGCGCGAACGGCTTGACGTTCACGGCAACGAGGTCGATGGGGGCCATCCCGTTCAAGCCCAGCTCGGCGAGCTGCTCCGGCACGTCGCGCCGGGCGAGGATCCCGGCGTACACGGCCGGGTGGAACGTCCGAACCTGGCCACCGACGAGCGCCGGCGCATTCGTCAGCTCGGCGACCGAGGCGACGGTGACGCCCTCGGCCGCGAGGTGATCTCTCGTCCCGTCGGTCGCGAAGATCTCGACGCCGAGTGATTGGAGCTCTCGCGCGAACTGCGCGATGCCGTCGCGGCTCGCGACCGAGAAGAGGGCTCGCACCCCGGGCTTCCTCCTCCCAGCGGGTCGTCATCCCACGGCACGGACGGCGTGGGCGCGGCTCGGCGGGGTCATGCGGCAACCGCCCGCCAGCCTCGAAGGGCTGCGCGAGTATAGCGTGCGGCCGTTGTATGCTCGGCCGCCAGCCGACCGAACCGACTGCGAGGACGACGTGACGATCGCGCCCTGGGAGTACCTGTTCAAGGCCTTCAACAGCGTGAACTTTCCCGATCTCTTCTGGCCGACCGTGGTCGCGTCGGGCGTCCTGCTCGTCCTCCTCGTCGTCCTCTACAACGTCCGGACGCGCCAGCTCCGCCACCACCCGCCATACCTCGAGCTCTACGAGTGGCTGCTGTGGACGGGCGTGATCTCCTTCTTCCTCCTGCTCACCTACGCGCTCTTCGTGTTCGACTTCCTGTTCGTCATCACGACCGAGCTCCTCATGGTCGCCGTCTTCCTGTGGGTCCGGTTCATCCGCTTCCCGCCGATCGTCGCGGCCTACGAGCGTCAGCTCGCGAGGCAGCGCTACATCTCCCGCCAGACGTTCACCCGGCCAGAGTCGACCATCCGGCCGAAGCCGGTCCGACGGCGTCGCCGGCGCTGAGCGTGGACGTCGTGCGGTTCGGCGTCGGTCATCGACGGCCGAACGGCCCACCCGGGACGGTCGGGGTCGACGGACAGGTCATCACGACGGACGCGGGCGGCTCGATCTCCGAGGTCGCGTTTGCGCGTCGTGCCTCGATCGAGCCGCATTCGAACCCGAACCCGAGCTGGCTCGTCGTGATCGAGGGCGGCGGCTGGGTCCGCGTCGGTCCGGAGGAGGCGCGCGTCGCCGCGGGCGACGCCGTCCTCTGGCCTGCGGACGTGGTCCACGGCGCGTGGACCGAGCACGGTCCGATGCGCGCCCTCATCGTCGAGTTCACCACGGGCGCGGCGACCCCGGCGCTCGAGGGTTCGGCCGTCCGCCTGTTACCGGAAGGGGCCGGCGCGACGCCGCGCGCAGCGGGCCGGCTACGCGACGACGCTCGCGTCCCCGGCTACGACCCTGCCGAGGGCGAGCCCGCCTGAGCCGTCGAGACGAGCGCACCGAGCTGCCCCAGGATCCGCGCCGTCGCACCCCAGACCGACAGCCCGTCGATGCGGTAGGCCCCGTAGCGGAGCGGCCACCCGCGAACCTCCCGCTCGACGATCTCGATCGGGGCGTCGGGCAGGAACGCCGAGAGCGGGGCTTCGACGATGCGAGCCACCTCGGCGGGCGCCGGGCGCAGGCCGGTCGGCCGGCGGTCCGCGACGGCGACGATCGGCGTGACCCGGAACCCACTGACCGGGATCCAGAACGATTCGAGCTGCCCGACGACCGCGAGCCCGACAGCATCCCCGTCGAGACCGACCTCCTCGGCCGCTTCGCGGATCGCGGTCGCCGCCGGACTGTCGTCGTGTGGCTCGGTCGACCCGCCGGGGAACGAGACCTCGCCCGAATGATGGCCGCCGCGGTCGACCCGTTCGGTCAGCAGCACGGACGCTTCGCCGTCCGCGCCCGGGAACACCAGCACGAGAACGGCCGCGGGCCGCTCGCGCAGGTCAGCGAGCGCGATCCGTTCGCGGACCTCGTCGCCGTCCGCGGTGAGCCGGACGGGCACGAGGACGGCCGGGCCCGCCGGCAGCACCGCCGGCAGGACGGCGAGCCGGCGAGCGGCGACGTCGAAGCGCATCGCCCGCCGGACGCTCAGTTCGGTCGCCCGCCGCCATCGTTGCGGTCGCCGCCGGGGGTCCAGATGCGGTCATCTCCGCCGCGAGCGCCGACGACCGCCGGCTCACCACTCCGCGCTCGCGCGTCGCGGCGACCGCCGGACTCCGCGACGACCGTCCGGTCGTCGGCACGGAAGATGAGCGTGCCGCTGACCGGGTCCGCATCCGCGACGACGCGGTCGCCGGGATGGAACTCGCCGGAGATGAGGGCTCGCGCGAACGGGTTCTCGACGAGCCGCTGGATCGTCCGGCGGAGCGGTCGGGCCCCGAACGCCGGGTCGGTCCCGTCCCGCACGAGGACCGATCGCGCGGCGGGCGTGAGCTCGAGCGCGAGGTCCTGCGTGGCGAGGCGGCGCTGGAGGTCGGCCAGCAGGAGGTCGACGATCGCGGCCAGCTCGGCATCGCCGAGCGCGTGGAACACGATGACCTCATCGATCCGGTTGAGGAACTCGGGCCGGAACTGGAGCCGCAGGGCCTCGGTGACCTGCCGCTTCATCTCCTCGTAGGCCGTTTCGTCCGGCCGGCCGGCGAAGCCCTGGACGACCTGGCTGCCGACGTTGCTGGTCATGATCACGACCGTGTTCTTGAAGTCCACCGTTCGACCCTGCGAATCGGTCAGGCGGCCGTCGTCGAGGACCTGGAGCAGGACGTTGAAGACGTCCGGGTGCGCCTTCTCGATCTCGTCGAGCAGGATCACCTGGTACGGCCGTCGGCGGACCGCCTCGGTCAGCTGGCCGCCCTCCTCGTAGCCGACGTAGCCGGGAGGCGCGCCGACCAGCCGCGAGACGGCGAACTTCTCCATGTACTCGCTCATGTCGATCCGGACCATTGCCTGCTCGTCGTCGAACAGGAACTCGGCGAGCGCTCGCGCGAGCTCGGTCTTGCCGACGCCCGTCGGTCCCAGGAACAGGAACGAGCCGATCGGACGTCGCGGATCCTTGAGGCCGGCACGCGCCCGTCGGACAGCGTCGGAGACGGCCTGGATGGCCTCCTCCTGCCCGACGACGCGTCGGTGCAGGCGCTCCTCCATCTGGACGAGCTTCGCGGTCTCGCCCTCCATGAGCTTGGTGACCGGAATGCCGGTCCACGCGCCGACGATCTGGGCGACGTCGTCGGCGCCGACCTCCTCCTTCAGCAGCCGGCCGTCGCCCTGGAGCGCGGTGAGCGCCGCCTCGGCATCCTTGAGCCGGGCCTGGAGCTCGGGCATGGTCCCGTAGCGGAGCTTGGCGGCGGTCTCGTAGTCCGTCTCGCGCTGCGCCTGGTCGATCCGGACCTGGGTCTGCTCGAGCTCCTCCTTGATGGACCGGATCGCGGCGATCGCGTCCTTCTCGGCCGACCAGCGCTGCTTCATCGCGCCGGCCTCCTCCTCGATCTCGGCCAGCTCGCGCTCGAGGGCCTCGAGCCGTGCCTTCGACGCGTCGTCCTTCTCCTTGCGCAGGGCCTCCCGCTCGATCTCGAGCTGGATGCGGCGGCGCTCGAGCTCATCGAGCTCGATGGGCATCGAATCGATCTCCATCCGGAGCCGGCTCGCGGCCTCGTCGACGAGGTCGATGGCCTTGTCCGGGAGGAAGCGCTCGGTGATGTACCGATTGGACAGCGTCGCCGCGGCGACGAGCGCCGAATCCGTGATCCGGACGCCGTGGTGGACCTCGTAGCGCTCACGGAGGCCCCGGAGGATCGAGATGGTCTCCTCGACCGTCGGCTGGTCGACGAGCACCGGCTGGAAGCGCCGCTCGAGCGCAGCGTCCTTCTCGATGTGCTTGCGGTACTCGTCGAGCGTCGTCGCGCCGATCGTGTGGAGCTCGCCGCGCGCGAGCATCGGCTTGAGGAGGTTGGATGCGTCCATCGCGCCCTCCGCCGCGCCGGCGCCCACGACCGTGTGGAGCTCGTCGATGAAGAGGACGATCTGGCCGCCCGAATCCTTGATCTCCTTGAGGACGGCCTTGAGGCGCTCCTCGAACTCGCCCCGGAACTTGGCACCCGCGATGAGCGCGCCGAGGTCGAGAGCGACGACGCGCTTGTCCTTCAAACCTTCGGGCACGTCGCCACGGACGATCCGCTGGGCGAGACCCTCGACGATCGCCGTCTTGCCGACACCCGGCTCGCCGATGAGGACCGGGTTGTTCTTCGTGCGCCGCGAGAGGACCTGGATCGTCCGCCGGATCTCCTCGTCGCGGCCGATGACGGGGTCCAGCTTTCCGGCCCGCGCCTCGGCCGTCAGGTCGCGGCCGTACTTCTCGAGCGCCGCGTACGTCGTCTCGGGGTTCTGCGACGTCACGCGCTGACCGCCGCGTAGCGACTGGAGCGCCCCGAGGACGGCCTCGCGCGTCGCGCCGTTTCGTTCGAGGATCTGCTGCGCCTCGCCGCCCGCATCGAGGACGCCGAGCAGAAGGTGCTCGGTCGAGACGTACTCGTCGCCCAGGCGGCGTGCCTCCTCCTCCGCCCGCTCGAGGACCTGCTTCGCCCTCGCGTCGAGCGCGAGGGAGCCTCCCTCGATCCGGGCCCGCTGGGAGAGCGCGGCGGCCACGTCGCCGCGCAGGGCGACGAGGTCGACGCCGAGCCGGCGCAGGGTCTCCGAGGGGATTCCGTCGTCGGGCTCGAGCAGCGCCGAGAGGAGGTGCTCCGCGTCGAGGACGGGGCTGTGGAGGCGCTCGGCGAGGCGTTGCGCCGCGACGATCGCCTCCTGGGCCTTCTGGGTGTAGCGGTCGAGTTGCATCGGTTCGTTCCTGGCTCTCAGTGCTCCGCTGGCGCCGCTCAGCCGGCGCGCGGGTCGGGTTGCTCGACGAGGTCGAGGAAACGCTGAGCGGCCGCTCGCGCCTCGTCGGAAAGGTCGGTCGGCAGGACCACCCGCGTCCGAACGCGCAGGTCGCCGTGGCCCTCGCCGCGGAAGCGCGGCATCCCCTGGCCGGCGAGCCGAAAGAGCCGACCGTTCTGCGTGCCGGCGGGGATCTTGAGCAGGACGCGGCCCTTCAACGTTCCGACCGGGACCTCGGCGCCGAGAAGCGCCTCCCTGAGGCTGATCGGCAGCTCCCGCTCGAGGTCCGCGCCGGTTCGCGAGAAGACGGGATGGGCCCGAACCCGGGTGACGACGATGAGGTCGCGGCCGTCCGGGCCCCGGCCGGTCAGCCGGATGCGGGTACCGGTGGTGACCCCCGGCGGGATCTTCACCTCGAGACGCTTGCCGTCGACCTCGACGAGCCGGGCCGTCCCGAGGTACGCCTCCTCGAGTGACACGTCGGCCTCGGCCTCGATCGCCGGTAGCGCCGCCGGCTGCCCGCTCGATCGACTCCGGCTGCGGGCGCCGGCCGCGGTGCCGTTCTCGTCGACGCCGAGCCCGGCAAGGATGTCCGCGAACGACGCGCCGGCCGGCGCTCCTCGGCCGCGGTCGGCACGTCCGGTGGCGGCGTCCGCACGATCGCCGGCGAAGAAGGCACGGAAGAAGTCGCTGAACCCTTCCGCGCCCGGACTCGTCCGGAACTCGTATCGCACGCCGCCGCCCTCGGGCGAGCCGCCGAACCCCGCATAGCCGGCGAACGGCCCGCCGGCGCCGAAGGGGTTCGCGGCGCCGCCGGCTGCTCCTCGTCCCGCGCCGGCACCGGCGCCGGCGCGAGACAGCTCCTCCCAGTTCGCGCCGAGCGTGTCGTACGCCTTGCGCTTCTCGGGGTCGGACAGCACCGCGTTCGCCTCGTTCACGTCCTTGAACCGTTCCTCGGCCGTCTTGTCACCGGGGTTCCGGTCGGGATGGTGCTTCTGGGCGAGCTTGCGGAACGCCTTCTTGATCTCCGCCTGGGATGCCGTCCTCGGCACGCCCAGGCTCTTGTAGTAGTCCTTGTATTCCATCAGTCAGCCACTCCTCGAGTGGCGAATCGCCGTCGAAGCGAGGCCAGCCCGACGGAGCCGGACGGACGCGCCTGGCGCCCCGACCGGCTGACGCAGGGATGGCCCGCTTCGGCGGCGTCCAATGTCAGTGCCCCTGAACGACGACCGGTGGCTGTTCGGCCGGCGGGAAGGTCGTCCGCCGGACACGGCTCTCCGGTTCCGGCGTCAGATCGTCGTCGCCCTTGACGACCTTCGGCGGCTCGGTCTGGAGCGGCGTCGGCTTTCGCCGGAGCGCCGCTTCGAGGACCTGCTCCATCGAGTCGACCAGGACGAGCTTGATCTGCTTGCGAATCTCCTCGGGGATGTCGCGCAAGTCCTTCTCGTTCTTGCGCGGCAGGATGACCATCCGGGCGCCCGCGAGGTGGGCGGCCAGGATCTTCGACTTCAGCCCGCCGATCGGCAGGACCCGACCGCGGAGGGTGATCTCGCCGGTCATCGCGACGTCCTTGCGGACCGGGATGCCGGTCAGCGCGCTGACGATCGCCAGGGCCATCGTGATCCCCGCCGACGGGCCGTCCTTCGGGATGGCGCCGGCCGGAACGTGGATGTGGAGGGTGTGCTTCTCGAACGTCTCGCGCGAGATGCCGAGCTCGCGAGCATGCGCCCGCGTCCACGACAGCCCCGCCCGGGCCGATTCCCGCATGACCTCGCCGAGCTGGCCGGTGAGGATGAAGTCCTCCTTGCCTTCCATCTTCGTGACCTCGACCGCGACGACGTCGCCGCCGACCTCGGTCACAACGAGACCGGTCGCGGAGCCGATCTGGTCTTCCGGCTCGAGCTCGCCGTACTCGAAGCGTGGCGGGCCGAGGTACTCCTCGAGGCGCTTGATGTCGACGACCGTCTTGCGCTTGCGGCCCTCGGCAACCGACCGGGCGACCTTGCGCATGACGTTCGCGATCTCGCGCTCGAGGTTCCGGACGCCCGCCTCCTTCGTGTAGGCACGGACGAGCTGGACCATCGTCTCGTCCGGGATCTCGATCTGCTTCTCGGTGAGCCCGTGGTTCCCGCGCTGCTTCGGCACGAGGAACCGCTTGCCGATCTCGATCTTCTCCTGCTCGGTGTAGCCGGGCAGCTGCACGACTTCCATCCGGTCACGGAGCGCGGCGGGAATCGGGTCGAGCAGGTTCGCCGTCGCGATGAACAGCGTCTTGCTGAGATCGAACGGCACCTCGAGGTAGTTGTCCTGGAAGGTGTTGTTCTGCTCGGGGTCGAGAACTTCGAGGAGAGCCGAGCTGGGATCGCCACGGAAGTCCATGCCGATCTTGTCGACCTCATCGAGCATGAAGACCGGGTTGTTCGAGCCGGCCGTCTTGATGTTCTGGATGATCCGGCCCGGCAGCGCGCCGATGTACGTCCGCCGGTGACCACGGATCTCCGCCTCGTCGTGAATGCCACCGAGGCTCATCCGCACGAACTTGCGGCCCATCGCCCGGGCGATGCTCTTGCCGAGCGACGTCTTGCCGACGCCGGGCGGTCCGACGAAGGCCAGGATCGGGCTCTTGATCGTGTCAGCGAGCGTCCGCACCGCGAGGTACTCGAGGATCCGCTCCTTGATCTTCTCGAGGCCGTAGTGGTCCTCGTCGAGGATCTCGGCAGCCTCCCGGATGTTCAGTCGGTCGTCCGTCGACGCGTTCCACGGCAACCCGACGAGCCAGTCGACGTACGTCCGGATGACCCCGACCTCCGGCGAGGCCGACGGGATCCGGCTCATCCGATCGACTTCCTTGAGGGCGCGCGTCCGAACCTCGTCGGGCATGCCCGACTGCTCGACCTTGTCGCGGAGCTCGTTGATCTCGGCCTGCTGCGGGTCGTCCTCGCCGAGCTCGCGCTGAATGGCCTTCAGCTGCTCGCGGAGGATGTACTCGCGCTGGGTCTTGTCCATCTCGGACTTGACCTCGGACTGGATCTTGCCCTTCAGCTCGAGGATCTCGATCTGACGGGCGAGGAAGCCCGCAACGAGCTTGAGTCGCTCGACGACGTCGATCGTCTCCAGCAGCTCCTGGCGCTGCTCCGTCGTCATGTCGGGGCTGTACGCCACCATGTCGGCGAGGAGGCCCGGCTCGGTGATGTTCCGGGCCGCGACCGCGGCCTCGGGCGGAACGGGCGCGCCCGATTGGACGTACTGCTCGATCTGGCTCTGCACCGAGCGCATGAGCGCCTGGACCTCGACGTCGGTCGATGGCGCTTCGTGGAGCTCCTCCACGCGTGCGAGCAGGTAGGGGCTCGTCTGGACGAAGCTGTCGAGCCGGAGCCGGCCCTGGCCCTGGACGATCGCGCGGACGGTTCCGTCCTGGAGCTGGACGACCTGGGCGATCTTCGCGAGCGTGCCGACGCCATAGAGCTCGGAGGGATCGTCGATCTCCTCCTGGTCCGCCTGGCGCTGGGTGACGAGCGCGATCGGGCCACCGCCGGCCACGGCCGCGTTGAGCGCGTTGACGCTCTTCTCGCGACCGACCTGGAGCGGCACGATCATCTCGGGGAAGATCACCGTCTCGCGAAGCGCCACGAGCGGCAGCTCGCGTGTCTCGCCGGCGGTCCGGTTCTCTCCGCTGTCGGGGGTTGCCATCGAGGTCTCCTGTTGTCTGCTCGGCCGGGTCCTGGCCGGGATTGCTGGTCGTCTGGAAGCTGGTCAGAAGGTGGGCGAGCGAGAGGCTGCCGACCGACCGGTCTGATCCGGTTCGTCGTCTCCGTCGCCGTCCGCGTCGCGCTCGGCACGCGCGGCCGCCCCTTCATCGAAGAGCGCCTCCAGGATCCGCATCCCGAGCCGTTCCTCGAGCTCGAACAGGAGCCGGATGCCGGCGAGGTTGACGCCGCGCTCCTGTGTCAGGTGGCGGATCCACAGGACCCGCCTGATGTCGTTTTCGCTGTACAAGCGGATGTTGGTCGGCGTCCGCGCCGGGCAGACCAGGCCCTCGTCCTCGTAGATCCGCAACGTCCGCGGATGCACGCTGACGAGGCTCGCCGCGACGCTGATCACGTAGACCGGTCGCGTCGGGTCCTGGCCGGGCCGGCGGGTGGCCATGCGATCAGCCTCCCGACCCGGCCTCGACGTGCGGCTGCTCGAGGTGTGCCTCGTCCGACTGCGCATTGATGCGGATCTGCCTGGGCCTGAGCTGCTCGGCCTTCGGGATCGCCACCCTGAGCACGCCGTCGTCGAAGCGCGCCGACGCACGGTCGGGCTCGTAGCCCGTCGGCAGCGCAATCGTCCGGGCGAACGAGCCGCGTCGGATCTCTCGGACGAGATAGCCATCGCGCTCGTCGTCCTCGTCCGACCGGCTGGTCGCCGAGATTACGAGCGTCCCTCCCTCGACGGTCAGCTCGACGTCCTCGGGCTTCACGCCCGGCAGGGCCGCCTCGATCTCGAGCTCATCGCCCGTCGATCGAACGTTCACCGGCATCGGCGTCTGGTACGCCGAGCCGTATCGATTTGATCCGAGCAGCGAATCCTCGAACAGCCGGTCCATCGCGGCGCGCAGTGACTCGAGCTCCGTGAACGGGGAGCGTCGGCGCACGATCGACATCTCGCACACCTCCATGACAATCCGTGATATGGCCGCATCGAGTGCGGCCGCCGGGCCCCTGCCCGAACACGACGAATCCTAGAACCCTGACAATAGCGTTGTCAAGGCTTCAGACAATGAACTCGCCATTACTCCTGGCACCCGGTGGTGGGGCGCTGGTTGTCCTCGCCGCGGAGCTCCCGTCAGCGGCTGCCGACCCGTTCGCCGAGCAGGTCGAGCTCGTCGATCCGCCACACGACGACCGGTGGCGCGCCTGCGAACGGGCCTGGCAGGTCGACGGTCCGGAGTCGTACCGTGCCGAGGTCCTCGACCACGGCGAGCCGCTGGCTGGTCGTCGGGACGAGCCCGAGGAACGAGTCGCGGACCGTGTCGTGGCGGACGATGGTCGCGGCGACGACCGGCCGACCGTCGAGCCCGAGCGTCGAGCTCGGCGAGGCGCCCGTCGAGGGAGCCCAACGAAGCGATGCCCACGGGTCCTCCGGGTCGATCCCGCCATTCGGGCCCGCCTGGGCCGACGCCCGGATGGTCTCGTTCGACAGCCGTGCCGACTGGCGCGCCCAGGACGCGGCGAGCGAGGCACGATCCGGGACGACGGCGAACAGACCACTCGCGTCGGCGACGTCGCCGGCCCGCCACGAGTCAACGTACGCGGCGAGGACGCTCTCGGGCGAGGCCGACGGTCCACTCATCGTCCAGAAGGCGGTCGCGCCGGCGACGACGATCGGAGCGAGCCAGAGGAGCTCGATCGCCGCACCGTGCCCGACGGGGTCGTGGGACGGCGCGATCCCGCGTGCCGCCCGTCGCTCCGCGTGGAGCGCCTGAGCCGCCCAGACCGCGACGAATGCGCCGCCACCGAGGAAGACGAGCCCGGCCGCCGACCCGGCGCTGTACGGCGCGAGCACGAACACGAAGGTGACGACGGCGGCGATCTCGGCGACAACCAGCAGGAAGCCGCGGCGGCCACCGGTCGCGAGCTCGCCCCAGCCCCACACGAGGAGGCTGCGACGGATGGCGCCGCGCGGCGAGATCGGGCGCGGGACCGGCAGGACACCGGCCCCGGGTTCAGCGGGCTGCGTCGTCCGGCCGGCCGTCGGTGCTCGCGCCGCGCCGTGGACCGCGCGAGCCCGCTCCTTCGGACCAGCGGCCAGGCTCGTTGCCACTGGCTGGGGCGGTCCGGGTTCCGAGGGCGCTCGTCTGCAGTTCCCCGCTCGGCTCCTCGCCATCCGCCGGACCGCCGAGCAGCTCGTCGCGGAGCCGGGACTCGCATTCGGCTCGCCCGATGGCGATGACCTTGTCGCCCGCGCGCAGGACGGTGTCGGCGGCGAGCGGCTCGGCCTCGCCGTCGCGGACGACCGCGAACAGCGAGCAGGTTGCGGGGATCGCGAGGTCGCGTGGCGAGCGGCCGACGGCCGGTGATGCCGGCTGGAGCTGCGCCTCGATGATTTCGAGGTCCGATTCGCCGAGCGCGGCGAGGTGGAGGAGCTCGTGGACCGGGATGTCCTGTTCAATGGAGCCCAGGATCATCCGCGTCGGGCTGATGATCTCGTCGACGCCGAGATGACGGAAGAGGTCCTCGTTCTTCGGGTTGTTCACCCGGGCGATCGAGCGCGGCACGTCGAAGTGGTGCTTCGCCATCTGGCAGATGACGAGGTTGTCCTCGTCGTCACCCGTCACGGCGGCGACGACGTCGGCACGATTGCAGCCGGCCGCGGCCAGGTAGCGACCTTCGCAGCCGTCGTGGGGAAGGACGATCGAGCCGATCTCGTCGGCGATCTGCGCAGCGCGCGCCGCGTCCTTCTCCATGAGCACGATCTCGTGACCCGCCGCCACGAGCTCCTTGGTGAGGTAATAGCCGACCTTCCCGCCGCCGACGACGAGCACGAACATCAGGTCTCCTCCGCGGGAACGGCGACGCCGCGACCGACGGCCCCCGGGGCCTCGTGGTGCTCGCCACCGGGATGATGGCCGGTCGGGACCTGGACGCCGGACGGGTACTGCTGGGCGAGGCCGAGATAAGCGTTGATCGCGTCGGCCATGAGGTTCGTCCGGCACAGGGTCGCGATCCCCAGGTCCGCGTAGGCGGTCGCCCGGACCGGATCGTTGACCTTCGCCACCACCCGACTCGCGCCGAGGACCTCTGTCGCGAGCTGCGCGGCGATGATGTTCCGGTTGTCGCCCTCGGTGAAGGCGAGGAACAGGTCGGCATGCTCCGCGCCCGCTCGCCGCAGGACGTCCTCGTCGGTTCCATCGCCGCGGATCGCGCGGCCTGAGAACGTCGCCGGCAGCCGCTCGAACGCGAGCGTCTGGGTGTCGACCACGAGCACGTCGTGGCCGGCGGCGTCGAGCGTCTCGGCGAGCAGGGCACCGACCCGCCCGCAGCCAACGATCACCGCGTTCATCGCGCCTCCTCGGTCATCGCTTCCCGGACCACCCAGACGGCCATCGGCGCGTTGCGCATGGCGTACGGAACGGTCCGGCCGAGCGCAAAGTCTCCGCCAAAGCGGGTTCGGTAGGCGAGCGGTAGCACGAGCAGGTCCGCCTTCCGCTCGACGGCCTCGTCGACGATTGCCGCGCCAACGTCGCGCGCCTGCAGCAGGACCGGTTCGAGGGTCGTCCCCGCGGCCTCGGCAGCGGCCTCGGCGCCATCGAGCACGCGCATCGCCTCCTCCGACCGACCCGCGACGTCCGCGTCGAGCGGGAGTGTCCAGTCGATCTCGACGACGTGCACCGCGACCAGCTCGGCCTTGCCGTGACCGGCATGCGCGACGAGTCGGACGAGCGATGCGTCGCCCGCGCCGCCGTTGAGGGCGATGACGGCCCGCTCGAAGGGGCGCGGTTTCTGTTCGGGCACCGGACGGGCTGCTCCGGGAACGGCTCCGGTCTCGCCGGAGCGCTAGATGGCGATGAGACCGGCCGGAACGATATCACCGGAACGACGAGTGCCGGGTCGGCCCGGGCGATCAGCGCTCGCCCGCTCCCATGGACGATTTCGGCGGCACCGCGAGCTCGTGGCGGAGGTGGCCGCGGCGGTACGGCACGTCGGCGACGACCGTGTGCTCGCGACCGAGGAGGGCCGTCTTCAGCCGTCGTGCGGCCTGGTTGTAGAGGATCCGCTCCCACCAGTGGCGAGCGACGTATTCCGGCAGCACGACGATCGTGACCGGCGCCTCCTTGTCCGGCGGCCACGCCTGGTCGAGGACGTCCAGGAAGGCGATGACCGGGCCGACGAGCGCGCGATACGGAGATTCGACGATGACCAGCTCCACTCCGGGCAGCTGGCGATCCCAGCGCTTCCGGAGCGCCTCGCCGAGCTCGGGATCGTCCGTCACGAAGACGGCCCGGACGTCGCTCGTGAGCGTCCGCCCGAAGTTGATGGCCTGGACGACCGCCCGGTTGATCCCGGGCACCGGGACGATCACGCGCTGCTCGCGGTGCGGCCCGGCGATCACGCCCTCCTCGCGCACGTGGAGCTCGGCCGATTCGGCGTCGTACTGGCGGCGGATGAACAGCATCGTCGCGACGAGGACGGGAATGAGCGCGATGACGAGGTAGGCGCCGTCGAAGAACTTCGAGCCGATGACGACGACCGCGACGACCGCGGTCAGGACACAGCCGAAGGCGTTGATCGAGAGCCGTCGCCGGTAGCCCGGCGACCGCTCGGTCAGCCAGTGCCGGATCATCCCCGACTGGCTGATCGTGAAGTCGATGAACACGCCGACGGCGTAGAGCGGGATGAGCAGGTGGGTCTCGCCGCCGAAGATGATGATCGGCGTCGCCGCGACGACGGCGAGGACGACGATGCCGCGATTGAACGCGAGGCGGTCGCCGCGGAAGCTGAACTGACGGGGCGCGAAGCCGTCCTCCGCGAGGATCGCCAGCAGCCGCGGGAACGCGTTGAAGCTGGTGTTCGCGGCGAGGAACAGGAGCAGCGCGGTGAACGCCTGGAAGGCGAAGAACGGCAGGGTTCCGTCGCCGTAGATCCGGCCCGCGACCTGCGAGATGACGGTCCGCGTCGACGCCGGGTCGGGAACGATCGCGAAGTTCACCGCGAGGAACGTGATCCCGATGAACAGGACCCCGAGCAGGCCGGCCATCGCCAGCAGCGTCGTCGCGGCGTTCTTCGCCTCGGGTGGCTTGAACGCGCGCACGCCGGTGGCGATCGCCTCCGTGCCGGTCAGGGCGACGGACCCGCCGGCAAAGGCGTGCAGCAGCAGGACGACGTCGAGCCCGGCGAGGTTCTGGCCGGTCGGTCCGAGAGCCGCGTCGGAGTAGGCCGCGTGCTCCCCGAGGACGACGATGCGGAAGGCGCCGATCGCGATCATCAGAAGGGCCGACCCGACGAACAGGTACGTCGGCGCCGCGAAGATGTTGCCGGCCTCGCGCAGGCCTCGCAGGTTGCCGAGCGTGATGAGGGCGATGGCGGCGATGCCGATCAGGACTCGCTCGTCGATCAGTCCCGGGACCGCCGAGGTGATCTGCTCGACGGCCGAGGTCGTCGAGACCGCCACGGTCATCGTGTAGTCGATGAGCAGGGCCGACGCCGCGACGAGCGACGGCAGCCGCCCGAAGTTCTGCTTCGAGACCGAGTACGAGCCGCCGCCCGTCGGATAGGCGATGCAGACCTGCCGGTAGCTGATCGCCACGGTCACGAGGAGGATCGTGATCGCGATGCTGACCTCGATCCCGAACGCCAGCCCCGCGGCCCCCGCGACGACGAGGACACGCAGGATCTCCTCGGTCGCGTAGGCCGACGAGCTGATCGCGTCCGAGCTGAAGATCGCGAGCGCCTTCTTCTTCGACAGCCGCTCGTCGAGCTCGGATTCCGACGCGAGGGGGCGCCCGATGAGGACGCGCTTGACGGTCGCCCACGCGCGCCCCGTCGGGGTCGTCGGTTCGCTCGCCGCCGCCTTCGCCGTCATCCGCCCCGGGCCCGTATAGCGGAAGTACGCGGAGTGAGGCCGGTCGACGCGGACGCGCCGGTCGGCGAGCTTGCGACCGGGAAGCGGCCGTCGGCCGCCGATCACGGCGCCGTCACAGGCCGAAGGCCAGCCGCTCGGCGAGCCGGCTCGGCAGGCCGGCCGAACGAACGGCGGCCTGCACGCCCGCGACGTCGTAGGGGACCCGGTGCCAGGTCACGGCGCGGCGATCCGTGTCGATCTCGAGCCAGCTCGCAGCTGGCTGCCCGTCGCGGGGCTGGCCGACGCTCCCCGGGTTGAGCAGCACGCGCCGGCGGTCGAGCCGAAGCGTCGACCCGTCGCCGGGAGAGATGACCTCGATTCGTCCGTCGTCCTCGCGGAACGCGATCGGAACGTGGGTGTGGCCGTGGAGCCCGATCGTCGTGTCGTTCCCCAGTGCCGCCAGGTTCGCCCGGGCGACGGCGCTGTTCGTCACGTACTCCCAGATCGGATCGCGTGGGCTGCCGTGGACGAGCAGGTGTCCGGCCTCCGTCATCGTCTCCGGCAGCTCGCCCAGCCACTGACGCGTGGCGGGGCCGATCCGGTCGCGCGTCCATTCGATCGCCGCACGGGCGTCCGGGTTGAACCACTCGATCTCGGGCCCTCCGAGCGCGGCGGCATCGTGGTTGCCCCGGACACCTCGCGCGCCGCGCGTCCGAAGTCGCTCCACGACGGCGTCGGGTTCCGGGCCGTACCCAACGACGTCGCCAAGCTGCCAGATCGCGTCGACGCTGCCGATCGCGCCCAACACGGCGTCGAGCGCGACGAGATTGGCATGGATGTCCGACAGGACGGCGACGCGCATTCGCGCGGCAGCCTAGCAAAGCGGCGTGCCCCACGGCCGGCGCCGGCGAGCCGCGGGGTCGCGCGGGAAGCCGCGCGGGGTGGGGGCGCGCTTCTCGATCTCGACCAGGAGGTGGCCCGAAAGGACTGACGGAAGGATCGAGTGGACCTCGACCCTGCCGTCCCCGAGCGCGCCGGCGGCCTCACGAGCGGCCGCGAGCTCGTCGTCGATCGGGCCGCGCTTCCATGCGACCAGCCGACCGCCGGGCGCAAGCACCGGGAACGCCAGCTCGACGAGATCGGCAAGCGATCCGACGGCCCGAGCGGTGACCGCCGTCGCTCTCGTGGCGGCGACGCGCGCGCCGAGCGATTCGGCTCGCACGGGAGCGACGTCGACGCGTCCCGCGAGCCCAGTGGCCGCGACCACCGTCTCGAGGAATGTCGCCTTCTTGCCGACGGACTCGACGAGGAGCGCGCGGGCACGAAGCGCGGCCGCCAGCGGGATGCCCGGGTAGCCGCCCCCCGAACCGAGGTCGATGAGCTGCTCCACGCCTCGGAGGCGAAGGAGCGCCACAGCGGCGAGGCTGTCGAGGACGTGAAGGCGCGCCACGTCGACGGGGTCGCGAATGGCCGTCAGGTTCACCGCCGTCGTCCACGCCAGCAGGAGTCGGGCGTGCCCGTCGATCTCGATCCGGGCTTCGTCCGAGAGCGCGAGACCGAGCTCACGCAGCCCGGCATCGAGCGTGCGCGCGTACGGCTCGGGCAGATGCGGGGTGTCCGAAACGCGCGTCGGGAGCGGTTCCCGGGGGCGGATCACCCGCGACAACTCGTGTCTCGCGATCCGCGCCCGAGGGCCGCTCCCGGCGTCGTCGTCATCGCTCCGGGCGCTCGTGTCCGGTCTTGCGCGCTGCGTCCGGTTTCGCGGCGTGGATCTCTCCTCGCCCCTCGCGCCTCGCGTTCCCCGGTCGGGTCGACCCGTGCGGAGACCGCACCGTAGGGACCGCAGCCGGCGCCTGTCAACGAGGTTGTCCACGAATCCACCATCGCCTCGTCATGATGTGGATAACGCCACCCGCCACGTGAGCGCGCCGCCTCGACGACCGAGGCGGATGTGGAGAAGGGGTCGGTCCGGCCTAGCGCGCGGGCTGTCGATCCGCGGTCGTCGCCGAGAGGAGTCGCAACCTCGGCCGACCGGGGTGTGACGCCAGCTCCGCTGACCTCCCGGCGGCGGACCGGGTGGCACCACGAGTTCGCTGCAGGTCAGCCGCCCCGACGGCGGCGCCGAGCCGCCGGATGAGCGCCCGCTCCTCGAGCCGGACCTCCTCGAGCGCGACTCGTGCCGCGAGGGTGGATCCGATCGTCTCGTCGTCCGCCGGCGACGGACCGGGCAGCGCGAGGAGGAAGCTCGATCCTGACGCCGGGACCGAGGCGACATCGAGGTCGCCGCCCATCGCGCGCGCGAGGTCGCGAGCGATCGCCAGCCCGAGGCCGGTCCCGGCGACTCGCTCGTGCGCGGCGAGGCGGTGGAAGCGCTCGAAGATCCGCGACCGATCGCCGGCGTCGATCCCGGCGCCCTCGTCGCGAACCGCGACGAGGGCAACCGGACCGTCGAAGTCGGCGACGACCTCGACCGTCGACCCAGATCGCGTGAACTTGATGGCGTTCGCGACGAGGTTGGTGAGGATCTGGTCGACGCGTCGTCGGTCGCCGACAGCGGCGCGAAGCCGGGGTGGGAGATCGGACGTCAGCTCGATGTCGCGATCGAGCGCGAGCGGAGCGACGGCGTCGAGGACCTGGGCGACCGCGTCGGCGAGGGTAAACGGCGCGAGGACGAGCTGCAGCGTCCCGGCCTCGAGCCGCGACAGCTCGAGCAGGTCGCCGACGAGATCGGCCATCGTCCCGGCGATCGCCCGACAGCGGTCGAGGAACTCGCGGCTCACGGCGGGATCGTCGACCCGGCCGTCCAGGATGAGGTCGAGGTACCCGGTCAGCCCGGTCAGGGGGGTCCGGAGCTCATGCGCGACGGTCGACACGAAGCGTGTCCGTTCGTCGTCCCGGGCGCGGATCGTTGCGAGCTCCCGTTCGTCGCGGAGCTGCTCGCTCACGATCGACAGCACAGCCGCGAAGTGCCGGACGAGCTCCGGCGGCAACCGCTCGGCGACCGAGGCGGCAAGCTCGCCCGAGCGGAAGTCGAAGCCGAGGGCCAGATCGCCACCCGGGATCGGCAGCCAGGCGTAGGAGGGTGCGGCGTCCGCCGAACCTTCGCGGCCGTGGTCGACGTCCTCATCGGCATCCCGACGACGCCGGGAGGGCGTCAGCTCGTTCGGCGCGAGCTCGACGAACGAGACCGGTGCCGTGCCGGCCGCGGCACGCCGAGCCCTCGATCTCGGTGCCGTCGAGTCGAGCCATGCCGCGAGCGCCTGGGCATCGCCCAGCGGCTCGAGCGGTCTGACGGCGACGGCGACACGACGCTCGGGCGCCGTCGCCAGGACTGCTGCCCGCCGAGCCCGCGCCGTCGTCGCGAGCAGCTCGAGGATCGCTGCCAGGCGTGCCTCGGCACTCGGTACCGCGACGAGGACGTCGAGCGCCCGTGCCAGCATGCCCCGCTCGGCGTGGAGCTGCCGGTCCGCCGCACGGCGCAGTCGCTCGCGACGCTCGACGAAGCGCGGCGGTGCCGGGAGGGTCGGGGCAATCGCGGGGAGGGGATCGCGAGGGTGCGTCATGCAGGCGCTCGTTCGGCCGGTCGTTCGCCGGGGGCAACCATCGTCGGTCCGACCGAAGATCGGCGTCATCCCCCGTCCGGCTCGCCTACTCCGGCCCGGAAGTCCCACGCTCCGTACCGTCAGGCCGGGCGCGCGCTCCTGATGGGCCGACCGAGGGTCCGTCGCACGACGTCCATGACCTCGTCGACGTAGGCCTCGGCTTCGCCGCGTTCGGCCGCCGTCCGGACGCAACCGGCGATGTGGTCCTCGAGGACGAGCACGGACAGCGCGTCGACCGCGGCGCGCAGGGCGGCCGTCTGCTGGAGGATGTCGACGCAGTACTCCTCGCGCTCGATCATCCGTCCGATCCCACGCACCTGGCCCTCGAGGCGCGACAGGCGCCGGAGGAGCTGCGCCTTGTCCTTCGTGTAGGAGTGCCGGAACGTCGCCTCGCGGCCAGCGGGCGCGGGTGCGGCGACGGGCGTCGGTGCGGCCGCACCATTCGTCCTGGGAGGTGCGACGGACGGTCGGGTGGAGCGGGCAGTCACGACCCGATGATACTCCCGGTGGGTATCCGGAGAAGGCCTCCGGCTGGCGACGCCTCGATCGCTCGCTCGATACACTGGCCGTCGATGGAGTCGCCCCCCAGGCCGCGACCGGCGTTCGCTCACGCGAGCGAGGCCGAGATGGCGCGGATCCTGGACTTCTACGAGGTCCGCTGGGAGTACGAGCCCCACCTGTTCCCGATCATGTGGAACCTCGAGGGTGCGGTCGTCGAGAGCTTCGCCCCAGATTTCTGGCTCCCGGAGCTCGATTTGTACCTCGAGATGACGACGCTCAAGCAGCGTCTCGTCCGAAAGAAGAACCGCAAGCTGCGGCGGCTCCGCGAGCTCTACCCGGCGATCCGAATCAAGCTCTTCTACGCGCGCGACTTCCGGGCCCTCATGCTCAAGTATGGCCGCCTCGCGCTCGTCGACGACATGTCCGGCACGAGCGGTCAAGTCGTGCCCGCTCCGGCTCCCGCGTCGGTCGGGGCCGCCGTGGCGGGTTCGATCGCCAGCGCCGATGCGACGCCTGGCGGGGCTCCGTCGACACCCGCCGTCGCCGGCGACGGTCGGGCGAGCGTCGGCCATCGATCGAGCCGTCGGCAGCGCCGCGTTGCGCGCCACGGGCTGGGTGGGCCCGGCCAGGACGCCACCGCGGCCTCCTCCGGGTTGCCCGGTGGGGCCGGCCGATGACCGACGCGACCGCAAGCCGCGCGATCGACCTCAACGGCGACGTCGGCGAGATCCTGGTCGACGAGGACGCGATCGGCGCGAAGGTCGCCGAGCTCGGGGCGAGGATCAGCGCCGACTACGCCGGTCGCCAGGTGACGCTCGTGAGCGTGCTCAAGGGGTCGCTGCCCTTCATGGCCGACCTCATGCGCGCGCTCACGCTGCCCGTCCGCATCGACCTCATGGAGGTCAGCTCGTACGGCGGCGCGACGACGGAATCGTCCGGTCTGGTCCGCATCCTCAAGGACCTCTCGTCGAGCATCGAAGGCCAGGACGTCCTCATCGTCGAGGACATCATCGACACCGGCCTGACGCTCAACTACCTCCTCCGCTACCTCCGCGGCAAGAACCCGGCGTCCCTCAGGATCTGCACGCTCCTCGACAAGCCCGCGCGTCGGCTGGTCGAGATCCCGGTCGACTACATCGGCTTCACGATCCCGGACCGGTTCGTGGTCGGATACGGGCTCGACTACGGAGAGTTCTATCGGAACCTCCGGTTCGTCGGCGTCCTCCGGCCCGAGGTCTACTCGAGCCCCGAATAGATGCATCGCCGTCCGCTTGGCCGCGCGCGACTTCTGGCCGCGGCGGGGGCGCTCGTGATCCTCGCTGCGTCCATCCTGCCGTGGTACTCGACGGGCGGCGGAGCGGGCGAGCTGCCGGCGCGCCAGCTCCATGCGTTCGACGGCCCAGGGTTCCTCGCGTTCGTGGCGGCGCTCGGTGTGCTCGCCCTCGTCGCGCTCCCGTACGCATCGCCCGAGCGGCCGATGGCGCTCGATCGATGGCTTTCCTTCGCGCTCCTGGCGGTCCTCGGGGTCGTCGGCGTCCTGCTCTGGCCGACCGGCCTGCTCGGCGACTTCGCGGCAGGGCTGCTGCCTGACCGCGCGCCCGGCTTCTGGCTCGCGATCGTCGGCGTGGCGATCGTCTGCCGCGCCGCATACGAGGTCCGCCTCGAACGGGAGCGCTTCTAGCGGGTCCCGGTCGGTCCGGACACGGCGACAGCGATCCAGCGGCCGGGCTCGGCGTCCGTCGGGCGGTCGGCAGAATCCGTTGCCGCGAGCTCGAGCACGAACTCGCCCGCCGGCCACGAGTGAGCGATCGAACCCTTCGCCCCCGGCTGGGCCGGGCGATAGAGGATCGCGAGCCTCGGGTCGGGTCGCCCGCCGCCGACCATGCCCGGCACGCCGACGCCGAGCGGCCGGACCGCTCCGTCCGCGCGCGTCCAGGCAGCGACGATCCGCGCGCCGACCGATCCGGTCGGGCCGCCGGCGCCGGACGGGATGATCGGTCGGCAGGCGCCGACGCCGAGCACGGCGCGCCCGTCGAGGGCTAGTCGCGGGATCGCCGGGTCCAGCGGTCCCGCCGCGACGACGGGTGTCGCGGGCACCCACGTCCGCACCGTCCAGTCCGCCAGCCGGTCGAGCGAGACGACCTGCCAGCCGCCGCCGGTGCAGCCGATCTGGTCATGCCCGACGGACGGGTCGGGACGGACGACAGGGGGACCGATCGACGACGGGGTGGCGCCGGGACCCGTGCTCGGCCCGCCGATCACCGCCGCCAGTGCCGGGTTCGCCGGCGGCGCCGAGGGCCAGGGCTTGAGGACGGCGACGACGACGGCGATCGTGGCGACGACGACGGCACGACGTGCCGTGGGTCGCGAGCGAGCGACCCGGACCGTCACGACCGGCGTCGGTGAGGTGTCCACCGTGGCGGTCCACGATACGCCGGCCGTCCACCTGCGCGGCAGCGTTCAGCCGCCGAGGTAGGCCTTGCGAACCTCCTCGTCGTCGAGCAGCGCGCGCGCTTCCCCCGACCGGACGATTCGCCCCGTCTGGAGGACGTAGCCGCGACCGGCGACCCGCAGCGCCATGAGCGCGTTCTGCTCCACGAGCAGGATCGTCGTCCCCTGGCGGTTGATGTCCTCGATGATCGAGAAGATCTGCTCGACGAGGATCGGGGCCAGCCCCATCGATGGCTCGTCGAGGAGGAGCAGCTTCGGACGGGTCATGAGCGCCCGGCCGATCGCGAGCATCTGCTGCTCGCCGCCCGAGAGCGTGCCGCCGTGCTGGTGGCGGCGCTCGGCGAGCCGCGGGAAGAGCCCGAAGACGCGTTCGTAGTCCTCGTCGAGGTTGCTCTCGCCGCGCCGGCTGTAGGCCCCCATCTGGAGGTTCTCGAGGACGCTCATCCGGGAGAAGATCCGGCGACCCTCCGGTGCCTGCCCGATGCCGACCCGGACGAGCTCGTGCGCCGGACGCCGGGTGATGTCCTGGCCGTCGAACTCGACGGTGCCTTCGCGCGCGTGCGTGAGGCCGTGGACCGTGCGCAGCGTGGTGGTCTTGCCGGCACCGTTCGCGCCGAGCAGGGTCACGACCTCGCCCGCGCGGACCTCGAGCGAGATGCCCTGCAGTGCGTGGATGTGGCCGTAGTAGGTATGGACATCGGTCATCCGCAGGAGCACGCGCGGCCCGACTGCGGGTCGCTCCTCGGCCGGTGCGGCGGCGACCGTCATGCCGTCGCTCCCTTGCCCAGGTAGGCCTCGATGACCCGGGGATCGGCACGCACGACGTCGGGCGTCCCTTCGGCGATCTTCTCGCCGTGGTCGAGGACCGTCACCCGGTCGCTGACGCCCATGACGACGCGCATGTCGTGCTCGATCAGCAGGATCGTGATCGAGAGCTCGCGGCGGATCCGGCCGATGAGCTCGGTCATCTGGGCGGTCTCGACCGGGTTCATCCCGGCCGTCGGCTCGTCGAGGAGCAGAAGCCGCGGCCGGCTGGCCAGCGCACGCGCGATCTCGAGCCGGCGCTGGTCGCCGTAGGGCAGGTTTCGGGCAAGCTCGTTGTCCCTGCCGCGCAGGCCGACGTACGTCAGCCAGCGGCGGGCCTGGACCAGGGCTGTCTCCTCCTCCGAGCGGTGGCGTGGCAGGCGGAGCGCGGCATCGAGCGGCGTCGCCGACAGGCGACTGTGCATCCCGACGAGCACGTTCTCGATCGACGACATGTTTCCGAAGAGCCGGATGTTCTGGAACGTCCGCCCGATGCCGAGGACGACCATCTCGTTCGGCCGGGCGCTTCGAAAGACGCCGATGCCGGTGAGCAGGCGGACGTACCACGGCGGCCGGATGATCGCGATGAGCAGCGACGCGACGAGCAGCCCGAGCGCGGCGAGGACGAGCACCTCGCCGCCGACGCGCTGGCCGCTGACGACGAGGACGGCGGCGAGCGCGAGCGCGACGACCGGGAGCACGAACCAGAAGATCGGCTCGGCCCATGCCCGGCGCGGTCGGGCGACGACGCGAGCGCCGCCGAAGTCGATCGTGCCATCGGTCGGGTCCGTCAGCCCCGCGATGATGTTGAAGAACGTCGTCTTGCCGGCGCCGTTGGGGCCGATGAGGCTCACGATCGAGCCCTCGGGAATGTCGAAGTCGACCGATCGCACGGCGATCAGCCCACCGAACCGCTTCGTGATCCGGTTCGCATGCAGGATCATCGGTCCGCCTGCCGCAGCGGTGTCCGCGGCCGCGCTGGCGGCGAGGGCCGCCGGGCCCATGTCCGCCGTCACGTGCCGCCGACCGGGTCAGGCGACGTCATCTCGTCCGTCGGACCCTCCTCGCGCAGCTCACGCCGGCGTCGCCGGCTCGGGAAGAGTCCCTCCGGGCGGACCAGCATCATCAGGACGAGAGCGAGCCCGTAGAGCAGGTACTGGTAGTTGAGGAAGTTGATCGAGCCGAGATCGACCGGGCCGATCGGGGCGAGATGGAGCGACTTGACGAATGCGTCGAGCTGCTTGAGGCCCTGGCTCTGGATCTCGTAGATGATGAACGCCCCGGCCGACACGCCCCAGATGTTGCCCATCCCGCCGAGGACGACCATCGCCAGCGCCGTGAACGACACCGTGAACCCGAAGTCGCCAGGCGAGACGGTCGACAGCTTGGCCGAGTAGAAGACCCCGGCCAGCCCCGACGTGGAAGCGCCGATCGCGAACGCGAGGAGCTTCGTCGTGATCGTGTTGATGCCCATGCTCGCCGCGGCGAGCTCGTCCTCGCGCAGGGCGACCCAGGCCCGCCCGAGGCGCGAGTCCTGGAGGCGGTAGAGGAAGATCATGCTGATCGTGATGATCCCGACGATCGTCAGGTAGTACGGCCACGGGTCGGTGAAGCCGAAGCCGTTGATCCCGAACAGCCCGTACAGGCTGGGCTGGGCGATCCCGGTGATCCCGTTCGTGCCGTTCGTGTATGTGTCGGCATTGAGGAAGACGACCGGCACGATCTCGCCGAAGCCCAGGGTCACGATCGCCAGGTAGTCGCCGCGGAGCCGCAGGGTGGGCGCGCCGAGCAGCAGGCCGAAGACGGCCGCGACGAGCGCGCCGACGAGGAGCATGACCCAGAACGGGACGTCCAGGCCGGTGAAGCCCGAGGCACCGTAGGCGTACGTGTAGGCGCCGATCGCGAAGAACGCCGCGTAGCCGAGGTCGAGCAGGCCGGCCAGCCCGACGACGACGTTCAATCCCAGCGCGAGGAGGACGAACACGCCGGCGTCGGCGAAGCCGCCGACGAAGTCCTTCTGCGTCCCGAAGCCGCTGAACGGCGGAACGAGCGACGCGATCGGCAGGACGACCGTGACGAGCAGCGCGATCACGACGATCGACAGCGACTGGTGGCGGCCGAAGAAGGACCGGACGGCACCGAACCGAGCGGCGACGCCGCTCATGCCCGGTCCGCCAGCTGCTGGCCGAGGATCCCGGTCGGCCGGAAGATGAGGACGAGGACGAGCGTCGTGAAGACCGCCGCCTCGCTCCACCGTCCGAACCCGAAGACCGACGCCAGGACCTCGATGAAGCCGATGACGAAGCCGCCGATGGCGGCACCGGTCGTGTTCCCGATTCCGCCGAGCACAGCCGCGGTGAACGCCTTGAGTCCCGCCTGGAAGCCGATGTTGAAGACCGTCACGCCGAAGTAGAGCCCCTGGACGACGCCGGCGGCGCCGGCGAGCGCGGACCCGATGAAGAACGTCAGCGCAATCGTCGAGTTGATGTCGACGCCCATGATCTGCGCCGCCTCGCGGTCGATGGCCGTCGAGCGCATCGCCCGGCCGAGCGCGGTGCGGTTGATGAAGAGCTGGAGACCGGTCATCAGGGCGAGCGCCAGCACGATCACGAACAGGTTGATCGCCCGGATGACGACCGGACCGATGGTCAACGTCGGGTTCGGGATGATCTGCGGCGTGGTGACGATCGAGTTGCTGATCCCGACGAAGATGATGTTCTGGAGGATGAAGCTGACGCCGATCGCCGTGATCAACGGCGCGAGCCGTGGCGCGTTGCGCAGCGGCCGGTACGCCAGCCGCTCGATGACGACGCCGACGACGCCCATCACGACCATCGAGACGACGAACGCGAGGACGAGGACGACGACGAGGACGATCGGATCGCTGATCGCGCCCGAGAAGCCGAGCGTCGTCAGCAGCCACCACGAGACGAACGACCCGCACATGAAGATCTCGCCGTGGGCGAAGTTGATGAGCTCGATGATCCCGTAGACCATCGTGTAGCCGAGCGCGATCAGCGCGTAGATCGCGCCGATCGTGAGGGCATTGATGAACTGCTCCTGGGCCTGTGCGCCGGCGCCCAGGACCATCAGCAGGTAGACGACCGCCAGCGCGACCGCGAGGGCGATCGGGGTGCTCCAGCGGCCGAGGTCGGGACGCGCCCGGGCGGCCCCGGAGCCGGCGGCGGCAGCAGTCGTCATCGCTTGATCATTCTCGTTGGCGTGAGCCCCCGCTGCTCATGCGTCTCGGCGGATGATGCACGAAGGCCGGGGCGCCATCATCGGAGCCCCGGCCTTCTGGTTGCGCCTGCTTACTTGACCGGATCGGCCGTGAAGTCACGCTGCTTGAAGAACGCCCAGTCCTTGGACGTTGCGTCGAACTTGTAGTACGAGATCGTGTGCTGCGTCGTGTCGCCGTTCGCGTCGAAGGCGACCTGGCCGAGCACCGTGTCGAACTTGCTGTTCGGATCCGCGACGTAGGCGCGAACCTTCTCGCGCAGCTGGGCGAGATCGGTCACGCCCGACCCGACGGACTTGAGGGCCTGGAGGAAGATCTGCGTGCAGGCGTAGCCCGGTGCGCTGTACGAGCCCGGGTCCGACTTGAACTTCGCGTTGTAGTCGGCCTTGAACTTGTCCGGGTTGGGGATGTCGTGGATGGCCGCGACGGTGCCGTAGCTGTTCGCGTCGCCGTCCGGCCCCGCCACGTTGAGATAGGAGCTCGCGGTCGCCGCCGAGCCGTCGACGATGCCGTCGCCGCCCACGAGCGGGATGTTCGCGAGACCCTGCTGCGCCATCTGCTTGCGGAACAGGCCGATGCCCGACGTGGTGACGCCGCCGTACATGACGATGGACGGGTTGAGGCCCTTCGCCGTCGTCACGTAGCTCGTGAAGTCCGTCGTGGAGTCCGGCACGCCGTCACGCTTGAGGACCTGGCCGCCGAACTTCGTGTACGCGTCGGTGAAGCCGTCGGCGAGACCCTTGCCGTACGTCTGCGTGTCGTCAAGGACGTAGGCCTTGAGCGCCTTCGCCTCGTTCGCCGCGATGTCCGCCGTGCCGGCGCCCTGGTTGTCGTCCGTCGTCGCCACGCGGACGTAGGCGATCTTGTCGGGGTTCGTCTTGCGGAGGGCCTTCGCCGCGTCGCCCTTCGTCAGCGCGACCGCGGTGTTCGCCGGGCTGCACTGCATCATGCCGGCCGCGTTGCTGACCGGGATCTCGGCCTGCGCGACGTTGGAGTTGTAGGGGCCGACGACGAACAGGACCTGGGCGTCATTCGCCAGGGTGGACATGTTCTTCGCGCCCGTGTTCGGATCGTGCTTGCCGTTGAGCGCGTCGTCCTGCTGGTTGATGGTCACCGTGAACCCGGGGACCGGGTTCTGCTCGATCGCGAGCTGGACGCCCTGTGCCGTCGGAACGCCGTTCGGCGCCTCGCCGCCGGTCATCGGCAGTTCGATGCCGATCTTGACGGCCGTGCCGCCGCCGCCACCGCCGCTCGCGCCGGCGCTGCTGCCGGGCGTGCTCGAACATGCCCCGACCGCGATCACGGCCGTTGCCGCGAAGGCAGCCACCCTCGAGAGCTTCATGCAACCTCCTCCTGTGTCCGGTCGTGTACCCGTGCTCCCCCGCCTGGGCCGACGTCCGCTCGCCCCGCTGCCCTCCGGGTGCGCAGGACCCCATCCGGTCGAGAAGAGGATGGGGATTCCGGCGCGGAGGTGCGTGACGGAGACGGCGCAGGACTCCTGACCCGGGCGATTGCACGGGTGACCGCCGAAGCGATGCCGTATCATAGGCGCTGGCGATCCGAATGCAAGACGGTCGTCGAGCGACCCGGGCGTGGCTGCCGAGCGTCAGAATGCTCGCCCCCCGTGCGGCGCGCCGGCACCGGAACGCGGCCCCATCCGATCAGGATGCCTGCCGCGAGCCGTCTGGATCGTCCTCCTCTCGAGGTGGACCCGCGGCGTGGAATACCTGGTCCGGACGGCCCGCATCACCGATATCGAGCGTCTCGTCGGCCTCGCGGGCGACGTGCTCGCTTCGACCGAGGGCGGCTCGCCGCTCGGGGTGTCGGACCTCTTCCGGCAGCTCGTCTACCTGCCGCACGCGAGCATCGTCGTGGCCGAGGCCCGGCGCGAGATCGCGGGGGGCGGCGTGCTCGTCCTCCGGCCCTCGGTCCGGGCGGGCGGCTACGTCGGCTCGGTCGACCTGCTCGTGGTGTCACCCGATCACGACGCGGATCGAGTGACGACCGCCGTGCTCGAGGAGCTTCTGCGGTCGGCGCAGAACAAGGGCTGCACGGTCGTCGAGGCCGTCCGCCCGAGCGATCCCGAGGCGCTTGCCCGTTGGGCGGCCCTCGGGTTCGTCGACGCCGAACCGCTCATCACCCGTTCGGTGGTCGCGCGAACCGCGGCCCGCCGAAGCTAGATCCTCAGGAGTCGGAGTGGGCAAGAACGTCGCCGTCTTCGTAGACGTTGCGAACATCTTCTATGCGGCCAAGGCAGCCGGAGTCGACATCGACTACGTGACGCTGCTCAAGTCGGCCGTCGCAGGGCGCGATTTCGTGCGCGCCTACGCATACACGGGACTCGATCCCGAGAACGAGAACCAGCGCAACTTCCACCAGTTCCTCGCCCGGCACGGCTACAAGGTCGTGAGCAAGGACATCCGCAAGTACGGCGACGGCAAGGTCAAGGCGAACCTCGACATCGAGCTGGTCGTCGACATGATGAAGACGTCGCGGAACCTCGACGTCGCGATCGTCGTGTCCGGCGACGGAGACTTCGCCCCGGCCATCCGTGCCGTCCAGGAGCAGGGCGTCCGCGTCGAGGTCATCAGCTTCCGCGGCAACACCTCGTCGGACCTCATCGACGTGGCCGACATCTTCACCGACATCACCCAGATCGCGAAGGTCGAGAAGGGCTCGCGGTCGGGCCGCCGGGTCGCCGGCGACGAGGCCGACCTGTCGATGACCGAGGTTCCGGAGAAGCAGACCGAAGGGCCGTCGCGCGGGCGCGGACGCGGCCGCGGGCGTACGCGAACGCACGAGCCGGAGCCGGTTGCGGCGACGTCCAGTACGCGCCGTGCCAGCGGCGCCGCGGCGCTCACGGTCCTGCCCGGCGAGCGGCTGTCGAAAGCCGTGCCAGGTGAGGCCGCGGCGGTGGCGGACACGGACGTCGCAACGGAGGAGGAGGTCGCCGACGCTGTCGGAAGCGCCGCCGATGCGAACGGAACGGCCGGCGACGAGGTCGACGCCGAGGGTCGCCGGCGCCGGCGTCGCCGCCGAGGCGGGCGCGGGCGCGGTCGCGGTCGCGGCGGCGAGACCGACGCGCTCGCCGTCGGCAGCGGCGCGGCACGGGACGAGGCCGAGGTCGAGGACGAGGAGGCTCCCGCGGCCGTGCTCGCCAGTCCGCCCGCACCGCGAATGAGCTCGTTCGGATCCGTCTGGGACTCGCAGCTCGGCGTTCCGACCGGGCCGGCGCCGCAGGCGCCCGGACGCTCGGCTCCGTCGGCCGACGAGGAGGACGACTTCGAGGAGCCCGAGATCCCGGAGTACCTCATCGCGGAGCAGCGCCGCGGTCAGGCCGGTCGCGGTCGCGCGCCTGGCGGGCAGCCGGGCCGCGGACGCGGTCGCAACTCGGCCTACGCGGCAGCGCTCGATCGCGAGCGCTTCGGCGGCGGCCGGGGGTCGACCGTCAGCCGGTACGCCGAGCCGCAGCGCGGAGGTCGCCCCAACCAGGCGCCCCCGCCCCGGCGCGACGAGCGCCAGGCACCCCGGCCGCAGCCGCGGTCGACCGAGCCCTGGAGCGAGGTGCCGCCGGAGCTCGAGCAGA
>DASSHA010000058.1:0-2451 GCA_035693145.1 Candidatus Limnocylindrales bacterium
GACGTCCGCAAATGCATCATCACCGAGGAGACGATCCGCGAGGGTCGCGTCCCGCTGCTCCTGACGAAGAGCGAGGTCGACAAGGGCGTCGACGAGACGAACTACGAGGAGTGGCTGGCCGCACGGGGCGAGTCCGCCTGACCTCGAGGCGAGGCGATCCCCGAGCGGGTCGTCCGGGCCCGCTCCTCGGCACCCACGCTCGCCCGATCTCGCGCGGCCCGGTCGCCGCGCGGGTTTCGACATTGCGGCCCGTCGATCGCGACGGATCGGCGTGAACCACGCCGATCACTTCGGCCTGATCCGCGGCGGCGTCGAGGGGGCCGGTCCGCGCGGGCTCGAGCTCGGTGCCGGTGAGGGGGCATTCACCCTTGCGCTCGCCGACTGCCTCGGGGACCGCGCCTCGATCGTCGCCCTGGACCGCGATCGGCGCGCCCTCGAGCGGCTGCGCGACTCGGTCGGCGCGCGCTTCCCGACTGTCGCGCTGGAGACGATCCGCGGCGACTACCGGACGGACCTCCCCGGTGGGCCGTTCGACGGCGTCCTGGCGGCGAACAGCCTCCATTTCACGGACGATCCCGTCTCGGTCCTGCGCGCCGTCGCCGACCGCCTCGGTCCGGACGGCCGCCTCGTCGTCGTCGAATACGACGCCGACCGCGGCAATCCGTGGGTCCCGCATCCCTTCTCGGCGGCGCGGTTCTCTGAGCTCGCCGCCGCCGCGGGATTCGGCGCGGTCACGCCGCTCGGACGGGTCCCAAGCCGGTTCCTCGACGCGATCTGGTCGGCCGTCGCCCGGCCCGCCGCACGGCCGGGCTGAGCTGAAGCGTCCCCCGAGGGCGGGTCCTTGATTCTGCGGCGGCGCCGCGTCGCTACAGGCCGGTTCGCCGGATGACGAGTCGCTCGGCGGTCAGTCCGATGAGCACGATCAGGTAGCCAAGCGTCGTGATGGCGAGGACGCCGGCGATCAGGGCCGTCGTGTTGAACGTCGATTGCGCTTTGAGGAGATACGAGCCGACGTTGGCGACCAGGAGGAGGACGTCGGCCAGGATCGCGCCCTTGAATCCGCGAGTCAGACCGAGCCGAAGCCCGACCAGGATCTGTGGCATCGCCGCCCACGCGGTCACCAGGCGGAGGACCTGACGCCGGCTGGCACCGAACGAGCGCGCCACCTCCTCCAGGCTTCCCGGGACGTTCCGGACGCCGGCCTCGGTGTTCACGATGATCGGAAAGACCGCGAAGGCCACGACGAGCAGCGTCTTGGCGGCGAGGCCGAAGCCGAGATAGATCCCCACGACGGGAATGATCAACACCATCGGTGTCGCGTAGGCGGCGACGACGAGCGGACCGAGCGTGTTCTCCGCCCACTCGGACAGGGCGAGAAGGACGCCGACGATCAGTCCGATCGGAACCGCGATCACGAATCCGAGCGCGAGCAAGGCGAGCGTCCCGACGAGCGGCCCGACCAGCGTCCCGTTGGCAAGCGCCTGACCGAGGAAGGGCACAACCTTGGTCGGAGGCGGGAAGAGATACTGGCCCGGCTGACGGCCGACGATTTCCCAGGCGAGGACGAGGACGGCCAGGAACGCGACCGGCAGCGCGGCTGTCGCAGCACGTCCGAACCTCGCGCGGCCCGTGCGCGCCTCGTTCGTGCCACCGTGCGCCTCGAACGACGGTCCTGGTCCGCGCGGGTCGACCATCGGGACACCGACCCCCGCGCCTGCGGCGCCCGCACCGTCGACCTCTACCGATCGCGTCGCCGATTCTCGATGCTCAACCATCGTGCCGCTCATCGGATACGGACCAGGGGATCACCCGTCGACGAATCAATTCGATCGCCGACGTCAGGCCAATCGCCGCGGCGGCGATGAGGATGACGACGGCGAAGTATTCGGGCAGGCGTCGTCCCTCGCCGAGGTCGTAGAGCAGCTGGCCGGTGTTCGAGATGACCCACAGCTCGGACACGATCGCGCCACCGACGGCCGCGCCGAGGCCCAGCCGCAGCCCCGACAGGACAAAGGGGACCGTCGACGGAAGCACGACGCTCCGGACGATCCGCAGCGTGCCCGACCCGTACGCGCGGGCCACCTCGATCAACGTGGCGTCGACGCTGCGGACCCCCGCGGCCGTGTTGAGAGCGACCCACGGCAGCGCGAACAGGACGACGATCGTCACCCGGAACGCGAAGCCGACGCCGGTGAGGAGCAGGATGAGCGGCAGGAGCGCCTCGATCGTCGTCACGAACAGCAGATTGAGCAGGACGCCGATCGTGCCGGACGCGACCCGGAAGGAGCCGACCAGCAGTCCGGCGAGGATGCCGAGAGCCGCTGCGAGGGCGAATCCGACGACGAGCTCCTGGGCGGTGCCGAGGAGGGGAGCGCCCGTCCCATCGACGGCGAGGCCGACGAGCGCTCGGACCGTTGCGCTGGCGGACGCGAAGTTGAACGGCCCCGCGAG